>CAYUZB010000047.1:0-26970 GCA_964449565.1 uncultured Granulosicoccaceae bacterium | reverse complement strand
CCGGAACTGATGTCGCTGGCACTGAAGTACGGTAATCGCTCTGATCTGATTACCAGTATCTATGAAGGTACCGCGTTAATAGCCGCCGCCCATCTTGGACATGTAGAAGTAGTTCAGCGTCTGATTAAAGCAGGCGCGCCGCTAGATCATGTCAACAACCTGCATTGGACAGCGCTTATGGAGGCTGTTGTGCTCGGCGATGGAGGCCCTGAGTACATTGCAACCGTAGAAGCACTGGTTCAGGCGGGTGCAAATATTACGCTGGCTGACAGAAACGGTGTGACACCACTCGAACATGCTGAACAACGCGGTTACAAGGAAATTGCAGCGATTATTGCCGCCTCTGATAATTAGTGGAAGCATAGCTACACATACATAATCAACTTGAACCTTACGCCAATGCTCTGGCTAGCCCTCCTCTTCCCTCAATTACCGATAGATCGGCAAGAGCACAGCGACGCCGATAGCGCGCGTGCGGTGATTTTGCAGGAGGGACCACGGCGGCGTGTTCTGGCATGCAACCGTGTTGCCTCTGATGCCGGTATCAGACCCGGGCTTGCGCTCAAGAATGCCTATGCGATCGTGCCGGATCTCCAGGTCAGTGATTACGACGAAAATGAGCAACAAGCACATCTTGCACAACTGACGCTATGGGCATTGAACTACTCTTCCTGGGTCAGCCCGGAGCCGCCTAATACCATTGTGCTGGAAGTTGCCGCAAGCCTGAAGCTCTTTGACGGTCTGGATACCTTGCTCGAGAGGCTTGAAGCTGAAGCACAGGCCCTGCGCATCACGCTACGTATTGGCGTTGCGCCGACACCGACCGCCGCTTCATTATTAGCACGTGCGGGTATCACAACTGCGGTTCAGCAGTTATCTGAACTGCCAGATATCATCAACAATATTCCAGTCACTTGTCTGCCACTTGATGAGTTCACCTTCAAAGGCTTGCGCCAGTCCGGTATTCGCAATCTTGGCGAACTGATGGCCATTCCAGCTGCAGCCATGACGCGACGTTTTGGTCATCAATGTACAGACCTTCTTTATCGTCTCGATGCACGACTACCCGATCCACGCCCCGCTTATAAACTATCCGATAGTTTTTGCGAAACAATGGATCTACCACTCGAAGCACCAGATACAGCCACTATTGCCTTTCCATTAAATCGTTTGCTGGGTGCCTTGTCCGGTTTTCTCAAAAGCCATGACCTTGGTGTACGACATCTGGATATCACGCTCTATCATCAGCGCCAGCAAGCAACCGTTGTTGCCTTGAAGTTTCTGGATGCAACAGCCAACACAACACATCTGTTTCGTGTTGCCACTGAACGGCTCGGAGCGATAACGCTCAGCGCACCGATCATCCGCATTCAACTCAACGCAACTGAACTTGCCAGTATCGAGCGTGAAGGCAAGGATCTTCTGCAAAAAAGTCAGGCTCAGGACAGCAGTATTCAACAAATGATCGACAAACTCACGGCGCGCCTTGGCAAGGAGGCGCTCTACACAGCTCTACCGGATAACGATCACCGACCCGAGAAGGCGTGGCTGACCGCACTGCTCGAATCAAGCAAGGCACCTTCGGACTGGCCTGCCCGTCCGCTCTGGTTATTGGCGACCCCCGTGCCAGCGACACCAGATCTCGATTTACAGACCTTACCGGAACGCATTGAAAATGGCTGGTGGGATGAGGTCGATGTTCGTCGCGATTATCACCTCGCACGAAGACCTGATGGCAGCTATTGCTGGGTATATCAGCTGCGCCATGCACCTGGCGAGTTCTGGGTGCATGGTCTCTTTGCGTGAAGCAAATCACAAAAACATCCCATCAAACTATCAGCTAACCATTCGGCCAAACATTCAGCCAAACATACTAAGTCATTGAAATAACGTAAGTTATCCGTATAACGACCGAATATACTCGGCTTATACAAAAAAGTCATCAATGCATCGGAAATCGCGCCGATAACCTCCTGTACGAACATTAAAAAATGAACCAAAACAAAGCCAATCGGCCTGTCAAAAGGCCAGATCTTGTCAGTATGGATACGAAAACCCTGGATAAATGGATATGACGAGTAAAAAAGAGATCCCAGATCGCTGCCGAGCGAGCGGATGTTGTGTACCCGGCCATAAGCCGCGACTGTTTGCAGTGCGGTTTGTAGCCGTGCACGTTGCGAAATAAGGAAAATAAAAAAACTACATCCCTGATGGCCAACTCTCCTAAACAATCAGACAACACCAAGACGATTATAAGTATCGGTTTTGTTGCCGTGTTCTCATTGATGCTTCTGGTCACGTGGTTATCCATGACCAGCCTGAATCATGTGAACGCCAGTATGTCGGTGCTGATCGAAGATACGGCTCAGAAAACCAGCCGTGCTTTTCAAATGCGTGACGCTATCCGCTTGCGTTCAGGCGCAGTGCGATCACTGCTGCAGATCGAGGCCCCCAACGAACGTCAGCGCATCTTCGATAAACTGGTTGAACATACCAATACCTATCTGAAGGCTCGTTCCGAACTCATACACTTGGGTGCTAATGAGCGCGAATTCGATATTCTGACGGCGTTAACACTCGCTGATCGCAGAGTAGGCGACGAATACGAACGTACTAACAATCTGCTTTATACGATGCAGCAAAACCCTGAGGCTTTGAAATCAGTTCTCAACGATCTACAACTTCAAGAACTGGTCTTGCTCAATCACTTGAATGAATTGGTACAACTGGAGAAAACACTTTCCCAGGAAGCCTTAGAAAACAATCAGAAAACTTATCAAAAAACGCGACGCTTGTTGCTTGGTTTAGTCATTGCAGCATTTGCACTGTCTGCGATAATTTCAGCGATCGTAACCAGTCGAGTCAGCAAAGCTAACCGACGAATCGCCCATATCGCTAATCATGATGACTTGACTGGCCTGCACAATCGCCGTGCATTTGAGGAACATTTATTACATACGATCGCCATTGCTGATCGAGACAAATATTCCTATGGGCTTTTGTATCTCGACCTCGATCGTTTCAAAATCGTTAACGATACATGCGGCCATCATGCTGGTGACAAGCTTCTTATCGAATTGACTACAAGCCTGAAAAACAGATTACGACGTGGAGATCTATTTGCCCGCGTAGGTGGAGATGAATTCGCAATTATCGCCCAGGGTAAAACATTCGCCGATATCATTCGCCTGGCCGAAGAGCTTCGTACACTGGTACAAGACTTCAACTTCGTCTACGCCGAGCAGACATTCAAGGTCAGTCTAAGTATTGGTGTAACACCTATCGATGGGGAAACTCAAGATATCCAGACCCTTCTCGCCGATGTTGACTCTGCCTGCTATGTTGCCAAACAATCCGGTCGCAATCGCGTGCATGTGACGCAGGAGAACGACGCCGAGGTGGTCAAGTACCGTAGCGATATTGCTGGTATTCAGAGCATTCGACAAGCGTTGGCTGAAGAACGTCTTTCTCTTTATTTCCAACCGATATTCAATATCGAAGAAAAGTCGGTATCGATGGCACATTGCGAAATTTTACTGAGAATTCGCAGTGAGAATGGTGAAGTGTACTCACCTGCCAAATTCATTCCGATTGCCGAAAAATACAATATCATGTCGGAGATCGATCAGTGGGTGTTTAACCATGTGGTCGAATGGTTGCTCGCACATCAGAATGAATATCATGTACCTCGACTGCTGGTAAATTTGTCGGGGTTATCGTTCCTCGATGAGAATTTCAACAACCATATTGTAGAACGTCTACAGCGTGGCGATATTGACGCATCGTTGATTGCATTTGAAATCACAGAGACAGCCGCAGTTGACAATTTCGAGAAAGTGCGCGGTTTTATTGATCGTGTTCGAGCACTAGGCTGCACCCTGGCTCTGGATGACTTCGGCTCAGGTTTTTCAACGTTTGCCTACCTGAAGCAGTTGCCCATCGATTTCCTGAAAATAGACGGTTCACTGGTGCGCAATATTGCCAGCGACAATATCGATCAGGAAATGGTTCGTGCCATCAACCAGATCGGCCAAACGGTGGGAGCAAAAACAATTGCGGAGTTTGTCGAGAACGATGAAATTCTCATGCAATTGCGAGAAATAGGTGTTGACTATGCGCAAGGATACGGTCTGCGTATGCCATCACCAATACAGCAATTGGCGGAAGAATTGGAAAGGCGTCCTCGCCTGTCGATGAAGAAAGCTTCCTGATCAAATCTCGGTTGCGATAATTTGCTCTATTCGCCCGTTATGATCTGCGCACGGTTAAACACCGCTCTGTTATTCTCACAAGCATGAGCATTTTACTTGGCTGCATAGCCGATGACTTCACTGGCGCATGCGACCTTGCTGGCATATTGGCGCGCTCCGGGGTACGGGTAAATCTGCGCCTCGGCGTTCCGAGCGACAACGATATAAACGATGTTGCGCCGTTCGAGATTATCGCACTGAAATGTCGAACACTTGGCATCGACAAGGCGCTGTCCAGCGTCTCTGACGCCCAAGCCTGGTTAACTCAGCACAAGGCTCAACGCTTCTTCTGGAAGTACTGTTCAACTTTCGATTCGACGGCCACAGGCAATATAGGCCCCATTGCCGAAGCTATGCTTGACTCGTTTTCCCGCACCTCGCTAAATAGCGCCAAGAAGGACTATCGAACCACTATTTATTGCCCGGCCTTTCCAGAAAATGCTCGGAGTGTTTACATGTCCAACCTCTTTGTCGGTGAGCAGTTACTGGCCGAGAGTCCAATGAAAGATCATCCGCTGACACCAATGACGGACAGTAATCTTTGCCGCTTGCTCGACACGCAAGTCTCTGGCTCGGTAGCAGCTATTACCTGGCCTACCGTATCGCGAGGCCCGGAACACATTCGAAACGCCTTGGACGCCCATACCGAAAATGGTGTCAGACATGTTGTTATTGACGCGGTAACAGCAGATGATCTGTTGAGCATTGTGCGGGCCACGGAACACCTTGCCATGCTGACCGGTGGCAGCGCCTTGGCCATGCATTTGCCAGCGCTATTCCGAGTGCGAGGTTGGCTCAAGGATGATGATCAAGCGGATCTTCCCGAACCACCTGCCGGCAAACAACTCATTTTAAGCGGCAGCTGTTCCTCGATGACGCAGCAACAAGTCAGCGCACAGGCATCTCTGGCGCCGTCGTTCCAGATCGATCCGCTCAGTCTGGCCCGCAAAGATCAACTCAGGGAGGCTCGCGATTGGCTTGCGCAAACTTTAGCAAAGTGCGCCCCAAGCTCAAAGATCGACAATGCAGTAGACGCGCCGATGATTTATGCAACAGCCGGTAAAGAGGAGGTCGCTGCCGCGCAAAGCGAGCTCGGTGTGGCGGTCGCAGGAGAACTTGTCGAACAAGCCTTGGCGACGTTGGCGCAGGATGCTATCGATAAAGATGTTCGACAACTGCTTGTCGCAGGTGGAGAAAGCTCTGGTGCTGTCGCCCAGGCACTGGCGCTCAATTCATTGCGCGTTGGCGCTGAAATCGCACCAGGTGTACCTTGGACTTATGCCGATCTTGGTAATGAAACAATTGCCATTGCCTTGAAATCAGGCAACTTTGGCGGCGAACACTTCTTTAAAGATGCGTTCTCGACACTGTACGAAAGCCAACAACAACCAGGCAAGGATTCAACTAGTTCGCGTTAGTCTGGGTCGCGATACCGTCATTTAGTTCTTTCTCTGTGGGTTCTCGTACCGAAACGATTGCAATGGTGAAGTGCAAAACCTGTCCCGCCAAGGGATGGTTGGCGTCCAGAACCACGGTTTCCTCACTGATCTCCTTGACGGTGACCAATTGAGAATCACCATCCTTGCTCAGCGCCTTGAAACGCATGCCGACTTTCAGCTGTTCGGACTCGGCTAATTTATCTCGCGGACATTCAACCACCAACTCTTCGTCTGCGTATCCATATCCATCTTCCGGATATATCGTGATCTCAAGATGCTCACCCGCCAGATGGCCCGTCAGTTCACGTTCAAGACTCGGCAACAAGGCATTCGTGTTATGCATATAAACCAAAGGCAAATCACCTTGTGAACTGTCAATGAGTTCACCAAAACCGTTGGTCAGTTGATAGTGCATGGATACAACACAGTTGTCATCGATGATCACGATTGTCCCCTTTCCCGCTCGCCAAGACCTTTCAGAAACCAACGCAATACCTGATCACCACAACGCCGAAAATTGCGCGCAGACGGGTTTCGAAATAACGCACCGGTCTCAGATTTTGTGATGCGACCACCACCTCGCACAATCAAGTCATGCACATCATCCGTGCGCAATTTGAACGCAATACGTAACTGCTTGAGCACAACATTATTATCGCGAATCACCGATGGTTTTTTACTTTCTGGTGGAGCATGAACAGGCTTGTTACTCTTTGGCGGCGGACCACGACGTTCAATCACCAATCCGCTTAACAAGGCGTCTAGGTCAGCTTGTCGACAATCTATTTTCTTACTGTCGTCCTTAGTGCTGTCGTTCTCATCTATTTTTTTTGAATCTCGCCAAGCGGCGACAGTTGCAACGTCAAGCTCTTGACCACCTAATGCAATAATCCGTACTGTTTCTGAATCATCAAGACTAGCCGCATAGCGAATACGTAGAACCACATCAGAATTGTCCATGACTGCTTCAGTTTTTACCTTGTTTAACAGCTTTAATTGCCAGGTTTAAAACTTTGATTAATAACGCGTTCTGAGGAGCGGTTCTCAATATTTCTAACGTTCGGACGACTATCCCGAGTGATCCGGTTCTGTTTTTGAAAATACAGATGTACGCGATTAGCGGCAATTTTGTATGATGCTTCCAGCTAATCGATGTAAACATCACGGGATTGACTACAGCTGATGGAATTATTGTCTTCATTGAAATTAACTGCACTCGGCCTGCCTATTGTTGCAACTGCAGTGTTGTGTCTCTTGATCGGTTATGTAATCGGTAATCGACGCAACAAGCGTTTACGTCGCCAACTGCAGCGTGAGCATAACGAACAAAGCCTCGCACTGCTTGACGCGAAGGCCAAATACGAGCGAGTACAAAAAGCGGCTGACCAGCAAGAACGCAAGGATCGGCTGCTGGCAATGACGCTTAAAAAGCTCAAGCTGGCCAATCAGCGCGTCGCGGAATTGACCACCACCATACAATCTCAAGAGAAGCGTCATTTCATGAGCGTGTCGCGGCTCAAGCTGAATGCAGTAGATGCCAATGAAAAAGCTGAGAAGGCTGCTGATATTGCCCGACAGGCAATGACCCACCTGCGTGAGGCGAAGCATAATTCATCTAGCACCACTTCAGCGCAGACTCGAAATGGTGCCCGCGTGGTCGAGCATAAGGCCGCCGACACTCGATTGGACGCCGTGGCCCAAGTTGCCAAAAGCCGTTCTTCGCGCCTCGCACGCATTCGTTCAAGGAACAACACAGCCTCTAGCCCAACGGCATGACACAATCGGTAACACTGGGCTTCATTAACCCGAAGTGTTAACCGGTTCAGGGTGGTATTATCGCGCTAATGTCCGCGCACACCCTCAATCTAGACATCCCTGATCCCGAGGCACCCGGTATCTGGCCCTGGATTCTGGCTTTGGTATGCGGCGCGCTTCTGGTCATAACGGTAACTGGCCACGTGCGAGATATCCCCAACTCTCTGCAGCGCCAAGCTTTGGGGGTCCTGTCAGCTAACCAGCTCACTGGCGTCGCGCTGAATCTCGATGGTCGCGAGCTGACTGTCAGTGGCTCGATCGAGAATACGGTCGATCGCGAAGGCCTACTGCTACAAATGGCGGGCATCGAAGGTATCCGCAGTGTCTGGGACGATTTGAGTGTGGTAGACCCGGAAGCCAAGGCCCGAGCCGAACTCGAACGTTTTCAGCAAGCGCTCAGCAATATCAGAACCGAAGAAGTCATCTTTGAACCTGGCAGCGCCGCCTTCGCCAGTGGCAGTCGCCAAGCGCTTGAAAGTATCGTTCAATTGTTACGTGGCTATCCCGAACACCGGGTACGAGTATCAGGGCATACTGACAATACTGGCCGGCCACAGGTTAATCTGCGAATCAGTCGTGAACGAGCCCAAGCGGTCGCTGACTACCTGATCTCCAGTGGCGTGTCGGCAGCACAAGTTACCGCACAAGGCTATGGTGCCTCACAACCGATTGCTGATAACGCCACAGAAGATGGTCGTGCGCGTAATCGACGCATAGAAATCTCTTACACTAACTAATGTTAAAGCGAACCGGAGAATGACGTGATTTACCTCATCTCTCAAATTGCCGTTAGCCTCCTGTTGGCCGCAGCGCTCGGTGGTGCGCTCGGATGGATTCTGCATCGCTCTCGCAACCTCAAACGCGTGGAACAGATGCGCAAGGTTTTGCTGCAACAAAGCAGTCAATTGTCACAAGCACAAACCGACGTCGCGATGATCACAGAGGACTTCGACGAACTGACGCAAAAATCGCAGACCGAAATCGACAAGCTCAAACAAGACACAAAACAGATTCCCGTACTTAATCAGAATCTCGAAAAAAGTCAGTTGCTGGTGCGCCAACTGATGCAGAAGCACGAAGCTAAAGTGCGTGAAATCACCGATACTAATCAATCTCTGAGCTCTCAGCTTTCAGTGATGACTGATCGCGAAAATGCCTACAAGAAACTCCAAGCCGAATTAGACCTCTCACGTCGTGAAGTCATTGCGTTGAAAAATCACGGAACATCACCAGAACCAAGCACTGATACAGAGGGCGCTGATACAGACGCAGAACTCTCAGCCGTGCAACCCTCTGATGGTGATACCGCGCCGCAAGCGGCTCTCGATCTGGAAGAAGAAGCCGATCAGGCCATTGACGATTCATTCGATGAAACGGTCGGCGAAACGTCTGACAGCACTGAAATGGATTCGACCGACGCTCGCCAGGATGCCGATTTCGACCAGATCGATCCGGCTTTTGTCGACGAGACTGACCCACATGAAGTTGATTTGTCGGATGCTGCTGCCGTGGCTGAATCGGAAGCCGCCATCGAAGACCATTTCGAAGGCAATGATGAGCCTGAGGCGGAACAACAGGACGAAGATGAGCCATTGTTTGAACCGGTTGAACAACGTGATGATCTGAAACAGATCTTCGGCATCGGTCCCGTCACAGAAAAGGCGTTGAACAAGCTCGGAATAACGAGCTACTCGCAACTGGCAGGGCTTAAACGCCACGAGATCGAAAAGATCGCCGAGGCGCTGCAAATATTCCCGGGTCGTATCGAACGCGACAACTGGGTTGGCAATGCCAGACGTCAGCTCGAGGAAGTGCTCGAAGAACTGTAACCCCCGCCCAAGTTAGGCGGCTGGGATGGTTCCAGCCCACTTTATTTGCTCTGGCAACAGCGTTGCGACTGTCTTCAGACAACAGTGGCGCAAGGTTTGCAACATTCAGAGCCTCCGACTGCCTGAATCCGTCACGACCGTGATCTTATCTGCCTTTCGACTCGTCCCGTTGGTACTGCTCGGATTGGGCGTAGCAGCAAGTACGACAACGGCGATGGCAAATGCCGCAGGCGTTGACTTCAAAAGCTGTTCGATCGGTAGCGATAATGCGACGCTGGTGGGCGAATGTGCGTCTCTGGATGTACCACTTGATCATGGCGATCCGGATGGCAGAAAAATCTCCCTGGCCCTCGCCCGCATCAAGGCGAACAGACGCAGCACCAGTAAAGACCCTCTGACCATAATCGCGGGCGGTCCAGGTCAGTCTGCGATCGAATCCTTTGCCGCGGTTGCCCCTGCTTTCCGTCATATTCTCAAAGATCGTGATCTGATACTGATCGATCAACGTGGCACCGGATCTTCTCACCCATTGGAATGCGGTACAACCCATGACAGTACTGCACTCGAGCTGGATCCTGATCTCGACAAGGTACGCGATGACGCCAGAATCTGTTACCAAAAACAAGATATCGACACACGTTTTTTTACCTCGTCAGTCGCGGTCAAGGATATTGAATGGGTACGCGAGCTATTAGGTATTGATAAATGGAATATCTATGGCATCTCCTACGGGACGCGAGTCGCACTGCATTATCTTCGCCGATATCCCGACAAGGTCAGAACCTTGATTCTCGATGCGGTTGTGCCCCCAACGATCGTACTTGGACCTGATATCGCACCCTTGGCACAACGCTCACTCGATCTTGTCTTCGCGCGTTGTCGCGCCAGTGATGATTGCCAGGCCCGGTTCCCGAATATCCAGTTGGACACCGACAAGCTGTTTGCCGACCTTGAAACATCACCGAGACTCGTCACCTATGAAGACGTCGCCACTGGCCAGCTCAAAGAGATTACGTTTACCCGAAACCATCTGGCAGTCACCATCAGGCTTATGTCATACAACGCACTGACAGCAGCCTTGATTCCATCCATGCTTAGTGATGCGATAAGCAATGACAATTTCGCTCCATTGGCACGCCAGGCAGATTTGCAAACAAAGGCACTTGGAAATTCGCTGGCAACTGGCCTGCACCATGCCGTCGTCTGCACCGAAGACGCACCGTTCATGAGCGAGGCGATCGAAAGCACGTCTGGCCAGAGCAGCTATCTCGGTGACGATGTTGTCGACACCTTGATAGCGAGCTGTGAGTCCTGGCCCGCTGGACAGATCGACGACGACTTCAAAGACGCGGTAAGCTCTGACGTACCAACCCTGATTCTATCCGGCAGTGCCGATCCCGTCACGCCTCCAGCCTATGGCAATCTGGTGGCAGAAAATCTCTCCCGCCAAGTGCATCTCATCATCGAAGATCAAGGTCATATGCAGTCACCACTCGGTTGCATACCTCAGATCATGGCGCAACTGGTAGCAACCGCCTCAGTAGATAGCCTGTCACTAGATTGCATTGAGCGCATACATACACCGGCCTTTTTTGTCGACGCAAATGGTCCACTACCGTGATCATCGCCGAAGACCTTCAAAAAAGCTTCAAGCGTCCAGGCGCCAAGCGCCGAGATGAACCTGTACGCGCAGTTCGATCGGTGAGTTTTACCGCGAATGATGGGCAGATAACCGGCTTGCTTGGACCTAACGGTGCGGGAAAATCAACCAGTCTCAGAATGCTTGCGACCTTGATTACACCGGACGCCGGACGTGCAATTATTGATGGCAAGGACGTCGCGAAAGACGTACTTGGCGTACGTCAGCATCTAGGCTTCATGCCGCACAATGCAGGTGTCTACCCACGCTTGACCGCTCGCGAAAACGTTCACTACTACGCTCGGCTCTGTGGTCTCGGAAAGACAGAGGCAAAGACACGAACTGGCGAACTACTCGAGCAGCTGCATTGCGAGAAGTTTGCCGATCGGCGAGCACTGGGCTTTTCACAAGGCCAGAAAACCAAGGTTGCGCTGGCAAGAGCACTTGTCCACAAGCCTCAAACCATCATGCTTGATGAACCGACCAATGGACTCGATGTCATGGCGACGCGAGGACTGCGCGAAGTCATCAGAAATCTGGCATCGGATGGACATTGCATTCTCTTTTCCAGTCACATCATGCAGGAGGTCTCGGCCCTGTGTGACCATATCGCGATAATCTCTGATGGCGCTGTATCAATGTGCGACAGTCTTGATCAGATACTGGCACGCACAGGACAAGCTACGCTTGAAGATGCTTTCGTCGATGCTAGCGGTCTCCAATCATGAAAGCCTTTGTCGTCATGGCCAAAGAGATCGTTGACAATATTCGCGATCGTCAAACGGTGTTCTATGCCTTGCTGTTCGGCCCGGTCCTGTTGCCACTACTGCTCGGTGGTTCATTGATTGCCAGTTTCAAAAGCGTCTCGATCGACTTTGATGAAGTTATTGAAGTTGCTGTTCACAACGGTGACAAAGCACCACAACTGATAGCGTATCTTTATAGCCGAAACATCGACGCCGTAGAAGCGCCTGATAATTATCGCAACGGTATCGAGATCGGGTCGCAGTCTGTTGTGCTGGAGATAAACGACTCGTTTGGTGAGGCGATGCGAGCAGGTCGACCAGCGCCAATCACCTTGCACTTTGACAGTGCAGAGAAATCATCTGCCAAGGTCAAACGACGGGTCGAGAGCGAATTACGTCGTTACGCCTTCACCCTTAACACTTTGCGTTTGCAACACCGCGGCATTGACCCATCGGTGTTCAATAGTCTGGATATCATCGACAACGACGTATCCGATGAAGGTCAGAATGGACAACTTCTGGCATCCCTGCTGCCGTTTCTCTTTATCATGTCAATGGTTATGGGGGGCTTCTATCTGGCTATAGATATCACCGCTGGCGAACGAGAGCGTCAGTCATTGGAACCTCTGCTGAGCCTACCCTTGTCACGACCCGCTGTAGTATTTGGAAAATACGGCGCGACACTTGCCTTCGTGGCTCTGTCGGGAGCTTTGACGGCAGTTAGTATTTATCTCCTGTTTCGATTGTTCCCGGTCGATCTTCTGGATGGTCAAATCAGCTTTGACGGGCCAACGGTGACCAGAGCTTTCCTGCTTGCGACCCCTTTGTTATTTTTCGTCTCCGCACTCCTTGTCACGGTGTCAGCAATCACTCGCAGTACCAAAGAGGCGCAAACCTATTTGGGTTTGATGATGGTGTTGCCAATGACACCCTTTTTCGCACTGCAGTATCTGAACTTGCAACCGTCACTGTTGACCAGCGCGATACCGATGCTAAGCCAGTATCAGTTATTGGAGATTGCTGTACTGGGCGGAAAACTGCTGACAGGCCATGTGTTGATTTCGATTCTCAGCACCCTTACCGCGACTGCCGGTTTGCTTTGGATGAGCTGCCGTTTGTACTCGCGAGAGAAATTGCTCGACTAGTCGGCCAGTCGTGTTCGCGTTGATGTGATCGCCCGGTCCGGGAAGGTAACTCGAGCACTTCGTCATACCAGCTGCACCTGATCAGGGCACATTTAAACATCCGGGCACACGACCGCGGACGTCGTTGGATCCAGCACACTGCTGAGCCAGTATCGCAAGAACACTCAATTCAAAATAGGGTTGGATAGCGCCGCAGAAGTTCCGCAACTGTGCCAATTAGCTTCGATAAGACGCTCTCTGTCACTATTACGACTACAAAGGCGCTCTGAAACCACGCAAAGATTGCCACAGCGGGCCTTAAACCGGTATGGTGTAGATCCAACGATTACCCTGCCTGATAGCCTTACCGAGGGCTATGGGCAGACGACAATCGGCAAGCCGAAAATCTGGTAATTATTGGAAACGGAAATAGAGGTATACCGGCTTCCTGTAAGGTCTGAAACGTTTTCGTGCGAGTCTGAAACTGCATGCCAATGCAAGCATTAAAAGTTTACAAGCCTTACCGAGTAGCTTGCATTAAAATGACCCGAGACGGGCTGTTATCCCGTACATCAGGAACAACGACGAGGTCGCTTTGAATACAGTGTTAATGAGCAGTGTGCTGTACGAGTTGAATAGATCAGTCTGGCAGCGGAAATCCAGCTCATGAGTGAGATTGGCAAGCCACTCGTCCGCTTTACCAACGTCCAAAAAAGTTACGACGGTGAAAATCTGGTCGTCAAAGATTTGAACCTTGACGTCGCCAAGGGCGAGTTCCTGACCATGCTAGGCCCGTCGGGTTCCGGCAAAACCACCTGTCTGATGATGCTCGCGGGTTTTGAACCCGCCACTCACGGCGAAATCTATCTCGATGGTCAACCAATCAACAACGTGCCACCACACAAACGTGGCATCGGCATGGTGTTTCAAAACTACGCTTTGTTTCCCCACATGTCGGTGGCGGAGAATCTCTCTTTTCCTCTTGAAGTTCGAGGCATGGACCGCAGCGAACGTGAATCTCGTATCAAACGTGCTTTGTCTATGGTGCAACTCGATGAGTTTGGACACCGACGACCTGCCCAACTCTCCGGTGGGCAACAACAACGCGTAGCGGTTGCCCGTGCTTTGGTATTTGATCCGGATCTTGTCTTGATGGACGAACCACTCGGCGCTCTGGACAAAAACCTTCGTGAGCAAATGCAATACGAGATCAAGCATATTCACGAACAACTGGGCGTGACCGTTGTTTATGTAACCCATGACCAGAGTGAAGCACTGACCATGTCAAACCGAATCGCGGTCTTCAACGACGGGGTCATACAGCAACTTGCCCCACCGGCTGATCTTTATGAACGCCCGGAAAACGCCTTTGTTGCACAGTTTATTGGTGAGAACAATCGTTTGTCAGGCACCGTTCGCGAAATCAATGGCAGCGAGTGTGTAGTGGATGTCGAAGACGGATCTGTCGTCAAGGCCTTGAAGGTAAACGTTGAAGCACCAGGCGATAATTGCACCTTGTCGCTGCGACCGGAGCGAGTTGTCACATCACCCGCCAACGGCGCTGTCAACAATACCTTCAGTGCGAAGGTTGAAGAACTTATATATCTTGGCGATCACATTCGCGCCCGCATGTCCGTATGCGGCACTAACGAATTTATCGTCAAAGTACCTAATTCAGCTGAACATTCGATTCTGCAAGAAGGCAATACCGCCGAAATCGGATGGTCGGCTGAGGACTGCCGGGCACTGGCCTCTTGATGCGCCTCCAAGTGCCAACAAAAAGCCACGCCCGCAGTCATCACGTTCTCAGGGGTCCCGACTCCGAGACAAATAAAACCCAGACGTTCGGGAATCACTAGTAAGAGAGAGGAATTAAAATGAAAGCTATGCGACGTTTTGCACCCATAGCCGCAGGCGTTAGCCTGGCGGTTGGTGGCGGTCTTGTACAGGCAGCCGATTCTATTACAGTCGTTTCCTGGGGTGGTGCCTATACCAAGTCCCAGGTCGAGGCGTACCACAAGCCGTGGATGGCAGCGACAGGCAATACCATTGTGTCAGAGGATTACAACGGCGGTATCGCTGAAATCAAGGCGCAGGTTGAAGCCGGTAACGTGACCTGGGATCTGGTTGACGTAGAACTGTCTGATGCAGTTCGTGCCTGTGACGAAGGTCTGATCGAACCTATTGACCACTCAGCATTGCCAGCGGCGCCTGATGGCACTGCAGCGGCTGACGATTTCATCGAAGGTACATTGCATGAATGTGCAGTTGCCAACATTGTTTGGTCAACGATCTTTGCTTATGACAAGTCAAAAATGCCAACTGCACCCAGCAGCATTGCTGATTTCTTCGACACAGAAAAATTCCCTGGTAAGCGTGGTGTTCGCAAGAACCCTAAAGCCAACCTGGAAATGGCTCTGATGGCTGACGGTGTTGCCGCAGCTGATGTTTATGAAGTACTCGGCACTGACGAAGGTGTTGATCGCGCATTTGCCATGCTGGACAAAATCAAAGCCGACGCTGTCTGGTGGGAAGCGGGTGCACAGCCTCCGCAATTGCTTGCCGATGGTGAAGTCGCGATGACTACCGCTTACAATGGACGAATCTTCAACGCTGTTGCCAGCGAAGACAAGCCATTTGACATCATCTGGGACGGCCAGATTCTCGATCTTGACCTGTGGGTAATACCTAAAGGTACCAAGAACAAGGATGCTGCCATGGATTTCCTCGGCTTCTCGACTGCAACAGAGCAGCTCGCGGCACAAGCGTCCTATATTTCGTATGGCCCTGCTCGTAAGTCATCTTCGCCGTTAGTCGGCAAGTTCCACAACAAGGACATCGACATGGGTCCTCAGATGCCTACAGCACCTGAGAACATGACGAATGCCCTGCTCAATGATTTTGAATTCTGGGCCGACAACCAGGATCAGCTGAACGAGCGATTCAACGCCTGGCTTGCCAACTAAGGCCTCGTCTGGCTTATAAGTACTCGGGGCAGCATCATGCTGCCCCGATCTTTTGTTAATTCGTTGGTCATAACACCATGAGTCAAACGCTTACCGCTACAGTCGATGCGCACGATCCGATTTACGCGGACGATGGTGTTCCACTTAAAACCAAACTTGCCAAGACCACTCGTCGGGCAAAATTTCGTGCCTTTTTACTGACCGTCCCCTTGCTAGCGTTTTTACTGATCTCCTTCGTCTGGCCTATTGGCAAGATGTTGATCAGATCGGTTAACAACCCGATCGCGACAAACGTCCTGCCTGATTTTGCCCAGGCAATACAGGATTGGGATGAGTCCAAAAGCGAATACCCGCCAGAGGCTGTTTTCGAATTGTTTGTCAAAAACATGACCGAAGCACGCACCAATCGAGAACCTGGCAAGACAATCGGTAACATCGCTGTACGTACTAACTATGAAATTCCCGGCACTGGCAGTTTATTCAAATCAACAGGGCGCAAGGTCAGGAATATTACGGAAGGCCCTTACAAGGAAGCGCTTTTCGAACTGAATAAAAAATGGGAAAACCCTAATCTTTGGCGCACGCTGAAACGCATCAGCAAAGATTACACACCCGGGTTCTATGTAGCTGCCCTTGATCGACAATACAATTCCGACGGTGAGATCGAACTCAAGTCGGATGAAAACCGCATTTACGTCAAGATATTCGGGCGTACGATGTGGTTGTCTTTTTTGATTACCTTTATCTGCCTGGTACTTGCTTTTCCAATCGCCTACCTGATGTCAGTGTTACCGTTAAAGACATCAAATCTATTGATGATTCTGGTGTTGTTACCATTCTGGACATCACTACTGGTGCGTACGACCAGCTGGATTGCAATCTTGCAAAGCAATGGAGTCATAAACAATTTATTGGTTTGGGCGAACATCATCTCTGATGACTCTCGACCACAGATGATTTACAACCAGACTGGAACGATCATCGCCATGGTGCATATCCTGCTGCCTTTCATGGTGTTGCCGTTGTTTTCGGTCATGAAAACGATTCCACCCAGTTATCTGCGAGCAGCCAGATCGATGGGCGCGAACTGGTTTTACGCGTTTCGTCGCGTGTACTTTCCACAGACTCTGCCTGGCATTGCAGCCGGTACCTTGCTGGTGTTCATATTGGCCATCGGCTACTACATCACACCGGCACTTGTGGGCGGTCAGGATGGTTTGTTGATCTCCAATCTGATTGCCTTTCACATGCAGAAGTCGCTCAACTGGTCATTAGCTGCGGCCTTGGGCACCCTGCTCCTGGCTGTGGTACTGGTCATGTACTGGCTCTATAACAAGTTTGTCGGCGTCGACAATCTTAAATTCGGGTAACAGAGATGATCAAATTACCGCCATACGCCTCTCTGTCGGAGCACATACTGCACAAGCTATATCTATTGTGCTGCGCGCTGATTTTCCTCTTTTTGATACTACCCATCCTGATCATCATTCCGTTGTCATTCAACGTCGAGCCGTACTTCTCTTTTACCGAAGGCATGATGAAGCTTGATCCGGAAGCCTTTTCCTTGCGCTGGTACAAGGATATTTTCACCAATGGCATGGCTAACCCCGATGCCTCCTCCTGGGGTGCATGGTTTGCCGATTCCTGGAACAATGCCCAATGGATAAGAGCCGCTCGCAACTCCTTCGCCATCGCAATCATCTCGACCATCATCGCCACGGCGCTCGGCACACTAGCCGCTCTCGGTTTGTCGCAACCGAATATGCCGTTTCGTTCTTTGATCACCAGCATACTGATCTCACCGATGATCGTGCCGCTCGTCATTACCGCGACAGGAATGTTCTTCTTCTACTCCGAGATTGGTCTGGCCCAAACCTTCTGGGGCGTTGTACTGGCTCACGTCACCTTGGGCGTACCCTTCGTTATCATTACGGTCACAGCTACCCTCGTCGGGTTTGACCGCTCATTGATTCGCGCGTCGCAAAATCTGGGTGCTAGTGGCTGGACGACCTTTCGCAAGATCATCATGCCGCTGATTGCACCAGGCATGATTTCAGGCGCACTGTTCGCTTTCATTACATCACTGGATGAAATCGTCGCGGTGCTGTTTATCGCCGGCGTTGAACAACGCACCATTCCGCGTCAGATGTGGTCGGGTATTCGTGAACAAATCTCGCCGACGATTCTTGCTGTCGCGACGATACTGGTCATACTTTCGATCATGCTGTTGACAGTTGCCGAGCTTTTACGCCGACGTGGCGAGCGTCTGCGCGGCATTACTCCCGCTTGAGCCGAAATCTGATCCGGCTCACACCGTTTACGGACATGGTTCTCATTTTGAATAAAGTCCGCTGATAGGTTCAGGCATACCGCCGTTACTGCTTATGACCCGCAGTGGATTGACTCATGAGCCGTGTACGCCTGCCAAACCGACTATTGATTGTCGCCAGTATCCTGATAACTTGTCTTACAGCTTGTGCTGGCAATGGCGACCGACTTGCAGAGCAGCAGCTGCTACAGGATCGCGCTGACCTCGAAAACGCCAATCTGTCGCAAAACCGCGCTGTCGAATTACAATACAAGGCGAAGTTTGACGAAGCAGAAGCGCTTTATCTGGAGTCACTCGACACCTATATTCGAATCAGCGGCGAGCACTCAGTCGAAGCGGCACGCGCACAGACCAATCTTGCGTCTCTGTATGTCAGCGAATCTCGTCACGCTGAAGCCGAAGAGCTGCTACGTAAATCATTGGCAACGCAACAAGAAATCTTGGGCGATGATGCCGTCGAGACTGCCTGGTCAATGACGAATCTCGGTGGTTTGTTAACAACGCTCGGGCAACTCACGGAAGCTGAGCCGCTACTTGATAATTCGGTCTTGATACACAAGACCTATCTCGATGGAACCGACCCTCGCACCGCAGTGGCCTTACGCAACCTCGCCGCATTCCACGTAGTCAGACTCAAGCACTACGATGCGGAACCGCTCCTGAGTGAAGCTTTGCAAATCCAACGAAACAGTCTCAGCAATACCCATGCAGAGACCATCAAAACAGTCGCGTCTCTGGCCAAGCTGTATGGTGAAATGGGAAAATATGACAAGGCCTTGCCTCTGGCTAACGAAGCGCTGGAAATAAACGGTTTTTTACATGGCGAACGACACCCATTGACCGCCCGCAGTCGAAATCAGAAAGCACTGCTATTGTGGCGCAAAGGTGAATATGCAAACGCGGAACAGCTGTTCGAACAATCCTTGAACGACCAAAAAATTGCGCTCGGTGAAGAACATCAGGAAACGGCAACGACCATGGAATTCCTCGGCATCATCAAACACCTCGACGGCAATCAATTCGAGGCACGCGCGCTTCTTGAGGAATCACTTCGCATCAAGAATAACCAGTACGGCGAAGATCACTTTTTGTCAGCATCGACCTTGTACAACTTAGGATTGGTGCATGATGCACTCGCTGAACGCAAGCTTGCCAATCAGTTGTTTCGTGGAGCTCTGGCTATTCAGACACGCGTACTTGGACCCGATCACGTGTCGACACGACAATCAGCACGCGCCGTTGAAGCAACAAAGTAGCTAAGCTAACAACGTCCGCATTAACCGTACACCGTCCACATCAACCGTTGAGTATTTTCTCGGCGTGTAAACCTGACAGCTGCTTGCGCTGAATTTTGCCGGACGGGCCCTTGGGTAAATCCGCCAGAAAATAGACTCTATCCGGGCGTTTGAACAGGCCAACGCTATCACACCGGCAAAATACTGCAGAAATTCCATCCAAACGGATCCGTGCTTTCTTTCATTGTTACCTTTATGGATGAAAATAAAAATGCAAACGTTTACATTGCAACAATGGCAAATTCATCTCAGCCGCGCAAACGTTCTCGCAAAGGGGCGCCGGGCATACTCGATGTAGCCAGTCGAGCGGGAGTTTCAGCCGCAAGCGTTTCTCGATGTTTCAACGATCCGAAAGTGGTCCGTCCCGACACGCGCAAACGCATCGAAGAGGCAGCCGAAGCACTCGGCTATATCAGAGATCGTGTAGCCGGCTCCCTGCACAATCGCATGAGCGGCTCGGTGGGTCTGGTTGTTCCAACCATCGACGATGCTATTTTCTCTGAATTGATCGAAGCATTCTCGGCCGAACTGCATCTGCATGACCGAACGATGTTGATTGCAAGTCATAACTACAACCTGGATCGCGAAGTGACGATCATCCGCTCCCTGCTTGAACGCCGCATCGATGCTGTCGCCATTGTCGGACGTGATCATTCGCGCGTTGCACTGGAGATGTTGAAAGTCCGTGAGATACCCGTCGTGTCTTTGTGGAACGCCAGTGGCGCAGGAGAAATCCCCTGTGTCGGTACGGACAACCGGCAAGGTGCGGCTCACGTCACTCAGCACCTGCTCGATCTCGGTCACCGTGATTTTGCGTTGATTTTTCCAGACACGCAAAACAATGATCGCGCACGCGATCGAAAACAAGGGGTTATCAAAACACTGTCCGCCACTGGCGTCACCGTACGTTCGGCGTGGGATATCAATTGCCCCTATGATGGTGCCATCGCGAAGTCTATTGCGCTCGACATGTTTGCCGACGAACGACCGACTGCCATCATTTGCGGCAACGATGTTATTGCCCACGGTGTGCTGCATGCAGCCGCCAAGGCAAAAATATCGGTTCCTGATGATCTGTCGGTCGCAGGTATTGGCGATTTCAAAAGTTCGGCGGTGATCGAACCGGGTCTGACAACCGTGCGCTTGCCAGCCAGACGAATCGGACAGATCGCCGCCCGATCACTGATTGATCGAAGCGTGTCGGGTGATCGCGACAAGGTCAACGATGTGTTGATTCCTGCGGAACTGATTGTCCGAGCGTCAACCGGTCCGGTCTGAGGTGTCGGTGGGGGCCGGCAAAACTTCAATGACCTCGCCTTTGCTAGGCGTCTGGTTGACGTCTACCACTCCCGCTTTGTCCGGATTGATCAATCTCGGTAAATCCCGAGTCTGCTTCCAGCGAAACAGGTAACCGCCGAGAGCACCACCGGCTGAGGTAATGGTCAGCAAACCCAAGGTCAACAATTCGGTGATCAGCAGCAAGACGCCCGCCGCCGTGGTAGCGGCAAATGCAAGCCCGACTTTGAAATTGGCGCGACGACTGACACTCTTTTCATGGCGCAACAGATCCTTGTGCGCCTGACGCAAGAGCTGTTCTCGTTCCGTACTCGCTTGGACCACGATGCTTTCACGGTCAACGTTAGCCTTGTTCAGAATGTCGGTGCGTGACTTTTCCGCAGTCTGCAACAGCTTTTCTTTTTCTGCCGCGTGACGTTCGATCATATCGGCCCGCAAGCGCTCTCCATCAGAGCGCGCGATGCTGGAAAACCAGAATCCGGTGACCAAAGCAATCAATGCTGCGGGCAGTACCGAGCGAATCAATATTTCATCAAATTCGCTGCCGAGACTTGCCCAGAACAGTGCCAAGGTAACGATCTGTAGTAGTACCACACCGGAAAAGTAACGAATCATGGCTCAAAACCGTAAAAACGTCTGCCCATGTTACACGAGGCTTCTCGTACACTACGACCATGGTCACTAGCGGATATCTGGTCTCGCGCGGTTGGCGCGATACGCCACAAGGCATCGAGCTCTCGCTGTGGCTGGCCACGGTCGATGGTCCATTGCATGTCCAGATAGACGCGCAGGAATCAGTCTGTTTCATTGAACGCAGCGTCCCCGTCACCCTGCCCGCTAGCGCACGTCGCAAGCCACTTGAGCTGTCTCTTTTACACGGCGATGCAGTCGACGCATTGTACTTTCGGCGTCATCGAGATTTGCAACAGTTACGACAAACCGACACGCCTTTGTGCGAATCGGATATCAAGCCGGTCGACCGCTTTCTGATGGAACGCTTCATTCACGCCGGGATGGAGGTTCATGGTGACATCAGCATGCATAAAAACGTACGCCAGGTACGCAATCCGAAGCTTGTGCCAGTGACGCTTGAACCCACGCTCAAGGCGGTGGCGATCGACATCGAGACGCGCGCCAACACACGTGAGCTTTACTCGATTGCCGGCGCTCTACTAGGTGACAACACCGGGCATGGTCATGATGCACTGCGCGCTGAAGACTATGCGCATGCGGTCGTGTTCATGCGTGGTGAAGCAAATGACGAAAGGCGTGACGGCTATACCTTGCACTACTGCGACTCGGAAGAAGCGTTAATTAAGGCATTTCTTAACTGGATGAAACTGATCGATCCGGACATTATCACCGGTTGGGCTGTTATCAATTTTGACCTCAACTTTCTCGATCAAAAATGCAAGGACTTGAATATACCCTTTGCCTTGGGTCGTGCAGGGGCAACAGCCGCTGTGCTGCAACCCGGCAATCCGGGTTCTCCGCGTATCGCACGCGTTCCTGGACGCGCGGTGCTCGATGGCATCGACCAGTTGAAAGCAGGTTTCTGGGCATTCGATAGTTTTTCACTCGACAATGTTGCGCATGAGTTACTCGGCGTTGGCAAGCTGATCAGTACTGATTCGGACAAGGTGGCCGAGATCAATCGACGGTTCCGAGACAACAAACCGGAGCTCGCCGATTACAACCTACGAGACTGTACCTTGGTGAACGACATCTTCATCAAGGCGGATCTGATCGCATTTGCCGTGCAACGTGCCAATCTGACCGGACTAGCCCTTGATCGTCTCGGTGGTTCGGTTGCGGCCTTCGACAATCTGTACCTGCCAAAATTGCACCGTGAAGGTTTTGTTGCCCCGGATGTCAGTGCGCGCGACGATGGCGGTAGCCCAGGCGGCTTTGTCATGGATTCGATACCCGGACTCTATCGCGATGTCCTGGTGCTGGATTTCAAAAGTCTGTACCCGAGTATTATTCGAACGTTTTTCGTTGATCCCTTAGGTCTCGCGGTCCCCGGTGATGATCCGGTACCGGGGTTTGTCGAAGCAAATTTTTCGCGACACCAGCATATTCTCCCGGGTTTGATCGAGGAGCTTTGGCATGCACGAGATGCAGCCAAACGCACAAGCAATGCGCCGTTGTCACAAGCCATCAAGATCATCATGAATTCCTTCTATGGTGTCTTGGGTACGACCGGTTGCCGATTCCATGACCAGAGGCTCGCTTCCAGTATTACCCGCCGCGGACATCAAATCATCAACGACTCGCGAGATTTCATAGAAGACGCAGGTTACAAGGTTATTTATGGCGATACGGACTCCTTGTTCGTACACATCGACACCGCTCAGTCGACCACCGCCTGCCATCGAATCGGCGATGAACTGATGAATTCATTAAACGACTGGTGGAAGAAACGCCTGCGCAAGGAATTTGATCTTGAGTCGCACCTTGAAGTGGAGTTCGAAACGCATTTTCAACGATTTCTGATGCCAACGGTTCGCGGCATGGCCACTGGCAGCAAGAAGCGTTATGCAGGACTTGTCACTGGCAAGGACGACTCACCGGAGTTGATGATCAAGGGGCTTGAAGCGGTGCGTACCGACTGGACACCTTTGGCCAGAGACTTTCAGCGCGAGTTGCTGCGGCGCGTGTTTACGGATCAGCCGTTTGAAGATTATGTCCGTACCACAGCCGAGCAGTTGAGCAATGGCGAACTGGACGACAAGCTTGTCTACCGCAAACGCCTGCGTCGCCCTTTAAGCGATTATCAGCGTAATGTGCCACCGCATGTGCAGGCGGCGCGCAAGCTACCCAGAGCTGGCAGCTGGATCAGGTATGTCATTACGCGAAACGGACCGGAACCGGTTGATGCTTTGGAATCGGCTCCGGACTACCAACATTACCTGGACAAGCAACTGGCACCGGCAGCTGATGGCATATTGCACTTCATGGACACAAGCTTTGGCACATTGACCGATGCGCAAATGGACATGTTCTAACGGAAAAAGGCGTGCGATCACTGAGTGACCGCACACCTTCGACTTACGTGTTCGGCAAGCGTTTAAACGCTTACTGACTATGCTTGTCAATCAACTTTTGATTGGTGAAGACAAAATCGTCTCCCGCAGCAATCGTGTGACAACCTGAACAGAACTGGCTCGCCTTGGCAGTCCCTTTGAAGCTATCAGCCCAGATCCAGTTGTCTGAAGGGTTAGCCGCATCGTCGGAAACCTTAAGACTGACCGTGTGACCCGCTTTTCGGTCCGCTTCATAATCCGCTTCGTTGTCGAACTGCTCTTTCACGACAACGGTGCCGACCGGGTATACGTAAGGGCCATCGCCCTGCAGTACTTCAGCGCCGACATCATTAACGAAAACACTACGAAAACCGTTTGGCCCTTTGTGCAAGTTGCCAAGAAAGTTGGTCGGGTCTCCAGTATCGCCATCACCCACTTTCGTCCATGACTTGTAGTCAGCCCAACGAGTATCTGCATCTCTGAATGGAGCAGTTACAGATGAAACCGCAGCACATCCAGCTATGAACACTGACATCGCGGCGATTCCGATTTTTAGTTTTGTCATTCGAGTTTGGCTCCTTAAATATGGTAGGGCAATTAGACCTGTGATTTGACTTCGCGCCGCCGCGCAGTCAAGACGAACTCAGTATAGCCGTTTGGTTGCTCATGACCACTTAAAACTAGCTCAAGCGCTGCCTGAAAAGCAATGCTGGCATCGTAATTAGGTGCCATGGGTCGATATGCCGGATCCCCGGCATTTTGTTTGTCTACAACCAATGCCATTTGTTCCATTGTATCGCGAATTTGTTTTTCTTCAACAATATCGTGCGCCAGCCAATTGGCGAGAATTTGACTCGATATGCGCAATGTTGCACGATCTTCCATCAAGCCGACGTCGTTGATGTCAGGCACTTTCGAGCAACCGACGCCCTGGTCCACCCAGCGAACAACATAGCCCAGAATGCTCTGCGCATTGTTTTCAAGTTCATGCTGGATTTCTTCGGCAGAGAAGTTTCTGCCTTGTTCAACGAGTGGGACGGTGAGTAAGGCATCGAGGCTGGCTGGAGTACGGTCAGCAATTGCGCTCTGGCGCTCCTGCACGTTTACCTTGTGATAGTGCATCGCATGTAATGTTGCCGCGGTAGGAGATGGTACCCAGGCGCAATTCGCCCCGGCTTCCGGGTGACCTTGCTTGGTTGCAATCATTGCCGCCATTTGATCAGGAATGGCCCACATGCCCTTACCGATCTGGCCATTGCCCTGTAGTCCACTGGCCAGCCCGACATCCACATTGTTGTCCTCATAGGCACCCAGCCATTCGGCATTTTTCATTTCGCCCTTGGGCACCATGACACCGGCTTGCATGCTTGTGTGTATTTCATCACCGGTGCGATCCAGGAAGCCGGTATTGATAAATATCACGCGTTCTCGCGCGGCATGAATGCAATTTTTCAGATTGATCGTGGTACGCCGCTCTTCATCCATGATGCCAATCTTCAGCGTGTTAGCAGCAATACCCAAGGCTTTCTCGACCCGGCTGAACAGTTCGACTGACAAGGCAACCTCATCGGGTCCATGTTGCTTGGGTTTGACGATATAGACACTGCCGGTGCGCGAGTTTCTTGAGTCTGCCGCGCTCTTCTTTAAATCGTGAATGGCGCAAAGACTCGTAACCATCGCATCGACATAGGTTTCCGGTACTTCATTGCCACGCGCATCAAGTACCGCATCCGTCTTCATATGGGCACCGACATTACGCACCAGCAAAACGCTGCGACCCGGTACGGCGTATTGGTTTCCGTCAAGGCTGGTATACAGGCGATCAGGGTTCAAAGCGCGCACGACCTCCTTGCCACCTTTACTGAATCGTTCTTCGAGATCACCACGCATTAGACCGAGCCAGTTTCGATAAACACCAACCTTGTCTTCAGCATCAACAGCGGCCACCGAATCTTCACAATCCTGAATGGTGCTCAAGGCCGACTCCACCCAGACATCCTTGATACCCGCTGCATTGCTCTTACCAATCGGGTGAGCATGATCGATCTGAATTTCCAGATGCAGACCGTTGTTGATCAGAAGTACGGAATCGGGTGAATCAGCCGAGCCTGTATAGGCGACACATTGGCTTGGATTCTTCAGGCCAATCTCACTGGCATTGCCAAGCGTCACATGCAAGGCACCATTGTTAATTGTTAGAGAGGCAACATCCTGGTATTGCCCTTGTGCCAGCGGCACCGCCGAATCAAGAAGACTGTTGGCAAAGGCAACCACTCGCTCACCGCGCACCGGGTTATACGCCGCTGTTCGGTCCGCACCATCAGACTCACTGATAGCATCCGTACCATAAAGAGCGTCATACAAACTGCCCCATCTTGCATTAGCAGCGTTCAAGGCATAGCGAGCATTGTTGACCGGTACAACCAACTGGGGACCTGCAATGGAGGCGATTTCAGGATCAACATTGCTGACCTCGACGGAAAAGTTAGCGACGGGCTGCTGCAGGTAACCGATTTCCTGAAGGTATTTTTTGTACGCGGCTGCCTCTACAGGCCCGGGATTCGCCTTGTGCCATGCATCGATCTTTTTCTGTAATTCATCTCGATGCGCCAGCATCGCCAAATTGCGCGGACCCAGATCATCGATAATGCCCGCAAGGCCTGCGAAAAACGCATCGCCACTGACCTCTGTTCCAGGCAGTGCTTCGTTTATCACAAAATCGTAAAGTGGCTTCGATATTGTCAATCCGCTGGCAACTATGGCGCTCATGTGAAGATCCATCAAAAAAAACGAAAAAGCCATGGTATCAGTGCACGGGAATATTCGTCACCGTAATTGCACGGCAGCCGACAGCTGCAGATGCCTTGCCGAGACGCGCCTATACTCAGCCGAAACGCGCCGACACCTAACTGGCCTACTTCAGTGTTGTTGGATATACCCGATTCGCTTCTGATTCGCTTCTACAGTCTCTATGAGAAGTAGGACCTTCAGCGGAATTAACCCGAATTACCCCGCAGCGCCGCCTCACGGCGTCATCGAACAGGGCTTTTTCATCACTGAGGTGTGGGGCCGGTACATCCAGCGATCGCCGCAAGATCTGAGAAAAGCGCTTTCCCACGGTCATATTTACCCTCAAATACGACGAAAGCGTCGGCCTCCCTATCGCCTGATTGAACTGGAATTCGCCGGCAGCACCGTTCAACACATCAACAACAG
>CAYUZB010000046.1:11457-27225 GCA_964449565.1 uncultured Granulosicoccaceae bacterium | reverse complement strand
AAATGGCGGAGAGGGAGGGATTCGAACCCCCGGACCTTTGACAGTCAACGGTTTTCAAGACCGCCGCATTCGACCACTCTGCCACCTCTCCGAGCCGGCAATTGTAGCTTAAACTGGGACGGCTGTGCGAAAGGCTGCCAGATTCCGCCAGATCTTGAACAATGGTCGCGTAGCCCCTACTTTTTACAGTTGTGAGAGGTTTGTGCCGATCCTTTGAAGTGACAGACCGATAATTCCAAGAAGTCGGTTAAACTAGACACCTAGGTTAGTCGTAACACCTTATATGTGGCATAACGCCAACGAGGAGCTAAGAGAGCAATGCAAGATACCAATACAATAACCCGGTCCGAACAAGGGGAATTATCCACCAACCGCGTACTGCGTAATACGTATGCGCTATTGTCCATGACGCTGCTGTTCAGCGCGATCATGGCGATGATTTCCATGCGCCTTAACATGCCGCCGATGACAGGGCTAATCACGCTCGGCGCGGCCATGGTCATTCTGATGTTTGTTCTGCCAAAATTTGAGAATTCCGGTGCTGGCATCGGCATTGTATTTCTCGCCACTGGTCTTCTCGGCTTCGGCCTCGGCCCGATGCTCAGCTCGTACCTGAGTCTACCGAACGGTGGGGCAACAGTCGCCACGGCACTCGGCGGCACGGGCGCCATCTTCCTCGCACTCAGCGCCTATGTTCTAACCACCAAGAAGCGTTTCGAATTCATGGGTGGCATGCTGTTTGTCGGCCTGATCGTCGTCTTCGGTGCAGCGGTACTGAACATCTTCCTGAACATCCCGGCACTGAGCGTCGCAGTATCCTCTGCCATGGTGCTGCTGATGAGCGGCTTCATCCTGTTTGACACCAGTCGTATCGTCAACGGGGGTGAAACCAACTACATCCGCGCTACCGTGTCCATGTTCATCAATATCTTCAATCTGTTCACCAGCCTGTTGCATCTGCTGGGAATCATGGGCGACGACTAAAACCCCGAAGTCCGGGACGATCCGGGATCTGTCCGGTAGCCGAGGTCGATTTCGACGTACGGCGCTGTAAATATGATGTTCAAAACCGGGCCCTTGTGGCCCGGTTTCATTTCAACTCAAGGATTACATGACGTGGATAGCATCTGGATGAAAATCGCAGCCGCTGCACTGATGGGTTTCATGATCATTCGCATGATTCCAGTGGCCAAGCAATGGATGGAGAACGGACCCAAGGGCAGCTCCAAAGAGTGGTTGAACGTGTCGTTGCTGGCACTTGGCGTGGTGTTGTTTGTCGTATTCCTCGGCTCTCTCGTGTAACGACCACTCAAGTGATGTAAACCCGGTTCAGACCCGCTCCTGAGGCGCAGGTACCACACATAACATCTCGTACAAGAGATTGGCGGCAATCAGTGCAGTGGTACCCGCCTGATCATACGGTGGAGACACCTCAACCAGATCGCAGCCGACCAGATTCACCCCTTTCAGTCCACGAATGATTTCCAGCGCCTGGATGGTGGTCAAACCACCAATTTCGAGCGTTCCGGTTCCCGGTGCATAGGCCGGATCCAAACTGTCGATATCAAAGCTCAGATAGGTTGGTCCTGAACCCATTTGTTCGCGAACTTCCTCCATCAGCGGTGTTAGTGAGCGATGCCAGCATTCCTCCGCCTGCACGACGCGAAAGCCCTGCTGTCGTGGCCAGTCGAAGTCATCATCGGCATAACCGGTCCCGCGCAAACCAATCTGAATAACGCGTGACGTATCCAGCAAGCCTTCTTCCACGGCTCGCCGGAATGGCGTCCCGTGCGCGATCTCTTCGCCAAACATGTGTTCGTTGATATCCGCATGGGCATCGACATGTACCAGACCGACCGGCCCGTGAACCTTCGCCATGGCTCGCAGAATCGGCAGACTGAGCGTGTGATCGCCACCGAGCGTCAGCGGGATGCATTGGTGCGCGAGGATATCGCTGATACCCGCTTCAATGATCTCGATACTACGCGCAAGGTTGAAGGTATTGATCGCCAGATCGCCAAGATCTGCCACCTGCATGGCATCAAACGGTGAGACGCGCGAGGCCATATTGTAGGGCCGCAGCATCGCCGATTCGGCGCGTATCTGACGTGGCCCAAAACGCGTGCCACTGCGATGCGACGCACCAATATCCATCGGCACACCAACGAACGCCGCATCCAGCCCTTTTGCACTCGCGGCAGTCGGCAAGCGCATCATGGTCACCGGGCCTGCAAAACGCGGCATGTCGTTACCACCCAAGGGCTGGTTATGCTTCATTGCTTATTTTCCCTTGGTGATTATCTGTTCAAAAGTTGCTGTGATCGGGGCGTGATCTAACGACTAAAAATGACGCAGTGAAGAAACATCACGTAGTTTCCGCCCACGAGCGAGAACGCCGTTCCCGGGTCAACCATCTCCACCACGTCAGCATTCACCGAATTGGAGCTTATCGTGAGAACCAGCTCACAAGTATAGCGAGCCGAGACTGACTGATTTGTGCGCAAACCGTCAAGTTGTTGGTCGGCACGCCGACAATTCTCATAACGTTTCAAACGCGATAGATTGCCATGGCTCGCTCCTCCGATTCCAATTTTCTGCTCTCGCTGTTTCGCGACAAGACCTTTCAGGCACACGAAATCCGTCGAGTAATCAGTCTCTCGGTCATTTATCTGATCGTCACAACGGCGCTGGTCGGCTTGTTCTACCACCAGATGCTGGGACGCCTGCTCGAAGGCATGGCCCCTTTGCTATTTGTCTCCGAAGACATGGCCCTGGCCAATGAGACAATTCCGGCTCTCGGCTCGGTGCTTGGCAAGTGGTTGCTCGCCATGCTGGCCGTCAATGCCGTCATTACTGTCGCTCTCGGTATCTTCATAACACGGCGCCTTGGTCAACCTATCCTGGCGATCAAACGTAGCCTGCGAGAAGTCGGTAACGGTAACCTCGATGTGAGATTGCGTGCCAGTGACAGCCTTGATTTTGGTGAAATCGCCATTGAACTTGAACATGCCATGCAATCGGTTCGCGAGCAAATTGCTGAGGCGAAAAACGGCATCGAGGCCGTAGCCGGTGACGACAACGACGGTGAAACCCCATCTGAAATTGACATGCGCCAGGCGATAGAAAACTGCCGTTTGGCACTCGATTACTTCCAGGTTGATGGCAACGCCAACACATCGGCCGCCAACGACGATAGCTCCGACCACGCCGAAGCGGCTTAAGTCAGGTATACAAGGATAAATCGTGTCTGCAATAAGAACTACACGCAGCGCTGTATGCGCCGGTATCACCATCGCCTTGCTGCAAGCCTGCGGTGGTTCGTCAGATTCCTTGCCCGGCACGAAGGTGGATGACACCTTCTTGTATGTGTCTACAAAGGATTTCTATTTCGGTACGCGTGACGTCGGTACGACAGCGACACAGGAAATAGAAATCGCCAATCGGGGTGCTGATCTGTATCCACTTAACAGTGTCAGCATCATGGGTGCTGACTCTGAAGAATTCGTCACCGACCTCTACGATGACATTACCTTGCAACCAGCACAAGCAATCAAGGTTCGTGTCACTTTTGCGCCGATAACCGATGGACGTAAATTTGCCGACCTCGTCGTCGATTATGACACGATCGTACAAGTTGAAAAGTCGGTCAACATCAACGAACAAAACTACTACACAGCAAAAGACTTCGAGAAATCGGGCAACTACGCTTCGGCTCGAAAAAGCTATACCGAGTACATTGCCGGAAAGCCGGTCACTGTCAACAAGCAACGCGCAGCGATCAAGTTGCCTGTGATCAACGAGTCAATTGTGTATGGCGACGGAGAAGACCTGCATCTGTATCTTCGCGCACTGGATGCTCGAGAAGCTGGTGAGTTCGAGACCGCAAGTCTTGAACTTGACGAGCTGCTGGCCAAGCAAGCAGACAGCTACCTTGCCGATGATGCGCTTTATCTGCAAGGATACATGCAGTTGATGGATCGCCGCGATTACAAGGCTGCGCTAAGCACCATGCAGAGCTTGCGCGAGCAGTATCCGGATACCACCTACTACGACACTGCGCTCTACAGCGAGGCCATTGCCCAACAAGAAATCGGGCACGACGAACTGGCTCGCCGTATCTTTACCGAACTCCGCGAACGCCACACCGGTATCGACACACTGGGCATACAACTTCCCAAGGACACACTCGTTTCGCGACTGTGGTTCAGCCGTGCCAGTGATGCGCTTGAAGCGCTGGATGCTTAAGCACGCGCTAATCGATACTCGCGATAACCGATAAAGATACCGCTCAACACGACGATGGATGCTCCAAGCAGCTCCATCGAGTCCAGTGTCTCGCCAAAGATGACATAACCGAGCAGAATTGCCCACACCAGCATCAGATAGTTGAATGGCTGCAGGATGACAGCGGCCGTCCATTCCAGCGCCTTTATCAACAACAGATGCGAGAACACGGACGTGCAGCAGATCGCCAGCAGCATACCCGCGCTGGCACGATCCATCGATTGCCATTGTGGTACGGCCACAATAATGGAGGCGATAAACCCGACCAAACCAAAATAGAGCAACGAGGTCTCGAAAGAATCATGTCGCGAAAGGCGTCGCGTCATCAGGTTATACACCGCATACAGGAACGCACACGCTAGCGGTATCAAGGCGTACACATCGAAGACCTCGGCACCCGGCGACAGAATGATCAAGGTGCCAACAAAGCCTGCGCCTACGGCAAGCCAACGTCGCCAGCCCACTGCCTCACCCAACATCGGTACGGACAAGGCTGTCACGATCAGCGGAAAACAAGCCAGGATAGCGTGCATTTCGGCCAGACCTAGAAATCGAATGCCATAGGCGAACAAGCCAATTTCGAAACACATGATCAATACGCGCACCGTCTGGCGCAGCGGAAACGCTGAACGCACCGCGACTTTCAAGCCCAGGGAAAAATGCGCAATGATAATCGCCAATATCGAAAACGCGAAGAATCGCGTCGCCACAATCTGCGACACTGGTACCAGATGCGTCAGTTGCTTGGTAATGGCGTCCTGCACGGCGAACGTGAATGTGGCTATCACCAGCAGGCCAATTCCGGCGAGTGGTCGAGAGCCTGCATGAGAGTTTGATAAAAGGGTGTCTTGAGACACGTTGCGAGCTCGACAGCTGGTCGGTTATGGTGCTCTATTGTAGGTGAGGCCAAGGACACACACAGCATGGACAAGAGTCTGATAACGGCAGATGATGATGCCCAAGCACTGGTTCAACGCGCCTACGCCTTATCTTCGGCGGCGGATTCAAAAGCGCTGTATCGAGATTGGGCGAACACCTACGACCGCTCGATGGTCGACGATCTAGGCTATCTGACTCCGCAGCTAACGGCAAAATTACTCGCTGAACATATAAATTCTTTCGACTCCCAGGTGCTCGATATCGGGTCAGGGACCGGACTAGCCGGTGTTGCCTTACATGCAGCGGGATTCACCCAACTTCATGCACTCGATTTCTCACCCGAGATGCTGGCGGTCGCCGCTCGTCGCGGCATTTACCAAACACTGATCGAGGCTGATCTGACCACCGCGCTCACGATGCTCGCGGATAATCGATTTGATGCGATGATCTGCACGGGGACTTTCACCCACTCCCACGTCGGCGCAGATTGTCTGGCTGAGTTGTGGCGTATTCTGGTCCCAGGCGGGATTCTCGCCTGCACCGTCCATCACGCTGTCTGGGACAGTGGCGGTTTTGCGCGGACCATCGCCGAGATGGAGTCAGCAGGCAGTCTACGCACTGTCTATCGCCAGCCAGGGCCTTATTACGCATCAAGCGACGGCGACGAAGGCGATTACATTGTCTGGAAAAACACCGGAAAATCTTGATTCAGATGGAAAATGAAAGTGCGGCATAACACTCTTATCTAAATCTCCGCCCGTTTTGGCCGCGATACTACTAGTATTCATGTACTTTACGGCCCCGATTTCCGGTGGTCGCACCGCCGACAGGAATCCGCTTGAACCAAGATAGATTGCCGCGCCTGCAGCAAGAGTGGCTGGGTAACACGCGCGCAGACATTCTCGCCGGACTGGTTGTCGCCCTCGCCCTGATACCCGAAGCCATCGCCTTCAGTATCATCGCAGGTGTTGATCCCAAGATCGGCCTGTATGCCTCGTTTTCCATCGCCGTCATCGTGTCAATCACGGGTGGGCGCCCCGGCATGATCTCGGCGGCTACCGCCGCGACAGCCGTCTTGATGGTGACCCTGGTCAAGGATCACGGTCTGCAATACCTGCTGGCCGCGACCATTCTCGCTGGGCTTATTCAGATTGTTGCCGGCATGCTCAAACTCGGCTACCTGATGCGCTTCGTCTCGCGTTCGGTCATGACAGGCTTTGTCAACGCGCTGGCCATTCTGATCTTCATGGCGCAATTGCCCGAGCTGATTGACGTCCCCAACCTGACCTACATCATGGTGGCGGCTGGCTTGTTGATCATCTATATCCTGCCTCGCTTTACCTCGGCAGTACCTTCCCCGTTGGTATGCATCATCATCCTGACCATTGTATCGATCGCACTTGGACTGGATATCCGAACCGTGGGCGATATGGGTGAGCTACCGTCGACCTTGCCGGTATTTTTGCTGCCCGACATCCCACTTAATTTTGAAACCCTGAAAATCATTGCCCCCTATTCGGTTGCGGTCGCAGCGGTGGGTTTGCTCGAATCCCTGATGACCGCATCAATTGTTGATGAACTGACCGATACCAAGAGTGACAAGAATCGTGAATGCATCGGTCAAGGCATCGCCAATACCGCCACCGGCTTTATCGGCGGAATGGCCGGCTGTGCGATGATCGGGCAATCAATCATCAATGTGAAGTCCGGTGGGCGCGGTCGATTATCCACTTTCTGTGCAGGCATCTTTCTGATCCTGATGATCGTGTTTCTCGGTGACTGGGTAAAACAGATTCCCATGGCCGCTCTCGTGGCCATCATGATCATGGTCAGTATCGGTACCTTTAGCTGGTCATCGATAAAGAACCTGGCAGTCCATCCACGCAGCTCCTCGATCGTCATGATCGCGACCGTTATCGTGGTAGTGGCCACACACAACCTTGCCATCGGAGTAGGCGTAGGTGTGCTGTTTTCCGGCGTGTTTTTCGCGTGGAAGATCTCGGAAGAATTTGCCGTGCAGAACACGCTAGAAGATGATGGTGGAACCCGCCGTTATGTGATCGACGGGCAGCTTTTCTACGCCTCGGTCGAAGACTTCATGGCCGCATTCGATTTCAAGGAAGCACTCGACAAGGTCATCATTGATGTCAGTGGCGCGCATATCTGGGATCTGTCCAGTGTCGCCGCATTAGACATGGCAGTACTCAAATTTCGTCGCGAAGGTGCTGAAGTTGAAATCATCGGGCTGAACAAGGCAAGCGAAACCATTGTCGGCAAACTGGGCATTCACGATAAACCAGGCGCACTTGAACGCCTGATGGGTCACTGAAGCGCTATGCAGAAAATTATCGCTGTCATCGATTCCTCCGTTTACGCCACCAGCGTCTGCGATCATGCCGCCTGGCTTGCCAAACGCATCAATGCTTCGGTCGAACTGGTGCACGTGATCAGTCGTGATATAGATCCTGCACATAATCAGGATCTCAGTGGCAGCATCGGACTCGGCGCCAGAACGGCACTACTTGAAGAACTGAGCGAACTCGACAAGCAACGCGCAACGCTTGCGAAAAGTTACGGCCGCGCATTACTCAGTGATGCCAAGACACATCTCGAATCTGCCGGTGTCACAACCGTGACCACCCGCTTGCGTCACGATGAATTATCGGCAGCGGTCAGCGAACTCGAGAATGATGCCGATGTGGTGGTGATTGGCAAACGAGGTAATTCGGCAAATTTTGCCACCTTGCACATCGGCCCCAATCTTGAACGGGTTGCCCGCACCAGCGAAAAACCCTTGTTTGTCGCATCGCGCGCGTTTAAAGACATACAACGGGTATTGATCGCCTTTGATGGTGGCCGTAGCGTGGCCCGAGCCATAGACATGATGACAAGCACCACCGCTTATCAGGGTCTGGAGATTGAACTCCTCGCTGTTGGCCTGACCCCTGACGCCATGAAAAAACGACTGAGCGACGCTGAGACTCGGCTGCGCGACGCCTGTTACACGGTCACTGTCAAACAGGTGTCTGGCATCGCCGAAGAAGTGATCGCCAAAGAAGTGAACGAGCAACAGTTTGATCTGTTGCTGATGGGTGCCTATGGACACTCTCGGATCAGAAATTTACTGATTGGCTCGACGACCACCGAAATGCTGCGTTTATGCCAGATACCGGTGGTTTTATTCCGCTGATACTGACAGGGAGCGTAAAAAGGCCACCAGATCTTCCCGGTCCGCGTCGTCAAGATTCAATGGCTTGAGAATCGACTCACCGTTAGCGTGTAAACGGTCCGGGTCGATGTCTGCATAGGCATCGACCACATCACGCAAGCTCGTCAGGCTACCGTTGTGCATATACGGTCCGGTACTGACAAGATTGCGCAAGGACGGCGTTCGCCATTGCCCCCAATTACTTTGTTGCAACCTCACCGATGACGTCTTGCGTTGCTCGTGCGCCCGAGTTCGACCATTGAACACGCCCAACAGATTGTAGCGATCTTCCCGTACCCGCTGGATGCCCCGGTAACGACCGGGATCAACCTCGCCCACACCCGTAAAAAATGACTGACCGGTGTCGTGGAATTCGCCGTTACTGAAGTTCGGCCCGAAATGACACACACTACAGTTTGCATCGCCGAAAAAGATCTTCAAACCGCGTTTTGCGGCGTCGGGATACTCATCCATAAGGCCCTTGTCATTCTTGACAAGCGCTTCGCGAAACGCATCGAACGGCGTCGCTGGTGATTGCAGCGTTCTGACATAGGCGCCAATCAGTTTGGCCGCAGTCACCACGGCCAAGTCATCGTCTTTTGGCATCCAGTCTTGATAGGCAGGCTTACGACGCAAGTAATCGGCAATTGCCGGTATCGAACCATGCATCTCAATATCCGAAAGTATCGGTCGCATTGACGCGGCCCATAAACTGTCCGTACCACCATCCCAACCAAACCAACGCTGCAATCCAGCATCGAGAATGCCCTGGGTATTTCGAATATGCCTTGCTTGACCCACGGCAACTGCCAGACCATCGGTAAACCCAAGCTCTTCTCTATGACAGCTAGCACAGGAAATTTTACCGTTGCCGGACAAGCCCGGATCATCGAACAGTTTTTTGCCGAGCGCTTCAGCTGAGGCAATACCCGAGTATTCATTACCAGGATCCGCTGGCACAGTCATGGGCCAGGGACCAGACGCAATGATTTGCGAGGTCTCTTTCTCAGTGAATCGAATCGTGCTATCGGCTAGTAACGGCAGTGAAGCAACACACGCAAAGAAAACAACAAAGGTTTTTAGGGCTAATGTATGTACCAATTTATCAAAGAATATTTTTATTGCCATCAACTATTGAAGCTGCAGACTTTGCGTAAATGACTCGCGGTGTTCGGCATCACCCACGGTAACATTCCATTCCCATGCACCCGGCATATGCAGCACCAGTCCATCCACTTTGAAAGCCGCCTCATTGGCATCGACTGACACCAATGAAATTTCCGGATCATAATTCATCCCATGCCCATGCACTGGCATGCTCATATCAATATCGAGTACCGGCGCTTCGGCCACAAAATCACCACAGGCATGTACGATTGCCGAAAACGGCTGGCTCACAGTGATATTACTCGTAGCTTCGACCTTGACACGAAAACGTTCACCCGTCATCCAGCTCGACTCAGCGTTGTCGGCGTAGCCAGTGGACGTGTTGCTGGCACTTGCCTCGCAAAGGGAACTTGACGCATCAGCACGACGATTGCTTTTCCAGATCGGCATCAATAATTCATAGGCGTTCTTCCAGGCAACACGCTCGGCCAACTCAAACGGCAGCTCAGCCAACCAGCTGCGTGCGCCATTAGCGTGCTCAGGAATGAAGTACATTCGTTCTGGCGTGTAGGTATCGGTGCCCAACATCATGCGATCCGGAAATTCGGTAAACAGCGCTTTCCAGTCATCACTCATGGGGCGACCACCACTGACTTCACCGCGAAAGGCAAGATCGGCATACAGTCTGTCATCCGTGCGCAGTAGTTCCGCAATCTCTGCAGGATCATCAAACCCTGAGTGCGCCCAGATGACTTTGACCGAATCGCTTTGTGCCAGTAGCCGCGTTACCGCTTCTGCATCAGAGTGTGCGTGCAATACCAGATTATATTCATCGGCTAGTTCCACCACACGGCGTGGTATCGGCAGGTCAGCTGTTTCACCGTAAAGATGAAACTCACCGATAGTGGCATAGCGATTTTCACTCAACAGCCGCTCCACATAGGCCAATGCATCCGGATCGGTAAACCAGCTACCGAGTTCGCCGCGACGTCGATAGGGACGTAGTCCCGGAATAATCAAATCGGGCGCAAGCTCTGACAATAATTGGGTTCCGTTGTCATCCGAGCTCGATACCAGCGCAAATTTCAGATTAGCGCTATTCATCAATTCAATGACACGCGACGGTGGTGTCAGATCAACCGAATCATGGCTGTAGTGAACATGCACATCGGCAATCGGCAGCTGACTGACATCGTCGGCGTACGCCAATGCCAAGGTCAGACAGAGTCCTGTCAGTGAAGCCGTTAAAAAGTATTTCATATCGATGCTATCCATCTAAACCTGATTACAAGGGCAATCGCCTAAGCCTGAGTGCATTACTGATTACCGATACCGACGACAGCGACATGGCCGCTGCGGCCAGCATAGGTGACAGCAAATGGCCCGTCAATGGATACAAAATTCCTGCCGCAACAGGCACACCCGCGCCGTTGTAGACAAAGGCGAAGAATAGGTTCTGTTTGATGTTACGCACGGTGGCGCGTCCCAGCTTATAGGCTTTGAGTACACCCGCAAGATCACCACTGAGCAAGGTGATACCCGCACTGTCCATGGCGACATCAGCTCCGCTTCCCATGGCAATACCGACATCACTTGTCGCCAAGGCGGGGGCATCGTTTATCCCATCACCGGCCATCGCAACCACATGTCCTTGTTGCTGCAAGTCTTGTATCAAGGATTGTTTGTCAGCCGGCATGATGCCGGCAAAAATCTGTTCGATACCAAGCTGACTGGCTACCGAATGCGCAGTACGCTTATTGTCGCCCGTGGCCATGATGATATTGATGCCAGCGGAGCGCAGCGCATCCAGCGTGGCATCGGTATTTGGCTTGATTTCATCCGCAATCACAATGGCCGCACCCAGATGCTGGTCAATCGCGCAATAGATAACCGAATGCCCCTTGTCTCGTTCGGCTCGCACGCGTTCATCGAGGCTGCTCGTATCGATATCATGAGCTTGCAACCATTCAGCACTGCCTAGCAATAGGCGCTTGCCGAGGCGCTTGGCGCTGATGCCCTGCCCAACCTGCGCATGAAATTCTTCAACCGGTACCCGCTGATCATCCGCCGTTTCCGCCGCCGCCACGATCGCCTGCGCCAGTGGATGTTCCGATTGTCGTTCGACATCGGCGGCCATCTGCAAGATCTCAAGCCGTTCAAAATCACCGCTCGCAAACACGTCGGTAACTTGTGGTTTGCCGTTGGTCAGTGTGCCGGTCTTGTCAACGACCAATGTATCGACTGCCGCCATACGCTCAAGCGCTTCGGCTTCCTTGATCAGTACACCAGCCTGCGCACCGCGTCCGGTTGCGGTCATGATGGACATAGGTGTAGCAAGACCCAAGGCGCACGGACAAGCAATGATCAGCACGGATATGGCGGACACCAGAGCAAGCATGAACGCCGGTGACGGGCCCAGTAAAAGCCACAACACAAAGGCAATGACGGCAACACTCACCACGATCGGCACAAACCAGCCAGCGACCCGATCGGCAAGCGCTTGAATGGGTGCACGCGAGCGTTGCGCATTATTCACCATCTGAACAATCTGTGCCAGCAAGGTGTCGTTACCTACTTTGCTCACCTTGATAACCAAAGACCCATTGAGGTTACTACTGCCACCGGTGACATTATCGCCAACGGTTTTATCAACCGGCATGGACTCACCGGTGACAAGACTCTCATCAACACTGGATTGACCATCGACGACAATGCCATCGAGTGGTACGTTCATGCCAGGTAGCACCCGCAGCAAATCATCCACCATGATGTTGGCCAGTGGCGCGTCATACTCCTCGCCATCGGCAAGCACACGTCGCGCGACCTTGGGCGACAAGTTCAATAGCGACTGTATGGCATCACCAGTTTTTTCCCGTGCGCGTAACTCGAGAACCTGACCAACAAAGATCAAGGCGACAATGACTACTGCCGCTTCAAAGTACACGGGCACCCGGCCATTGCTCTTGATCGCATCAGGAAAAAGTCCCGGCAACAACAAAGCGGTAACGCTGAACAGATACGCCGCACCAACGCCCAGCATGATCAAGGTCCACATATTGTAGTGACGGGTTTTAACCGAGGTAATGCCACGCTCGAAAAACGGTAATGCAGCCCAGAGCACAACCGGTGTCGCAACGATAAATTCAAACCAGACCGCACGCGTGTCTCCTATCCACGCGCGAATGTTCAAGCCTATCAATGGCCCCATCGTCAATACCATCAGAATAACGGCGGCAATGCCACTGACCCAAAGACGTCGGGTAAAATCGATCAGCTCATGATTTGGGGCGCTATCCGCCTGTACCTGCATGGACTCGAGCGCCATACCACAGATCGGACAAGTGCCGGCGCCGACCTGAACAATTTCCGGATCCATCGGACAGGTGTATTCGGCCTCTGAATCGCTGGCATTTGCTTCAGCCTCACGTTGCCGTTGCCGATTGCCCGAGAGATAGAAAAAGGGATCGGCTTCGAAACGGTCGTGGCAGGAATCACAGCAGAAATGGTAAGTCTGATCACGATAGCGGTATTCAGGTTTACCCCCTGAGGTATCGACCTGCATACCGCATACGGGATCGACCGTATTCTCAATTGTGCTCACCTGCATCATGTAGGGTACGATAGCTGAATTAGATGAGTTTTTGCATGTCAAATCCGGAAGCCATACAAAGCCGAGACTACGCCAGCGGTATCCGCGTGGTTTGGAGTGAAGCTGGGGACACAAAGCCCTTTTGCAAGGCCATGGCGAGCCACGCCAGTGAGCAAGAATGGGCGCTCGGGCTTATCTGGTTTTCTGCAACCCGTCATAATGCGCAAACGCTCAGCGAAACGTTGCACCAACTTGCTCCACAGTTCACATTTTGCGGATGTTCAACAAGCGGTGAAATCACACCCGATGGCTTGCAGGAGTCTGGCGTGGTGGCGCTTCTGTTGCCTGTCAAGTGGTTCACGGTAAGCATCTGTACCTTGCCTGATGTATCCATTCTCGGCATGGAAAGCATTGCTCGACTTGCCAGTGAAACCCGCGTCGATTTTCTGCAATCCCTGGACACTGACGATCCGGTCTTTGCCTTGAACATGATCGATGGGCTGACGTATTCCGAAGAGCTGGTTACCGTGGCACTTGATCGCGGTCTTGATGGCATACCGCTGATTGGTGGCTCGGCCGGTGACGACTTGCACTTTGAACGCACCTGGCAGATTCACAATGGCCTGACTTACACTGGCGCCGCTGTCGTCGCGCTGATCCAATGTCGTCTGCCCTGCCAGACGTTTACCAACAACAATTTTGTCCCAACCGACTACAAGCTGGTGGTCACCGAAGCTGACCCGGAACAACGCAAGGTCATCGAATTCAACGCGCAACCGGCGGCGCGCGCCTATGCCGAAGCGATCGGCTCAACCGTTGACGAACTCGATACGGGTAGCTTTGCCTCACACTCGGTAGTGGTCAAATCAGGCGGCAAGTATTACTGCCGTTCGATCCAGAAGCTCAACGAGGATGAATCCTTGACCTTTTTCTGTGCGATTGATCATGGCCTCGTGTTAACGGTCGCGCGCTCCGAAGGCATAGTAGCTTCATCGCACGCGGCCATCGATTTGATAGAAGAAGCAATAGGCCCGATCGATATGCTGTTCGGCTTCGACTGTATTTATCGAAAGCTCGATGTACAGCATCGCCAAACGAGTCATCGCATCGCGAGTTTGTACCAAGATACCAATTTCATCGGTTTCAACACCTATGGCGAACAATACAACTCGATGCACATCAACCAGACGTTCACCGGCATAGCGATTGGCACACCATCAGAATGAAAGACTGAAGCGATAAGCGATAAGCGATAAGCGATAAATCATGGCAGAAAGTGACGCTAAAACACACGAGGAATATCAGGAAGAAATCGCTCGACTGAAAAAAATCAACGACGCCTTGATCACCCGCGTCGAACGCTCGACTGATCAACAAGGCAATGCTTATTCGCTCTTCCAGACAGCCATTGGCCTCGAGGAGCAAGTGCGTCATCGCACACAACAGTTGAGCAACACGCTCAATGACCTTGAAATGACCAATCATCAGTTGATGTCAGCAAAAGAAACCGCTGAACAGGCCAATCAGTCCAAAACGCGCTTCCTGGCCGCGGCCAGCCACGACGTATTGCAACCCTTGAACGCAGCGCTGTTGTCGATGTCGACCTTGTCGGCGGTGCAGCACTCGAGTCAAGGTCGCGACCTTTGCCGTCAGGTAGAGCATTCTCTGGAGACCATGGACGAATTACTCAGAACACTGCTTTACATGTCACGGCTCGACACCGGCGATATCAAACCGCACCGGCAAACGGTGTCGCTCGATGCCATGTTCGATTCCATCGCCGCCGACTTCAGACCTGTCGCTGATTTCAAATCACTGGATTTGCGTGTCCGGCATAGCGGCTTGCATGTCTGGTCTGACCCGACAATGCTGCGCCGACTATTACAGAATATCGTGACAAACGCATTACGCTACACCCGGTACGGTGGCGCACTGTTAATCGCGGGACGCCTTGGTGATCGAGTCCATATACGAATCGCTGATACCGGTATCGGTATTCCCAAGGATCGTTTTGACGAAATTTTTGTCGAGTTTCAACGCTTCGATGCGCCGGCAGCCAGTGATTCGCATTCATCAGGGCTTGGCTTGGGGCTGGCGATTGTCGATCGTATGGTCAAGACACTGGATCACGACCTGCGTGTGAATTCGCGGGTGGGACATGGCTCATGCTTCAGTTTGTTTCTGGACTTCTGCGAGCCCCCGGCGCCGCAGACAAGGCGACCCCAGCGTGAAAAACAGGCGTCCAGTGAATCGTTGGTAAAGACGGTAACGCTCACCGGTGCGCGTATCCTAGTGCTGGAAAACGATCTGGCCGCCTTGCAGGCGCTAGAGGCTTTACTCAAACAATGGGGCTGCGAACTCCGCCTTGCATCGTCAACCACCGAAGCCTTAGGTGCACTTGACAATGAACCCGACTGGCGACCTGATCTCTTGATTGCAGATCAACACCTCGACAATGCGGAACGAGGATCCACGGCAGTGCGCATGATTCGTCAAAGACTGGCAAAGGAACTACCGGCAGTGATCGTCACAGCCAACCCCTCAGATCGCTTGTGGCGACTAGCCGATCAGGGACGCCTGGAGGTGATGCCAAAACCCGTCAAGCCCGCTCAGCTTCGCGCCTTGTTGTCTCATATGCGGACTGAAGGTAGTTCGGCTGACATGCAACAGCCTGAGTAGTCGAGAACAATTAGTTGAGAAC
>CAYUZB010000046.1:0-11357 GCA_964449565.1 uncultured Granulosicoccaceae bacterium | reverse complement strand
GGTAGTTCGGCTGACATGCAACAGCCTGAGTAGTCGAGAACAATTAGTTGAGAACTATTAGTCGAAAACAAATGGTCGAAAACAAATGGTCGAGAACAATCAGCTTTTGATAAAGCGCGACTGCATGTCAAACATCTCGTCCTGCTCCAGTTTGGACACTTCAATGACTGCCTGAGTACGACTGTAAACATTGAGTTTGCGTAAAATTTCAGACACGTGTTTCTTGACCGTAGTCGACCCGACTTCCAGTTCATAAGCAATTTGCTTGTTCAGCAAACCTTCACGCAACATGAACAATACACGTAGCTGCTGTGGTGTCAGCGTCAACAAGCGTTCGATAATTTCCGCTTTGTTTTTTTCAGCTTCATCGCTGGCGTCGACGGCAACATTGGTCGGTAGATAAATATCACCTTGCAGTACGGTAGCGATGGCCGTCACCAATACCTCACGACCAAGCGACTTTGGCAAAAAGCCTGCCGCACCATAGGTCACAGAATCATTGATGATCTTTTCATTTTCAAGCCCCGAGACGACCAACACAGGCAAACGGGGATGATGGGTACGCAGTTTCAACAGGCCATCAAAGCCATTGACGCCCGGCAAGTTCAAATCCAGAAGCGCAATGTCGAAATCGCGATCGGTTTCGAGTACATGGATCGCATCCTCCAGCGAACTGACTTCACGTGAACGTGCTGCCGGGTAAGCCAGACTGACCGCTGTGCTTAACGCTTCCCGAAACAGCGGATGATCATCGATTATCAGAACTTGTGACAAGTCACTCATGGGATCAGTCTAAACCAAAGCGGGCCATCCGAAGATAGGCCCGCGTGGCAAAACATGTAACTGCATCCGACATTCGGGGATGCAATGTCGTCGTTATCGCTACTTCGACGCCAGACCCTCTGGAATCTTGAAGACCCAGACAGAACCACCCTGATTCAGGTAACTGACGACTTTGGCCACCTCACCACCCCAGAGAGGAACCGCGCCACCCCAACCGGTCACGATAGCCACGTATTGCTCACCATCCTGCTCCCAGGTAATCGGTGATGACACGATGCCGGTGCCGGTCTGGAATTTCCAGAGCTCTTCGCCAGTTTCATCATCAAATGCTTTCAGGAAACCCTCTGGCGTACCGGTAAAGACCAAACCGCCTGCCGTCGTCAGAACACCACCCCATAACGGTGCCTTGTTCCGGTATTCCCATTTGATATCGCCGGTGACTGGATCGACTGCCTTCAAGGAACCGATATAGTCGTCAAAGATAGGCTTGATCGTGAATCCCGAACCCAGATAAGCCGCGCCTTTTTTGTAGGTAACAGGCTCATTCCAGATATCCATGCCCCACTCATTGGATGGGATATAGAAGTTATTGGTGTTCTGCGAGTAAGCCATTGGCATCCAGTTCTTGCCACCGAGGAAGCTTGGAATGGCAAACACTGACGTGCCTTTTTTGCCATCGGCCGATTCGGCTGGGTCGCCCGGTCGATTTGCCGGATCCCAGATTGGCCGGCCGTTCTCGTCAATACCTTCAGCCCAGGTGATGTTCTGCACGAAAGGTGTTGCTGAAACAAAATCACCGTTGGTGCGATCAAGGACGTAGAAAAAACCGTTACGGTCAGCGGTCGCACCCGCTTTGATGGTTTCACCATCTTTTTCCATATCAAATGAAATGAATTCGTTTACGCCATCGTAGTCCCAGCCATCGTGTGGCGTGGCCTGGAAAGCCCAGGCGATTTCACCGGTTTCCGGATCGATCGCGATGCGCGATGAGGTGTGCTTGTTATCGCCAGGACGCAAATAGGAATTCCATGGCGCCGGGTTACCCGTGCCAAAGTAGGCGAGCTTGGTATCCGGATCATAGGTACCGCCGAGCCAGGTCGCGCCACCACCGTTTTCCCACATGTCGCCGGGCCAGCTTTCATTTTTGGTGCCCGTCATCGTGGTTTCCTTACCCTTGAGCATCCCCATATGACCTTCAATCACTGGTCGGTACCAGACCGTTTCGCCGGTTTCAGGATCGCGTGCCTCAACCGCACCGACAACGCCAAATTCACCACCGGAGTTACCCGTCACAATCAACGGACCATGCGCTTCGGTCGGCACGATCAATGGGGCGGCGGTATAGGAATAACCCGCTTGATAGTCACCGATCGTCTTACGCCAGACAACCTTGCCCGTTTTCGCGTCAAGCGCCACGATTTTCGCGTCAAGTGTACCGAAGTAAACCTTGTCACCCAGAATTGCAGCACCACGATTGACAACATCACAGCACGGCAGAATGCCCTCTGGCAGCCGTGCATCGTATTGCCACAATTCGGCGCCGGTTGCGATGTCAATCGCCCACATACGGCTGTAGGAGCCCGTGACATACATGACGCCATCCTTGATCAGTGGCTGTGACTCCTGTCCGCGTTGTTTTTCACCACCAAAGGAGAAAGACCAGACCGGGAACAGATTCGAGACATTTTCCTTGTTCAAGGTATCCAGCGGGCTGAAGCGCTGTGCACGTGGACCAAGCCCGTAGGTTAGAATGTCATCCGTGGTGGCCTGATCATTCATCAGTTCATCGATCGTTACATCCAGTGCCTGGGCGTTGGTGCTGAGGCAGGTAGCGCTCAGCGCCAGGGAGCCGGCAAAAGCCAGCAAGGTTTGTTTCCGCTTCATTAAGTGAACTCCTTCGAGTGTGGTAATGCGAACACAGAGAGCTGTCGAGCAAGTCGACATGACAAAGCGCAGTCTAGAGCGGTTTGCGATCCAGCCATAGTGCCAAAAAGTACACCGCTGTTCGCCTCAGTCGCGGATGACCTCGATTACCGGAAAAATCTCATCCTCGAGCGCCTGATAGAGATGGACGACTGAGCGTTCAAATTCGGTTCTGGCAACCCCGAGACCTTCGAATCGCGGCGGTATTGGCAAGCGCATGGCCTCGTTCATGGTCAGACCCAGACCCACCGCCTCACGCAATGAGCCATCAAGCCAAGTGATGTAGTCACCGGTCTGCACGATAGATTCACCTTTGGCATCGCTCGGTCCGTGCCCGGGCAGGATCAGATCCCGATCTATATCACTGAGGGTATCGAGTGTTTCGAGCCAGGCCGGGATGTTAGCGTGAGGGGTTGTCGGCGCACGGTAGAGAAAAGCCAGATCACCAGAAAATAGCACCCCGGTTTCGTCGTCGCGAATAACGAAGTCACTATTGGTGTGTCCATCAAGATAAAACAAAGAGAAGTTGCGTCCACCCACTTCTTCTTGATCAGCATCCAGTGCAAGACCTGGGGCAACCGCATGGGTGCCACGCATCCAGTCACCTAAGATACGGTACATATTGTCGGCAAAATCATTGCCTTCCGTATTGATGTTGTCGATCACTTTTTGCGGGGCGGCGATAGTCGCAGCATCAAATACCTGATTGCCAAGAAAATGATCAGGATGATGATGGGTGTTGTATACGCGCAGAATTTCTTTACCCGGCACCGTCCGTTCTATCAAAGCCCTAAGCGCTTCACCAAAACGTTTTGACGGACCCGTATCGATCACGACGATACCATCAGGCACTTCGATAAAGGCGACATTGACGATGTTGCCGCCATTGTCCATATCGAAATATTCGGGGCGTCCCAATACCGCCCAGGTTTTGCTGGCGATTTCGCTCGCGTGCAGATCGAAGTCGAGCAATCTCGCGTTAAGCGAACCACACATTGCACAACCACAACCCGTCGCCAACCACTGTAATACTTGCCGACGCCGATGCGAAAAAGGCGCTGCACTTTGCATCGGTTTCATCAGCGTTACTGCGCGCTTATACCAGGCAAGGACAAGGGAAACTCATATTGATTGCCTTCTGTATCGCGGCCTGAAACCAACAGCGTCTTGGCCTCATGACCTACATCCGGTTTTAACGTCAAAGTCGGGTTTTCACTCACAGGTTCGAACAATTCCAGATCAGCTATCGGCTCTCCGTCCTCGGTCCTGACCGTCAGTTCATTCAGATAAAAGGCCGGTATACCTGCAGCAAGGCCAGTATCCATCGGATGTCGCATGCGTAGCGTCATGCGTGCAATGCCGGACTGATCACGCCCGATGTGCGCACGCGTCTGACCGAGTGTCTGCATCCAGTTACTGGTGCCGTGAGCCGCAGCTGGAGCCGTACATCCACCACCTGCTGCATCGATAACCGCGCCACCCACATGCCAGACGCCATCGGTGGTCCGAACACCCACATGTACAGGTGATGTCTGTTGCAGCTTCAAACGAAAACCGATGAATGACAGTGCTTTGTGCGGGGTGATTGTCAGTACCAGTGGTATCGGATTCAGATCCGCCACCGCGATCACCCGATCAACGTTTTCAAGCTCAGTCGCATCTACGGTGATCGGTACATAAAACTGATCTTCGGCGGACAAAGGTGCCATGACCTTGACCCGCTCATCGAAGACGATTTCGCCCTCAGGCATAAACCGTTCAGCCATGATTTTCCACATGACAGAACCCCAGGGGTCCTCGGGAATCTCGCGCGCCTGCAGTGGCATTGCCGCAAAACAAAGCAACAACAGCCCAGCTTTGAAATAGTTCATCGTGACAGAACTCCTATTTTAATTCCGGTGCAAACCAGGTGACGCCATACCGTTCGTAGATCTTGACCATTTCACCAGAATCGATCAGATCTGACAATGCATCGCCTACCGCGTAGGCGAGATCCCGACTATCGTGCTTGACCGCAATACCCACTGGCCAGCCCTTGCGCACAATCCCCGGCATCGGCGGTTGACTGATACGTGACTCAATTCCCAGTTTAGCAGCCTCGTGGGCAACCCATTCGGTTTGAGCGCGTGAGGCTAATAATGCAGGAACCTCACCATTGTTATACAGAGCCTGTGCATCGGCAAAGGTTCGTCCACGACGCATACTTTGATGCAATTGGCCTCTGAAGGCATTGGACAGGAAAAAATCACCCGCCGTATCGAGTTCGACGGCGATCGGATTCGTCACGAAACTACCGAAAGTTTTAACTTCCGGCATTACATTGACATTGTGTACCAGCGCCATCTTCTCCTGAAAGTAAGGCGACGACAGCACCGCGAACTCGTTACGAATATCCACTTCGCGATCAAACGGCGCATGCAACATGACATCGGCAAAACGGCGATGAATCAGATCGCCTTTCCAGATATTGACGCGCAAGTCGTCATCCAGGTTTTCATCCGCGCCGCGAATCAGGAACTCGACATCGACACCCAGGTATTTACCGATATGGCGACCGATCTCGACATCTATACCATGAGCGCCGTTGTCGTCTTCCCAGGAGTATGGCGCATAGTCGCTATAGACAAAGATCGTGATCTTGCCACTGTCAACGACTTCGTCAACCGGACGCGCCATGACCCAAGAGCTTGCCGACAAGCTTGCGAACAACAGGCAAGCAGTTGGCCAGACAGCAGCGAGTATTGTCAGTAGCTTGCGCATGAAAACCATTTGACCCAAGTTTATTCTGGGCGAGGCCGTGTTTCGGTATAGGAACGAATAGCCCACATCGCTTCCTGACTCAACAGAGCTTCGAACGGCGGCATTTTATACGCACCGTTTTGCGAATAACCTTTGCGTACTCTTTCCATATACCATTCATCGCCAAATTCACCATCTTCGAGTAACCGGAGGTCGGGTGCAATGCCGCCTGAAATGACTTCAAGTCCATGGCAACGGGCGCAATTGGAGTTGTATCCGGATGCGCCAATTTTTTGCGCAAGTTCGTATTGCTCGCCACCAGCCAGTCGATAAGGGTTTTCCAGCAGGAACTCATCCCCCAAGGGGGTCAAGCCTTCCGTATCTACCGCCTGCGGTGTCACGTCACCATGACTCATGACCTTTGCCATCATTGTGAACTGCAATGCCATCGCAGCAATAGACGTCGCCAGAACCCAGCGTAGTTTCATCATTTTATCCAATCCAACAAGATTCATTTCTACAAGCGTATAGCAAACCCCGGCTCGGTCAACATGGTACTTTTGGAACCGTGAACGCGCTCGACATCAACCACATCACATTTCGCTATGGCAAGCGTCTGGCACTGGATGATGTCTCACTTACCATAACAGAGGGTGAGACAGTCATCCTGCTCGGCCCCAATGGGGCTGGCAAGACCACCCTGTTTTCGCTGATTACCGGCCTGTTTGCCCCGGACAGCGGCCATATCGAGGTCGATGGACGACGCCTCAGTGACGGCAGTGACGCCCTCGCCCCGCTCGGCATCGTGTTTCAGGCACAGACACTCGATCTGGACCTGTCGGTCGAGCAGAATCTTTTGTACTTTTGTGATCTTCATGGGCTTGAACGTCGTGAGGCGAGACCTCGAATTGATCGCGCGCTCGACAGAATGGATCTCGGCGCGCGACGCAAGGACAAGATCAGAAGCCTCAACGGCGGTCACCGTCGACGTGTCGAGATTGCCCGCGCCACCTTACACGACCCCCGTATTCTGTTACTCGATGAACCCACCGTCGGGCTTGACATACCAACTCGTAGCGAGCTCATTAATTATCTTCACGATCTGCCGGAGCGTCACCATTGCGCCTTGCTCTGGGCAACGCATCTGGTTGATGAAATCGAAGCCACTGATCGTGTGTTGATATTGCATGAAGGCAGGATTCATCGCGACGGGCTGGCCGCCGATCTGATTGCCAAGTCTGATAGCGATGATCTTGCTGGTGTGATGCATGAGGTCATGCACGACGACACGCACGATGTCACATGCGACATCACAAGCGATGATACGCAAACGAGTGACGCTGCAAACAACGACGGTTCTGCGCGCACATGAAACATTATTTGCGGGCATTCAAAGGCATCGTATTGCGTGAGTTGCTGCGTTTTGTGCATCAGCGTGAACGCTTTATCGCAGCTCTGGTAAGGCCCATGTTATGGCTGATCGTGTTTGCCGCAGGCTTTCGTGCCGCGCTTGGTCTGTCAATCATTCCGCCCTATCAAACCTATATCACTTACGAGGTTTATATCGTGCCCGGTCTTATCGGCATGATTCAATTGTTCAACGGTATGCAGTCTTCCCTGTCCATGGTCTACGATCAGGAAATGGGTTCCATGCGAGTCTTGCTGACGGCGCCAATGCCGCGCTGGTACCTGTTACTGTGCAAGCTATTGGCAGGCGTTGCCGTCTCGCTGACACAAATTGCCACCTTCTTGATTCTTGCCAGGCTTGCCGGCATCGATTTTCCTTATCTGCATGTGCTGCTGGCGCTACCGGCGCTGATACTCAGTGGCGTCATGCTCGGCGCCCTCGGCTTGTTGATTGCCTCACTCGTCAAGCAACTTGAAAACTTTGCCGGTGTCATGAACTTCGTGATCTTTCCGATGTTCTTTTTATCAACTGCACTGTACCCCTTGTGGAAAATGCGCGAGTCCAGCGAAGTACTGGCCACGATCTGTCAGTGGAATCCATTCAGCCATGCCGTTGAACTGATCCGCTTTGCGTTTTACGGACAATGGAATGGTGTCGCATTCGTAGTCGTGATCATTTGCACAGCCTTGTTCTTTGTCGCCGCCAGTTGGTCCTATAACCCGGCTCGTCGTTTCCGTGCAGGCAGAACCGCGGCGCGTTAGTTCGGTACTAAGAATCAATCAACTGCTTTCTTGAGCTCATCAACGATGGATTGTATGAACGAAGCATCACGCTGATGTCGCGGCGTTTCAATCGCTATCGTATCCAGCAACCGTGTAGGACGTTGACTGAAAATCAGAATGTCATCCGCCAATGTCGCAGCCTCGCGCACATTATGTGTCACCATCAGCACCGTCGTTGGCCGCGCCTGCCACACCTCAAGTAACAGCACACGTAAACGATCCGCCGTCGGCTCATCAAGTGAAACGAAGGGCTCATCAAGTACCAGCAAGGCAGGTTCGACCGCAAACGCACGCGCAATGGCAGCACGACGCGCCAGCCCTAACGATAACTGTGACGGATAGAAATGCCTGACATCGATCAGGCCCAGGGTTGCGAACAATTCATCGAGTGATTCAGCGACCTGTTTTTCTGGCAGCTCACGGCCAAGCGCCAGACGAACATTCTGTTCAACCGTGCGCCATGGCAATAGTCGTGGCTCCTGAAACACAGCGGCCACCCCCTTATCGAACTCGGTTTTAATAAGGCCTTTGTAGCCTGTATCGAGACCGAGAATCATGCGCAGTGTCGTGGTCTTGCCGCACCCAGAGGGACCAACAATGACGGTAAACGAATCAGGCTTTAAAGAGAATTTCAGTTCGCCAATCGCATGCAATGACTGCCCGCCATGCGTATTGAATACCCGCTCCTTGATATCGACTTCGAGCATCGACTCACACCGCTCCCGGTCGCCAACGATTGCCTCGCTTTTCCAGCGGCTGCAATATCAGGAATTCAACCAGCAACATGACAAAGACAAACGCCAGGGTGTAGGCAAGAATGGTTGCCACATCGAAGAGTTGAAAATACAGATGAATCTGAAAGCCCACGCCATTGGAGCGACCGAGCAATTCGACAATCAAAACAATTTTCCAGATCAAGGCAATGCCGGAGCGCGTTGCCGCCGCGAAGAAGGGTTGTAATTGTGGCAACACGATATGCCATAAACGCTTGAACCAGCCGAAGCGATATACCTGCCCCATCTCGGCATACTCGGGGTCCAGCGAACGTGCGCCTTCGCGTAAGGTAACCACGACATTCGGAATCTTGTTGACCGCCACGGCACCCACTGCAGCCGCTTCGTTCAAACCGAACCAGATATAGGCGAGCACGATGACGACCAGCGCCGGAATGTTCAATAAAAGAATCAGCCACGGATCAAGAAACTGATCAGCCGTGGGCCGAAGACCCAGAAAGATACCGATGGCACTACCGATGACCATGGCAACAAAGAATGCTGCGACGACGCGCAACAAGGTCATTCCCAAATGGAAGAAGAGTTCACCTGAGCGCCACTCGACGACCATGGCCTCCCACACCGCACGCGGCGTAGGAAAGGCATTGTCATCAAGCGCGGTAGCCGAGAGCCACCATATGATGACTAACAAGACAATTGATAACAGCGTTATCAATAAGCGATTGATATTTACTTCGCGCCCATCCAGTAAGTTCCGTCGGCCATGGTATCGGCATCACCGACCAGTTTCTTGCCGCCAAGCTTGGCAAGTACGCTGAAGATCGTACCAGCATCAGTGACTTCATCGGCAAGATCACGTGCCGGTATACCCTCACGAAACCGATCACGCAATACCTTGAGGGCAGCCGGTCCATCCTTGATCGCACCGCTTTCGGACAAGCGCAGCCACTCATCATCGGAATCACGCATTAGCTTCTTGGTTTCACGCGATGCTTTGACAAAGCCCGCGGCTGGATTTGAACTAGCCCATTTTTCACCGAAAACATAACCGATTGCCGACACCGGGCCACGGGAACCGAGGGCGTTGGCAGCATCTTCGGCACTGACAAGCCGGCGAAACCCTTTGGCTTCTAGTCGCGCACTGAAGTGCCAGTAATTCAACACGGCATCGAGTTCACCGTCGGCCGCTTTCTCAGCCAACAGCGGCGGCGCACCAAATACTATCTCGTTATCCTTGGCGAGATTACCGCCATGTTCCTGTTGCGCCATGCCTTGCAGCAACAACCAGCTCTTGTCGAGCGGGCCACCAGCGACGCCGATCTTCTTGCCTTCAAGATCAGCGAATTCTGTTAAATCACTGTCGCCCTTGACCATGATGGCACCAACGGATGAGCTATACGGTACGAAGGTCATGTCCTTGCCATCGCTACGCTGACGCGATACCCATAGCCAATCTGAAACAATGACATCCACCTCGCCACCCAACAAGGCAATGCGGGTGGCGTCTCCGCCAGCGAACGGTACAATTTCAAGTTCGAAGCCATTGGCCTTGTCAAGACCGTGATGCTTCATTGCCTTGAGCTCCCAGTTGACAGTGCCAAACTTGAGCACGCCGACCTTGATCACAGGATCAGCGGCATAGGACACAGCAGTGAGCGTTAAACTCAGTATGAGCGCGAAAACAAAGCGTACGGCAAGAGCCATGAGAGTGTTCTTTGGTTAATTTACCTGGCTAGCAGTGTAAGGTACCTGATATGTTAGCGTTAAGAGGCAGTTTGTTGAACTTTAGTACCACGGCACTCGACGATCCTCGGGCGCATACTTCGTCCACCGACAACTTTCCGCAGCATTCGCCTATGTATTCGCGTTGTCTGTTTCTCATTGCCAGCCTGGGTTCGGCGATATGTAGTGGCTTTGCGTCCGCCGAAACCTATGATGTTGATGCCTCTACTGGCTTTCGCATGGAGCGCTACCGAGCACCCGTCCCGCAATCCATACCGGGCGGCATTACCGTCGACAACGAAATGATGATCGAAGCGATCAATAATGACGACTGGATTCTCATTGACGTCTACCCACCAAAGGGCCTTGGCCCTGATCCGATCGATGGTCACTGGGTCATCAGTGAATCCAGAAGCTCGATGGTCGGCGCGACCTGGTTACCGGAAGTCGGGCGTGGCCATCTCGAAGCGGATGCCATCGACTACTTCCAACGCAATCTCGAGGCATTGACAAACGGCGACAAGTCACGCGCCATGGTTTTCTATTGCACCTCGGATTGCTGGCAAAGCTGGAACGCCGCACGACGGGCCATCAACTGGGGCTATAGCGCCGTACACTGGTATCCCCTGGGTTCGGACGGCTGGCTTGAAGAAGGCGGTGAATTGGTACCGGTCGAACCGGTCAATTTTTTCGGTAAAGTCGGTGACGACGATAGTGATGGTGGCGATGTCGAAGACGACACAGATAATAATGATACTTTCCCAGCAAGCGCCTCCATCTATCTGCTTGACCAAAACGCGGAAGAACTCGATATAGGCCGTGTCGAGTTCGCACCCCTTGGCGATGACAGTTACAACGTCAATGTCACGATCGACAGCCCGACATTCAGTGATCAGTTTCTGTCAATGCGTCCATTCGATTGTATTGCGGAGGCGGCTGAATGGTATTGCTATTTGCCCTATCCCTATGAACTCAGGCACACAGTCAGCAAAGATGATCTGACCGAGTTGGAGTATCAACTGTTGTTCATCTGGAAGTCACCCAGAGATTTTGGTATCGATGCCTGGAATGGTGTCTATTACCAACTTGCCTGGCAAGACGATGGCAGCCTGCACGGAACACTGCTGCAGGGGGATCTGAATGTACTGGCAGAGCCACCCGAACCCAATTCACATCCGATTGACCTGGGTGAATTTATCGATGAAGGTGGTGACAAGCGACGCTTTCCTACTTTAGTGATACGCCCATGAGCGATGCCCCTGCCAG
>CAYUZB010000045.1:9873-27262 GCA_964449565.1 uncultured Granulosicoccaceae bacterium | reverse complement strand
TCAAACGTGCATCGGGCAATTCCAGTTCGTTGATGAGGAGGCTGGGGCCGTCGTCAGGATTGGCACTGATTTCTGTTGCGCCGAGAATGCCGTAAATCAAGCCTTGCATGCGATCAAAGCGTGCGGTCTCGGCCCGGCTTCGCACAGAATACGAGACTGACAAGGCGGTCAGGATGACAAAGACGGATAAAACCAGACTGGTGCCGATCACAAGCCGTGTCGAAATGGAACTCACTGGCTAAGCGCTGCTGCCGTTTTGTGTTTCGCTGTCGGCCTGAGTATCCGACTCGTGTGCGCGCGGCAGACTTAATCGATAACCCCTGCCACGCATGGTTTCGATCGGGTTCATGGTTTTTGTTGGATCAAGCTTCTGCCGAAGCCTTCGAACAAAGACTTCAAGCACATTCGGGTCACGGTCTGTGTCCTCGTCGTACAAGTGATCAAGCAGTGTGGCTTTGCTGATGACACTGCCGTCGTTCACCGCCAAATAGGCGAGCACTCGATATTCATAGGCGGTCAAAGAGATGTGTTCGCCATCGACGGTGACTTGCTGGCCACGTGTGTCGATGACAAGTCGACCAAACTTGAGCACGGACTCGGTCCAACCACCGGTACGACGCAGTAGTGCCCGAGTTCGAGCCATCAGTTCTTCGATATGAAAGGGTTTGGTGAGATAGTCATCCGCACCCGCTTCAAGTCCGTCAACCTTGTCTTCCCAGCGATCACGTGCCGTGAGTACGATAACCGGGTAAGTCTTTTCAGCTTTGCGCAGTTCGTTGATCAGTGACAAGCCGTCGCGTTTTGGCAAACCGATATCAATGACAGCGAGATCGATTGGCATGTTGAGACCAAGGTACAAACCTTCTTCGCCGTCATCGGCTTCATCGATAGCAAAACCTTGTTCACGGAATGCTGTGACGAGTTGTTCGCGTAGCGTCGGTTCGTCTTCAACGATAAGCGCACGCATTTAAGATGAACTCTTCGGGATACGATACACACGAACCCGTCCCTCGCTCAACACCTTGACCGCGAAGATGACGCGTCCGTCCTTGTTGGTTTCTTCGCGTACACCAATGACTTTGCTACTACCACCTGCCTTATCCAGTGCTTCGGCGATTGCAGCCTGACGGTTTGACGCATCAGCCTGCGCACTCTGCAGACCTGGCCCAGCAAGACACAACAACAAGAGCACACCCGGCAGCGTGAAGCCACGCCGCCGGAGGTTTTTCTTGTCAGTTGTGTTTGCCATGAGGCGAAGCGGTATCCCTTTTATGTCCACGCAGGTAGATCTGTGTATCTGAGTATATGTCTATTCTAGTATCGGGACGAGCCGCTCGAGACTTGAACTCTGATTCGTTTCCCAGGATGGCGCGGCCGTTGTGTCGTGAAGATCCGGCCGTTGTGGCGATAAGTCACATTATAATGCTGCAGTCGCTTTTCGTAGCGGGTATGGCTCACGCGTTTGCAACGTTCGACAGGGCGAGTCTGGTAAATCGGCCGCGATTCGTACCGCTGGTGTCCGCGATTACCCTGGTAGCGCCGATTGTTACGCAAGCTGCCTTTGCTTTCATTACCAATGGCCGAGCCGATGATGGCTCCTGCAATGGTGGCTCCGGTACGTGTGCTTTTGCGGCTGCCGTGAGCGAGCTTGTTGCCAATAACGCCACCGATGATCCCACCGACGATCGCGCCGCCGGAGTGGTTGTTGGCACGTGCCGAGTTGTAGCCACGATTCACCGGAACGCGCTCATAGCCGGTGATATATCTTTCGTGCTCGATCCAGCATTGGCGGCGAGGTTCATGGATTTTTACGTGTTTATAAACGGGGCGCGCTTTGATGACTCGAGCGTAATCGGTAAAATGTTGTGCGGCAGGTCGTCGTTTGGAATGGTCTGCCTGCGCCACGTTGCTTAGGGCCGTGCCTAGTAACAGGGCACCGACTGCTGCGGTTACTGTGGCTTTGCGTATAACGGTCTTGTTCAGAGAATGCATATTTGTGTCCTGGTGACGCTGATAGACGTTTGTCAGCTTGGGACACACGATAATGAGTGATGACTGAACCCGGCCTGAACATGTCTGGCGCTTAGCCGAACATCGTCACGTTGTTCAGCCTGGTTCACGAAATTCGCACAAAAACTGCGCGATCTTGATCAAAACGAGTGGTGATTCTCAGCTGGATTCCGCACCCGGGTTCGCAACGCCATCCTGAGAACCGTCCAGTGGTTCGGCTATTTCTTCAATCGGTTCGACAGTTGGCGAGGGCTGCTCTTCAGATTCTTCGATTGGCAGTATGCGCGTCAGCAATCCGAATCGAGGGTTGTCGATATAGTGCAATTCACGTGAGCGCATCTTGCGGCTTTGTTTCAGGCGGTAGCTTTGGCCGGTTTCCTGATCGGTGTAGACGAGGAGGGTGTCCATGTGCAGAAAGCGACCGAGTCTGACCTTGATCGTGCCTGAGACTGTGGCGGTGTTGAAAGCGCGCGTGCGATCAGGCTGTGGTGTCTGGGACACCGGGATGAAGCTGTTAAACCGTTTTGTGTCGTCGGGCAGGTAAACCGTCCCCGTTCCACCAAGGCTGATCCGAATCGGTTTTGCGTCCTTAGCGTCGAGTCCAGGCTGACGCCAGGCGAGGTGTCGGATAAGGCGAAAACGCCCAGATTTTCGAATACTTTCAGCGTTTTCTTCGAGCGAGAGGCCGTCCTCTACGATTTCGAAGCCAGCATTTCTCGCCGCATCGCCACCCAGTGTGAATGCGGATTCACCCTTGGGTACGTATATACCGCCACCAGAGACGTTTTTGCCGCTGACATTTTCAAAGATAACAACTTCAATGAGGAAATCTCTGGCGTGGCTTTGACTGGCTGCGAATAGCAACAAGCACGGCAACAACAAATGCGTCATGACATGTCTGGCTTGCATCATAAAGCTCCTCAGTAGTTTGTTATCTGTCGATGGCTTATGCCGCTTCGCGAACAGTCAGTTGGTCCAGCAACTGGTCCATGAATTCCTGTCCGTCACCGATGTTCTCGAAAGCCTTTACGATGCGCAGGACTTTCTTGCCATCAAAGCGGTAGATATCGCTGTCGCGCTGAATCAATTGTATCAAGGCCATCGGATCGACATTGGGCTCATTTGCAAAGATGATTCTACCGCCGCCAGCGCCGAGCTCCAGTCGCTCGATACCCAGCATCTCTGCTCGAAGTCGCAAGCGCATGACATCAAAGAGCCGTTCGGTTTGTGGCGGCAGCAATCCGAAGCGATCGATCAGTTCGATCTTCAACTCACGTAGACCTTCGCTGTCCTTGGCGTTGGATATGCGTTTGTAGAGAATTAAACGGTGATGCACGTCCGGGACGTAATCCTCTGGCAGTAGAGCCGGGGCGCCAAGGTCCACCTCGGTTCCTTGGGCCAGCGGTTTGTCGTAGTCCGGGAGTTCGCCCCGTTTCAAGGCGCTGACTGCGCGAGTCAGTAACTCACTATATAAGGTAAAGCCGATCGCCTGAATTTGTCCGCTCTGATCTTCGCCGAGGAGTTCCCCCGCGCCACGAATTTCCAGGTCATGAGTGGCGAGGGTAAATCCAACGCCGAGATCTTCAAGAGATTCGATCGCTTGCAGACGTTTTTCCGCGTCGCTGGTCATGCTGCCACGCGGTGGTGTTAGCAGATAGGCATAAGCACGATGATGCGAACGGCCCACGCGACCGCGCAACTGGTGCAACTGCGCCAGGCCGAGTTTGTCGGCGCGATTGATGATGATTGTGTTGGCAGTCGGCACATCTATGCCACTTTCGATGATTGTCGTACTGACCAGAATGTTGAATCGTTGATGGTAGAAGTCGACCATCACCTGCTCGAGATCGGATTCTCGCATCTGACCATGAGCAAATTGAACCTTGGCGCCGGGAATGATACGTTCAAGATCTTCGACGATACGTTCAATGGTCTGCACTTCATTGTGTAGAAAATAAACTTGTCCGCCGCGGGCAAGCTCTCGTTCGCAGGCCTCGCGGATTTGCACATCCGACCACTCACCGACAAAGGTTTTGATGGCATGGCGATGTTGCGGAGGAGTAGCGATGATTGACAGGTCTCGCATACCGGCAAGACCCATGTTCAAGGTTCGTGGAATCGGCGTCGCTGTCAAGGTGACGATGTCGACCTCGGCACGCAGGGCTTTCATGTGTTCCTTGTGCCTTACGCCAAAGCGATGCTCTTCATCAATGATGACAAGGCCAAGATTCTTGTAGCGTATGTCCTTGCTCAAAAGCTTATGTGTACCGATGATGATATCGACCTTGCCGGAGGCCAGTTTCTCGATAATGCCCTTTTGTTCCTTGGCGGTTTCAAAGCGAGACAGGGATTCAATCTGTACCGGCCAGTCGGCGAAGCGGTCCAGGAAATTCTGATGATGCTGGCGCGCCAACAAGGTGGTAGGCACTAGCACCGCAACCTGCTTGCCGGCGTCCACGGCGACAAAGGCCGCACGCATGGCAACTTCGGTCTTGCCAAAACCTACATCACCGCAGACCACTCGATCGGTCGGTTGTTTCGAGCGCAAGTCCTTGACCACCGCATCGATTGCCGATTGCTGATCTGGTGTTTCCTCGAAGGGGAAAGCGTCGCAGAACAAGCTGTAGTTGTCTGAGTCGGATGGAAAGGCATAACCTTTTCTGGCCGCACGCCGGGCGTGAATTTCCAACAGTTCGGCTGCTACATCGTAGGCTTTTTCAGCCGCTTTGCGCCGAGCTTTCTGCCAGGTGTCGCTGCCGAGCTTGTGTAGAGGTGCACTTTCTTCACTGGCACCGGCATAGCGGCTGATCAAATGCAATGATGAGACGGGGACATAAAGTTTGTCATCACCCGCGTATTCAATGGTCAGGTATTCGTTGGTCACATCGCCGACGGAAAGTGTTGTCAATCCTTGGTAACGCCCGACACCGTGATCAATATGTACGACGGGTGCACCAATATTGAGATCTGTCAGATTGGCGATGATGGCATCGGAATCACGTGTGGGTCGTCTGCGTTCGCGACGCTTGACGCGATGCGAGCCCAGCTGTCCTTCTGTGATCAGTGCTATACGAGCATCGGGCAGTGTCAGTCCGCGATCAAGTGGGGCAGTGGTCAGACACAGTTCGCGATCCGACGACAAGAAATTCTGCCAGGAATCGACGGTTTGCGGCGCGAGTCGATTTCCCATGAGTTGGTCCAGTAGTACTTCGCGTCGCCCTGTTGATTCGGCGACCATCAGTACCCGGCCCGGGAACTTGCCAAGAAAATCAGCGAGTGCGCCCATGGGTTGCTCGGCACGTGCGTCAATCGGGTATAGCCCCGGTGATGCCGAATTGAAATTAAGGCCGCTTTTCCCCGGTTTTTCGATCTCGTGTCGTTTGAGTTCAATCGGTGTGTTCGCCTCGAGCGCCTGGTCGAGCTCATCTGTCGAGATGTAGATACTGGCCGGTGGCAAGATAGGTCGTTCTACATCGTGGCGACGTTCTTCGTAACGATCAGCTGTGGCGGCTGCAAAATTCGTGAAGGCTTCGCTTGCGCCATCCATCAGCAGGATTTTTACTGCATTCGACAAGTAGTCGAAGAACACTGATGTCTCGTCAAAGAACAGGGGCAGGTAGTACTCAATGCCAGATGGCGCACGACCTTCGCTGACTTCATGATAGATAGGCGTGTTTTTGCTTTCGGCGGCAAAGCTCGTTCGATACTGACGCCGAAAACGGGCGATGCCTTCTTCATTGAGCGGGAATTCATGGGCCGGTAGCAGTTCAATCAGCTTGGCTTTTTTCAAGCCACGTTGGGTGTCCGGGTCAAAGGTTCTGATCGTTTCGATTTCATCGTCGAAGAATTCAACGCGAAACGGGAGCTGGCTGCTCATCGGAAACAGATCGAGTATCGATCCGCGTACGGCGAATTCGCCGTGTTCTTCAACCTGGGTTACCAATCGATAGCCGGCTTCGACCAGGCGGACGCGAAATTCGTCGAGCTTGAGCGTGTCACCGCTCTTGATAATGAGCGCGTGCTGCTCGAGGAAGGATCGAGGTGGCAAGCGTTGCATCATTGCCGCGGATGTCAGTAACAGGATGCCTGAGGTCAGCGTGGGCAACGCATAGAGCGTTCGAATTCGCTGCGAAATGATGTCCTGGTGTGGTGATACTCGATCGTAAGTGAGCGTCTCCCAGTCACTGAGCACATGCACGGCGACATCGCTACCACAATAGAATGTCAGCTCCTGTTCGAGTTGCAAAAGCTCCAGCGTGCTGGGTACGACCACGACAAGCAGGGCATCCGAGCGCGCGGCCAATTCGCTGATCGCCAGCGCTTCGGCCGATCCATAGAGTTGGCCCCAATGGCGCTTTTCAGCAACCGTATCGGGGAGCAGCATTACAGGGGCGTCATTGACGGTCATCGAAGTGCTAAGGCAAGGTTCAAAACAAAGTTCGGTAGGGACATTATCTGTTGTAGTGTCCCATATTTCCTATACTCTTCGTGGCGGTGCGCGGCATCTTCCAGCAGCGGCGTACTTTCGCCTTTGTGTGGTAGGCGTCAGATTATTTGCGAACCTTGTCCTTGCTGGCGGTCTACAGGTATATGTTTCAACCATACGAGCTGTTTGTCGGGCTGCGGTACACCCGAGCAAAACGGCGAAATCATTTCATCTCCTTCATTTCTCTGGTCTCGATTCTCGGCATTATGCTGGGTGTTACCGCGCTCATCACGGTCACCTCAGTGATGAACGGCTTCGAAAAGGAGATGACGGAACGGATAGTTGGCGCGTCCTCACATGCCACGGTGACAGGCCTGGGTGAGCCGGTACAGGACTGGCAAAGTATCGCCGCCCTGGTTGATGAGCATCCCGAAGTTGCCGGCTCAGCACCTTACGTTGAAGGGCAGGTCATGCTCGTACATGCAGGTCGCTCTACCGGCTCCTTGATACGCGGCATACTTCCGGAAGAGGAAGGCAATGTGTCGGAAATCAACGAGAAAATCGAACGCGGCCCGCCGCTGGATGAAGCACTGGTAAGTGGCGAATTTGGACTGGTGCTAGGCGCTGACCTTGCAGCGTTCCTCGGTGCAATAATTGGCGACAAGGTCATGGTCATCACACCTGAGGCGAGCGTGACACCCGTAGGCTTTGTGCCGCGAGTCAAACGTTTTACCGTGACTGGCGTGTTTCGCTTTGGCATGTTTCAATTTGATCGAAATCTCGCTGTTATGCATGCGGATGACAGCGCCAAGCTGTTCAAACTCGGCGAAGGCTTTTCTGGCGTACGCCTTAAACTGGATGACACGGCACGCGCGCCAATCGTAGCAAGAGAGTTGCGTGATGAAGTCGGATTTAACTACTTCGTCAGTGACTGGACTCGACAGAACGCCAATTATTTTCTAGCGGTAAAAATGGAAAAGACCATGATGTTCATCATCTTGTCGATGATCGTCGCAGTGGCCGCATTCAATATTATATCGACATTGGTCATGCTGGTTCAGGACAAACAAAGTGATATCGCCATACTGCGTACGCAGGGTGCTTCACCCAAAAGCATCCTGTCTGTCTTTGTCGTACAGGGAACCTTGATCGGTGTGTTAGGCACAGTGTTCGGTTTGATCGGTGGCGTGTCGCTCGCCAGCAACATCGATGTTGTGGTTCCGTTTATCGAGCGCTTTACCGGTCCGGTGCTGAACCCCGAGGTTTATTACATCGACAAGATGCCTTCGGATTTGCGCATGCCTGATGTCGTCAAAGTAGGCATTATGTCGTTTACCTTGTCCATCCTCGCTACTCTATATCCAGCCTGGCGTGCGTCGCGAACTGATCCTGCAGCGGCATTGGCTTATGAATAATCCGGAAAACGAGCTTGTGCTCGAAGCGCGTGGACTCAGCCGGCGCTATGAGCAGGGCGAGCTTGCGGTGGATGTGTTGACCGATTTGACGCTTGAGATATCACGTGGGGAACGCGTCGCGATAATCGGTAGCTCCGGTAGTGGCAAGAGTACCTTGTTGCATCTATTGGGCGGACTTGATACCCCGACCAGTGGCAATGTAAAACTTGGTGGACAGGATTTTGCCACCTTGAACCAGGCAGCTCGTGGCAGGCTAAGAAACGAGCACATGGGTTTTGTCTATCAGTTTCATCATCTGTTGCCGGAGTTTTCTGCTGTCGAGAATGTCAGCATGCCATTAATGATTCGTGGTGAATCGCCAAAAAAAGCAACCGTGCGGGCGAGTGAATTGCTGGATCGCGTGGGTTTGGGTGAGCGCCTGCAACACAAGCCGGCGGAATTGTCGGGTGGCGAGCGACAACGAGCTGCGATCGCCCGTGCCCTGGTGAATGATCCAGATGTTGTGCTGGCCGATGAGCCAACCGGTAATCTGGATGAGGATACCGCGGAGCGAGTCTATGAATTGATGCTCGAGCTTAATCGTGAAATCGGTACAAGCTTTCTCGTTGTGACGCACGATACGCGCCTTGCTGGAAAAATGGATCGGGTTTTGCGGCTTAAGTATGGGGAATTGCAACCAGACTAGCCCTTGACTGGTTTCACTTGGCTGTTGTTTGGTCGCCACTTGGCATTAAACGCGGCGTTAGGTAACAGGCAGTTCAATCAAGTGATCGATGACGTCGACGTTACTTAGGTAGATTTTGCTCAAGTAAACTAGATGTTGCATAAGTAAACCCGCTAGATATCAACGAAATCGTCGTTGACGCCACCGACGTACCGCATGGATACGCCAGATCAACAGCGTCAATGCAAATCCGACCACACCTGAAACGGCTGCACAAAATAGTGCGCCACTCAACAGGATGGGCCAGCTGTCAGCGGCCGTGTCCATGAAGGTTTTGACTGTAAGCGTATCGGGTACTTCGAGGTTTCCAGTACCAAGAATCATTGAGCCACAAAGCCATGCTGCGTAGAGTAATGGGGCGAAGGTCAATGGGTTGGAAAACCAGACCATCACGACGGACACGGGCACATGGACGCGCATCACGGCTGCGATCGTTGCAGCGAACACCATCTGCAGTGGCAGTGGCAGCCAACTGACAAACAGACCCACGGCGACACCGCCGGCGACAGAGCGTCTGTTCAGATGCCAGACCATCGGTTGCGCAAAGGTATTTTTAAGCCAGCATTTAATTCGCGAATCCGAGCCGGCCGAACAGTCATGCAAACCGAGGCCGTTTATCACTCGCTGTTGCATTTCATTGACTGCTGGCAATCGGCTTTTCAGCCATTTTTGGCTCATGTGGCTGAGAAATACGGTTTGCTCAGATTCATTACGGTTAACGTCGCTTTATTGAGATTATTTAATGTAGCTGTTGGATTTCGGGAACTGGCCGACGCCGTGTTATCTGTGGTCCCTGAGAACCCGCTGTTATATGCGGTTTTTGAGAAAAAAATGTGATGAAACCGGTAATCATCGGGTTTTTTGCCGGTTTACTGCTGCCTTTGAGCACGTCGGTTTCGGCCGATCAGCCGTGGCTGATCAGCGTTTCGATTATCGTCGGGGCAACCTTAGTTCTCATACTTGGGAATGTGTGGAAACAGGCTTGGTGGAAATCGGTAACGGCAGCACCCTGGCTTGCTCCCTCGCTTCTGGCTGCGCTCCTCGGCTCTGTCATGGCGGTCGAGTCAGTAAGACATTACTGGTTACACACGCCGGGTGAGTCTTTGTTCGGTCTGGATCTGGCGCTGACGGTCAAGATTGAAGGAGTCCCGGAAGTTCGCGACAGCTACACCCGATTTCGCGTCACTGTCATTGACTGTGGTAGCTGTCCGGACGAGTTTGCGGCCAAACAACTGCAGCTCAACTGGTACGGCCCGGCGCGAGCCGTTCTTGAGCCACTTGATGTCTGGCGCCTGGTCGTGCGACTCAAGCCTGTGAACTCATACCGTAATCCGCATTCTTTTGATCGCGTAGCGTGGGCCGTGCAACGAGGCATCCATGCCAGTGGCTATGTCAATGCAAAAGCGACGCAGACAAAACTGGCAAGCCACGATGGTTTCAATCTGCACCTTATTCGTATGCAACTGGCTGAACGCCTGACGGCAATGACTAAGGATGATCAACATCTGTCGCTGATACACGCTCTGACGGTAGGAATAAAAACGTCCATTGAAAAGGAGACAATGGAAACCTTGCGTCAAACCGGTACGGCACATCTTGTGGCGATATCGGGTTTGCATGTTTCCCTCTTTGCCGTATTCGGTTTTTGGTGTGGACGTTTTCTCAGTAGCTCGACGATCAGACATTGGCTGGTCAATCATGGCGTGCCCATCCCATCCATAGCAATTGATGGATACAGATTTGCGATAGTGACAAGTCTGGTATTCGCGACAGTTTATGCGGCACTTGCGGGCTTTGCGTTGCCGACACAACGAGCGCTGATCATGGTGATCGTCTGGGCCATAGCTCGCCTGGTGCAGAGGCCACCAGCAACGGACGCAGCCTTGTTGTTAGCAATGCTCGTGGTGTTGCTGCTTGAGCCACTTAGTCCGCTCGGTGCGGGATTCTGGCTGTCTTTTGGAACCGTTGCCTTGATCGTGTATCTGCATCGAGGTCATATTCGCGCTTATCCTCCGACGATAATCGCTCGTCTGACGGGAATGGGGCGGACACACATCCTGCTGGGACTGTTGCTGATGCCCATAACCATGTGGTTCTTTCAGTCAGCGGTTCTTGTCTCGCCGCTGGCCAATCTGGTTGCCATACCGGTTGTCAGTCTGGTGATCGTCCCACTTGCCATGTCGAGTGTGCTGTTTTCCTTGTGTCTTCCATCACTTTCCCATCTGGTATTAACTTTGTGCCAGTGGTTTATCACGCAACTTTTGCGCTTTCTTCAATGGTGTCAGGCCCTGTCTCTGTCTGCCCCCGCATGGACATTGCCTGATCTCGAGCACGTCGTACTGGCCATGATCGGTTTGATGTTACTGCTTGCGCCAAGGGGGCTTGGTCTTCGAATTCCCGGTTTGCTACTGATTGCTCCCGCATGGGTCTTTTCGATCCATGGGCCACGTACACAGGGTGTCGAGTTGCATGTGCTGGATGTTGGCCAAGGCCTGGCGGCTCTGATTCTGACAAAACACAGTGCCACGCTGTTCGATACTGGCGGTGGTTTCCCTTCCGCACCGCTTGTCGAGCGGGTCGTACTGCCGTATTTACGTGGTCAGGGACGTCATCGACTAGATACTCTGGTCGTTTCGCATGGGGATAACGACCATGCGGCGGGGGTAGAGGCCGTACTGGCTCGTTTTCCGGCTGTGTCCTTGTTGCACAGCCCGGCGCTCGATGTCGCATCACTCGATGTTGCGACAAAGGCGAGCAGCAGGACTTGCCGAGCAGGCGATACCTGGGTCCAGGATGACGTATGGTTTGCGTTTCTACATCCGGGCGCGGACGATCACAGCGACGAAAATGATCAGTCCTGTGTGCTGGTGGTCTTCCTTGGGCGGAGTCGCCTCCTGCTCACCGGCGATATCGAAGCGTTGGCGGAGCAGCGTCTTTTGCGCCGTCTGGCGGTAGATTTCGACGGATTTCCGGTGACTGTCATGCTCGCGCCACATCATGGAAGTCGGAGTTCTTCCAGCCCGGCCTTTGTCAAGACGCTCAAACCTGACCATGTGGTATTTCCGGCTGGAAATCGCAACCGTTATGGATTTCCTCACGCTGAAGTACAATTGCGCTATAAATTAGTGGGTGCAAAGTCGTATGTGACCGGAAGGGACGGCGTAACGATCTTTCGGTTGGACGAAGCAGGCCTGCGCGAGCCACCTCAAACCTGGTGGAATGCGCACCGTCGCTTATGGCACCGCAAGTAATTAATGGCACTTCGCAAGGCGCCTCAGCGCGTTTGCGGGGCTTGGCGCCGGACGGCGAGACTTGACACTTTAAGGGCAATATTGTGTGGGAAATTGTAACTGCCGGCGGATGGTTGATGCTGCCGATCATCGTTTGTTCGATAATTGCGCTGGCGATCGTTGCCGAGCGCTTTATTGTTCTGAAGGAAGAAAAGGTCCTTCCGGCCAATCTTGTCGCCGACGTCTGGCGTATGGCTAGTACTCGTCAACTCACCGAAGAGAAGGTTCGCGAAATTCAACAAGCTTCGCCACTGGGTCGTGTCCTGGCGGCGGGGCTACTGAATCGAACCCAGGATCGTGACCTGATGAAGGCCTCGATCGAAGAGGTCGGTGGTCATGTGGCGCACGAGCTTGAACGTTATCTCAATGCCTTGGGTACTATTGCGGCGGTGACTCCGCTGCTTGGGCTACTGGGTACGGTCGTCGGCATGATTAGCGTGTTTACCAATATCACGACCGTTGGTGTCGGTAATCCGGCTCAACTCGCTGGCGGTATATCGCAAGCTTTGATCACTACTGCGGGTGGCCTGATGGTCGCCATTCCTTCATTGATGTTCTATCGCTATTTCCGGGCCAAGGTCGATGGCCTGGTCGTCGGGATGGAGAAGGAGTCATTGAAACTCATCGATGTCCTGCAAAAGCGTCAGTCGCAATCACGGGTGGCCGCGTGAAGTTCAAGCGTCAACCGCGCGAAGATCTGGAACTCAACCTGACGCCACTGATCGATGTGGTGTTCTTGCTATTGATCTTCTTTATGGTATCGACCACATTCCAGAAAGAATCTGAAATTTCCCTGCAGTTGCCACGTGCCAACGAGAATCCGGTCGAGTCATCTCAGGAATCTATCGAGATCATCATCAATGCAGCGGGACGTTACTACATCAACGATCAGGAATTGGTGAAGTCTGACGTCACGTCTTTGCAAAATGCCCTGTTCAAAGTGTCCGGTGGCGTCAGAGATATTCCTCTGACGATCCGTGCGGATGCGCAGGCTCCGCATCAGTCTGTGGTCACCGCCATGGATGCTGCGGGACAGCTCGGTATGTTACGCATGTCCATCGCGACTTCGCGTAGCAGCAACTAAGCGTATTCGTGCTGCTGGCACCTAAGCGACATAAACGTGCAACAAGCTACAAGTACTGAACGCAGCCGCCATGCGTCGCTAACTAACAGCAACCATGCTGTGTCTGGAAAGGACACCTATAAGCGCTTGCTGCGTTATGTCATTCCGTATCGTCGCCAATTCATTATTGCCATTATTGGCATGGTTGGTTACGCCGTGACCGATACGGCTTTCGCCGCATTGATGCAACCCATGCTCGATGGCAGTTTTGTCAATCAGGACAAAAGTTCGATCGTGTTTGTGCCGCTGATGATCATCGGTATCTTTTTGTTCCGCGGTGTCGCGGGCTTTGCATCCACTTACTATATTTCCTGGATTGGTTGGCGTGTTATCAAGCAATTGCGTGGTGCAATCTTTGAAAAATACCTGTCTTTACCTACCGCATTTTATGATCGCGCATCATCTGGAGAGCTGATTTCGCGCATCACTTTCAACAGCCAGATGGTCGCGAACGCAGCCAGCAGCTCATTGACAGTGATGGTACGAGATTCCTTGACAGCCATTGGGCTGTTTGGATTGATGTTCTACCAGAGTTGGCAATTGTCGTTGTCGTTTTTGATCATCGGTCCGATCATTGCCATTATTGTCAGTCGCGTCAGTCGGCAGTTTCGCAAAGTCAGCCGAAATATCCAGGGTTCGATGGGTGACGTGAGTCATGCTATACAGGAGGCGGTCGAAGGTAGTCGCGTCATCAAAATTTTTGGCGGGCAGGATGAGGAAGCAGCCGCATTCGAGCTGGTCAATGAGCGTAACCGCTCTTTCAATATGAAAGAGACGATGATCAAGGCTTTGAATGAGCCGATTGTTCAGTTGCTTGTTGCACTGGCCTTGGCAGTTATTGTCTATATCGCCTCCAGTGGTGATGTTTCGGAACGAATTTCGGTCGGCAGCTTCATGTCTTTCATTACCGCGATGCTGCTGTTGTTCGCACCCCTGAAGCGCATGACGACGCTTAACAGCCAGATCCAGAAAGGTATAGCGGCGGGTGAAAGTCTATTCGCGATTCTGGATCTCGAGTCAGAGCGTGATAATGGTACGCAAACTCTGACCACGCCAATCAAGTCGATTTCCTACAGGGATGTATCGCTCAAGTATCAGGACGACAAACCTGCCGTATTGAACAATATCGATCTGGAAATTCAAGCTGGCGAAACCATTGCTTTTGTCGGTGAGTCAGGCAGTGGCAAAACCTCACTGGTCAATCTGTTGCCACGTCTGTATGAACTTGATGGTGGAGCTGTCATGGTCAACGGACTATCAGTTGATGAATACAGTTTGAAATCCTTGCGTAGTCAGATTGCGACCGTCAGTCAGGATGTTATGTTGTTCAATGACACGATCGCCAGCAATATTGCTTATGGCAGCTCGAAGACTATTGATGAGCAGACTTTGACCGAAGCCTGCAAGGCGGCGCACGCACATGACTTCATCTCCCGCCTCACTGACGGCTATGGCACCATGGTAGGGGAAAATGGCGTGATGTTATCGGGCGGTCAACGTCAACGAGTGGCGATCGCCAGGGCTCTACTGAAAAACGCCCCTATCCTGATTCTGGATGAAGCAACCTCGGCGCTTGACACCGAGTCCGAGCGCAAGGTTCAGCAAGGGCTTGATACCTTGATGCAAGGGCGTACCACGCTTGTAATTGCCCACCGGCTTTCGACCATTGAAAAAGCGAACCGTATCGTCGTCATGGATCATGGCAGGATTGTTGAGATTGGCACACACGATGAGCTCCTTGCAAGAAAGACTCACTATTACAAACTTCATCAGCTACAGTTCCGCTGATTCGGCAAAGCCCGCATGCGAATCGAAAAAGCATGGAAATCGAGAGGGCTGGTGGCCATTGTTCTCCTGCCTTTGTCATGTGTGTATCAATTACTGAGTTTTATTCGTCGCGAGCTATACGCACGCGGTCTTAAAACGGTTATCAGTAACGACATACTGCCGGTGATTGTTATTGGTAATATTACGGTGGGTGGTACCGGCAAGTCACCGCTGGTCGCTCATATGGTGCAGGAGAGTCTGAAGCGTGGGTTTAAGCCCGGTATTGTCAGCCGAGGTTATGGTGGTCAAACGCACCATATGCCGCATATGGTGCAACTGAGCGATACCGCAGCGACCGTTGGTGATGAACCAATGATGTTGTTTGAGCAGACAGGTGTACCGGTAAGTGTTTGTACCCGCCGCGCAGAAGCAGTCAGACACCTTGCTGAAAACACGAGTGTTGATATCGTCATCTCTGACGATGGATTGCAGCATTTGGCGATGGACCGACAGGTCGAAATCGTTGTGATTGATTCAGAACGCCGTTTTGGCAATGGTTACTTGCTGCCCGCGGGGCCTTTACGCGAAAGTGTGTCAAGACTGAAGACGGTTGATCTGGTCGTTGAGCAATTTCCAGCAGCGACTGAACTGCCAGCAGTCGAGGCGGCCTTTCAATTAAGACTCTCGGCAGTGGTTTCTCTTGATGATGGCAAGGTCATGGATGTGGCCGAATTTGCTGGCAGAACCGTGCATGCGATCGCCGGAATTGGTAATCCTGATCGTTTTTTCAACAGTTTGCGCAGTGCAGGTATTGTGGTTGTTGCACATCCTTTTAACGATCACCATGAGTATCGCGAAGAAGATCTATTGTTTGATGATGAGCTGATAGTGCTGGTCACTCGCAAGGATGCGGTAAAAATCAAACAACTATCCAGAGTTCCGTCGAAGATCCATGCTGTTGAAGTTCAGCTCGTTGCGAATTCCGTGCTGCATCAGGCCATCGACGGTTTCCTGAATGATATAAGCCGTGAACACTTACCTTGAGAAACGATACAGTGTCGAATTACAACATCGTTATTCCTGCTCGTTACGCTTCCAGCCGTTTTCCCGGAAAGCCGCTGTTCAAGCTACGTGGCAGGCCGATGATCTTGCACACGGTAGATCGTGCTCTAGAATCGGAAGCGTCGAGTATCGTAGTGGCGACCGACGATGAGCGAATCGTTGCGGTCTGTCAGCAATCCGGTGTTGATGTTCATATGACGAGTGCCGATCACCCCAGTGGGACCGATCGAATTGCTGAGGTTGTCAAAGCTCGCGGCTGGGCCTCGGACACCACGATTGTGGGATTGCAAGGTGATGAACCGGCGACACCAGCGAGTCATCTTGATAGCCTGGCTGCGAACCTTGAAAAAAATCGTGATGCGGACATGGCTACTCTGTGTATGGCAATCACCTCCGAGGATGACTATAAAAATCCCCATCGAGTCAAGGTCGTGCGTGATCATCGCGACATGGCTTTGTATTTCAGTCGTGCCCCAATACCCTGGCGTCGGGATCCGATAGCAGGCAATGCTTTCCCGGATGCATTTCTACACCTGGGGCTCTATGCATATCGCTGTGAATTCCTGAATGCATATTCAGCATTGGCGTCCTGCTCCATCGAGGATGAAGAACAGCTTGAACAGTTGCGTGTGCTGTTTCACGGCGGCAAAATTCATGTCGGTTTGGTGCCTGCGACGATTGCTCGCGGTGTCGATCATCCTGACGATGTGTCCGTGGTTGAGGCGATGCTCGACAAACTACAACAACGGGATGAATGATGAGTCAGGACAAGCAGAATCGACATTGGTCGCTGGAACGTCGCGAGACGGTCTATCAAGGTTTTTACAGGGTTGATCGACTGGAATTCAAACATAGTTTGCATCAGGGAGGAGAAAGCCCGCTTATCGATCGAGAACAGTTCGTTCGCGGAAACGTTGTAGGGGTTCTTCCCTATGATCCAGTAAGTGACAAGGTGCTCCTGGTTGAACAATTTCGTATTGGCGCCATGCATCAGGATACAGGGCCCTGGCTTATGGAAATAGTCGCTGGAATGATCGATACCGATGAAACACCTGCTGAGGTTGCTATCAGAGAAGCGCAAGAGGAGGCGGGTCTAGAGCTGGCTGATTTGAAACTGATCTCGCATTACCTTGCTAGCCCAGGTGCCAGTGCCGAGGAAGTATTTCTCTATTTCGCCGAGACTGATCTATCCGATGCAGGTGGGGTATTTGGGCTTGAAAATGAAGACGAAGACATACTTACGCATGTCGTTTCAGCGACGGATGCGATAAACATGCTGCAAACCCGAGAGATTCGCAACGCATTGAGCATCATAGCCTTGCAGTGGTTCAGTCAGTGGCATTCGAACCGAGGTACATGATTTGAATGATTACAAGTGGGAAGTGGGCGACAAGACCGCGACCGATGGCTGCCGGGTAACCACAGGCGACTAGACGATACCGCCACCCGCACCGCTGACGGCAGGACGTTCTGCTGCCACGGACTGCCGATACCTTGATTCGCGATACGTTATGACTGGATCATAAGCACCGCCGTTTTGCATGCGAGCCTGTTGCAGGATAGGGTCGACAT
>CAYUZB010000045.1:0-9773 GCA_964449565.1 uncultured Granulosicoccaceae bacterium | reverse complement strand
GGATCATAAGCACCGCCGTTTTGCATGCGAGCCTGTTGCAGGATAGGGTCGACATTCGTGCGGAATGCCTGCTTCAATGTTTGCGAAGCCATCAGCGCGTCATTGTCTGACTGGTAGCCAGCCAAGGCCTCTCGATCGACGAGTGATGCCTGGATAAATGAACGCTGTACTTCAATTGCACTGATCATCAAGCTTTCAATCGGGTCGGTAACATTGTGGGACTGATCCAGCATATAGGCTGGTTTAAACGTCTTGCCTTGCTGCATTTCTATATCGACAAGCTCATTGAATACGAGGAATAGCCGATAGGGATCAATGGAGCCGGAGTCGAGGTCATCGTCCCCGTATTTCGAATCGTTGAAATGGAAACCACCAAGCTTGCCGAAGCGTGCGAGTCTGGAGACGATCATTTCGATGTTGACATTTGGTGCATGGTGTCCGAGGTCAACCAGACAACTCGCCTTGGGGCCAAGTTCGGTTGCGATCAGGTAGTTGCTCCCCCAGTCCTGAACAACCGTTGAATAGAAAGCTGGCTCATACATTTTATGTTCGGTAAACAGCTGCCAGTCGTCGGGTAATGCTTTGTACACCGTGTGCATGGCATCGAGATAGCGATCGAACTGTTTTCCCATATTACTTTGCCCAGGGAAATTGGATCCGTCCCCGACCCATACGGTCAGCGCCTTTGAACCGATTGTCTTGCCAATTTCGATACAGCGGATATTGTGTGCAATTGCCTGATCACGCGTGGCGGAATCCGTGTGCGAAAGTGAACCGAATTTGTAGGAGTGGGCCTGGTCTGCTTGATCTTGAAATGTATTTGAATTCATTGCATCAAAACCAAGATTGAGCGCCCTTGCTTGCTCGAGCAGTGCAGCTGGGTCTGCATCGTCCCATGGTATATGCAAGGAAACGGTTGGCGTTGACTGTGTCAGTTGATGTATCACACCGCAGTCATCCAATTTGTCGAATACATGCCTTGGTTCTCCCTGACCGGGAAAACGGGCAAATCGGGTACCACCGGTACCAACGCCCCAGGAGGGAATGGCAACACCAAACTCACCGGCGCGCTGGCTCAGGTGTTCGATATCGATATTCCTTCGTTGCAGTTGCTCTGCTAATGCTGCGTACTCAGCGTCATGTGTCGGCTGATTCAAGCGATTATGCTGGTTGACAAGATCAGGGTCGATGCGTGTAGTCATAGTTGTAGACCTCTATCGCGTGAAAGATTGCACGTTGCCAGCATCCACATTGATTATATTGCCCGTGGACTTCGCCGATGCATCACTGACCAGAAAGAAGCTTGCTTCGGCGATGTCTTCAGGGAGCACTTCGCGCTTTAAAAGTGATCGGTCACGATAATGAGCTTGTAGTTCCTCGGTATTCTTGCCGTAGGCATCAGCACGTTGTTGCAACCACTCACCAGACCAGATTTTGGAGCCTTGCAATACTGCGTCCGGGTTAACCACGTTTACCCGAATTCCTCCGCTGGCGCCTTCCAGTGCCAGACAACGAGCCAGATGCACTTCAGCGGCTTTGGCCGTGCAGTAGGCGGACGCCCCAGGGGATGCTGCAAGCGCATTTTTAGATGCCACAAAAACCACTGCTCCGCCGAGGTCCTGTCGCTTGAATACTCGGAACGCATCTCGCGACACCAGAAAGTAGCCGGTTGAGAGAATATCCATGTTTTTGTTCCACAATTCCAGTGTTGTGTCTTCCACAGCGGCAGAGGAGGCGATACCCGCATTCGAGACCAGGATGTCAAGGCCACCATATTCGCGAGCAGTGGTTGCGAAAGCGGCGCTGACTTGTGATTCATCGGTGACATCCATAACCACCTCGCGAACTCTGTCGCTTCCATGTGTAGACACCAATTGCTTGCAGGTTTTACTGAGCAAGGCTTTATCAATGTCTGCCAGAACGACACAGGCGCCTTCGGACAGAAATCGATCTGCGGTTGCGGACCCAATGCCTCCTGCACCGCCGGTAACAAAAGCCACGCGTCCTGCAAGGCTCTTTGGTTTTGGCATGCGTTGTAGTTTTGCTTCTTCCAAAAGCCAGTATTCAATATCGAAGGCTTCTTGCTCTGGCAGGCCACAATATTCTGAAACCGCCGATGACTCGCGCATGACATTGATGGCGTTGGTGTAGAACTCGGCGCTGATGCGGGCTGTCGCTTTGTCGTTGGCAAAGGTGATCATCCCGACCCCCGGTACCAGATATACCACCGGGTTAGGGTCGCGCATTGCCGGTGAATCTGCATGTTTGCAACGCTGAAAATAGCCGGCATAGTCCTGGCGATACTTTTCCAGTGCTGCAGGTAGCGCGTCGAGTGTTGAATCGATATTTTCCGGATCAGTCACGTTTTGGACATTGGGGTCAAACTGAATGATCAGTGGGCGAATCTTGGTGCGTAAAAAATGATCAGGGCAACTGGTACCCAGTGCCGCCAGAGCAGGCATCTCTTTGCTGCAAACAAATTCAAGTACGGCCTCGCTATCGTCGAAATGGCCGATCTTGTATTGACTTTGGCTGATCAATCCACGAATTTCCGGCATCAACAGTTCAGCGATTTGTTGTCTTTGTGGCGCGGAAAGAGCGGAGTGCCTCTCGCCACCAAACGCTTTGGTCGCGCTGTTTTTTTTGCTCAGCCACCCGATGGCTTTATTGATGATCTCAAGCGTTACTGCATAACATTCCTCGGCGGTATCAGCCCAGGTGAACAAGCCGTGACTACCCAGCACAACACCACGTGCATCCGGGTTGTTTTTGCAAAAGTCTCCGAGCCAAAGGCCCAGTTCATAACCGGGCCGTTTCCATGGTAGCCAACCGATATCATCGCCAAAAATATCATTGGTCAGCTTTTCGCCGTCTTTTGCAGCGGCGATAGCGATAATGGCATCCGGATGTACATGGTCAACATGTGATCGGGGTACATAGGCGTGCAACGGAGTGTCAATGGATGAGGCGCGTGGATTCAGATTGAAGGTGCAGTGAGGCAGGTAGCCGACCATCTCGTCTTCGTGTTCAACCCCTCGATAGAGTTTGCGCAAAGCATCGAGCTTGTCTTGATACAGGGTAGCGAAACCATCGAGCTTCATTGAACCGATGTCGCCACCAGAACCTTTGACCCACAAAACCTCTGTGTCTGTTCCGCTCAAGGGATCTGGCATCATGACCTTCGCCGAGGTATTGCCGCCGCCAAAGTTGGTTATTCGCTTGTCGCTGCCAAGCAGATTTGATCGGTATAACAACTTACCAGGCTCGTCAAGTTCAGCCGCGTGTTGTTGGTTCCAAAGATTTCTAAGCATGTCGCTGCTCTGAGCCATACCGATCACCGCGGTTCCTGAAAGAGAGGATCGCCTAAGAATTGCCTGAATACCGTTCAATGTCAATCACAAGCGCGCGTGAAATAAAGTTTTATGATTGAAGCTGATTGAAATTGATTGACAGCCAAGTTTTCATCAGTATTATCGATGCAGGTATGCCCGAGGTAGGAACACTGTATGAAGCATCATGCACGAACTTGAAAGGCAGAAAATAATCCTGTCAGCTGCGCAGGAGAAGCAAGTGGCCACGGTGGCTGAACTTGTGGAACTCACCGGTTCCTCCGAAGCAACCATTCGGCGCGATATTGCGGCGTTGCATATGGCTAACAAGCTACGGCGGGTGAGGGGTGGGGCTGAAGCCCTGTTGCCGCCAACACACAGCTCCCTGGCAGGTCGTCCGTTCAGTGTTAACGAGACCATGCATGTTGTAGAAAAGCGGGCTATTGCACGTGAGGCGGCTGCTTTGTGCTGCGACGGTGATGATGTCATTATCAATGGTGGCACCACCACTTACCAGATGGTGCATTTGCTGACCAACAAGCGAATGCAAATATTTACCAATTCATTTCCAATCGCTGAGCACTTGCTTCAGCATTCGAAGAATCAGTTGACTTTGCCTGGCGGAACTCTGTACAGAGAACAGAACATCATTCTCAGTCCGTTTGAAAACGATGTAACCCGGAATTTTTGTGCGTCGCGCATGTTCATGGGCGCACATAGCATTGGGCGGCTCGGCTTGATGGAATCCGATCCGCTTGTTATACAGAGTGAACAAAAACTAATGGGGCAGGCCGATGAACTGGTCGTGTTGGCAGATGCGTCGAAATTCAACAGACGCTCATCATTGCTCATATGTTCACTTGATCGAATTGATGTATTGATAACTGACTCGCGCATAGATGATGCGTCGGTCAACATGCTTGAAAGCGCTGGCGTCAAAGTCATTGTCGCTGAGCTGAAATCAGCCTCCAAAGTCGGATGATGCAAAGCGATTGAACATAAGTCAGCTGTAATACCACCACCATAAAAGAGGAATATTAAAAAATGAAAAAGACAATAAAAATGTTAGGCGCAGCTTTTCTGGGCGCTGCAATAACTATCGCACCAGCGCATGCTGAAGACACCCGGATCGCTTTGGTCGTCAAGGCATTGGGTATTGGTTTTTTCGAGGCTGCTGCCAAAGGCGCTGAAGAGGCTGCGGCTGAACTGGGTGGCGTGGAAGTGATCTATACCGGACCAACTGACACGACCGCCGAAGGTCAGATAGAAGTCATCAATTCACTGATCGCGCAAAAGGTTGATGCTATAGCAATTTCGGCTAATGATCAGGATGCGCTGGTACCAGCATTGAAAAAAGCCATGAGTCGAGGCATTACGGTCATCTCTTGGGATTCAGGTGTAGCGCCTGAAGGGCGGCAGATGCATTTGAATCCGTCATCGAATGCATTGATTGGCAACATGATTGTCAAGATGGCTGCTGACCACTTGCCAGATGGTGGTGATGTGGCAGTTCTCTCTGCATCAGCTACAGCGACCAATCAGAATATCTGGATTGAAGAGATGAACAAGGTAGTTGGTAACTACAAGGGAATCAACGTTGTGTCCACCGTGTATGGCGATGACTTGTCAGATAAAAGTTATCGAGAGGCACAAGGACTCATGTCTTCTCATCCCGACCTGAAAGCGATTATTGCACCGACTTCCGTCGGTATTGTCGCGGCGGCACAAGCTGTATCTGATGCTGGGAAGACAGGTGAAATCAACGTTACGGGTCTTGGCTTGCCATCTGAAATGGCGGCTCATGTAGACTCTGGTGCATCGAAATCTTTTGCTATCTGGAACCCAATTGATCTGGGTTATGCCGCTACCATGATTGCTTACAACCTGGCGAAGGGTGAAGCGACAGCATCAGCTGGTGGTGAGATTGGTATGGGGCGATTGGGCGCGGTAAAATTGAGCGACACATTGGATGGTGCAATGGCTGATCCGTTTGTCTACGATGCCTCCAACATCGACGAATTCAAGGAGATATTCTGATCAGTCAATTTCTGATCGCTCAGTTGGAGGAGCGTTGATCGTTTGTTCAACGCTCCTCCTTGATACCTCCGGTTATACGTCTGTTCGAGCATTCAGCGTTGAGCACTCCTTCTTTGCTTGCATCTGATTCCCCCGTTTTGTCTCTTGACCACATTGTCAAGGAGTTCCCTGGCGTACGTGCGCTCGCGAATGTGTCACTGGATCTTTATGCCGGTGAGGTAACCGCTCTGGTTGGGGAAAATGGCGCGGGTAAATCTACGTTGGTCAAGGTCCTGACAGGAATCTATCAGCCAGATGACGGAGTAATCAGAGTTGATGGCAAGCCGGTGAAGCTGAAAACGCCTAACGATGCCGTCAAATCCGGTATCACCGCCATTCATCAGGAGACCGTGCTGTTCGACGAGCTTTCCGTTGCCGAGAATATTTTTATTGGTCACGCGCCGCACACCCGATTGGGCTTGGTTGACTGGGCGAAAATGAATAGCGATGCGGGGCAATTGCTGGAAACTGTAGGCGCGACAATCCCGGCGACCACGTTGCTGCGAGATTTGAGTATTGCTAACAAGCATCTTGTCGCTATTGCACGAGCATTGTCCATAGATGCCCGCGTTGTCGTCATGGACGAACCCACCGCCGCGTTATCTCACAAAGAAATCGAAGAGCTGTATTTACTTGTTGAGCAATTGAAGGCTGATGGAAAAGCGATTCTGTTCATTAGCCACAAATTCGATGAAATTTTTCGTATTGCTGATCGTTACAGCGTTTTTCGTGATGGAGAGCTGGTAGGTGCAGGTCTGATTAACGATATCGACTCTGCCGAGTTGGTGACGATGATGGTTGGTCGGTCAGTCGACAGCGTTTTTCCACCTCGTACCAATGAACTTGGAGAGCCAATCCTGCAAGTTGAAGGCTATAGTCATCCGACAGAATTTGACGATATATCGTTTACCTTGAATCGTGGAGAAATTCTGGGTTTTTACGGCCTCGTTGGCGCAGGGCGGAGCGAATTCATGCATGCATTGTTTGGTGTTACTCGGCCGAGTGCCGGCAAGCTCACCATCCGTGGTACATCGGTGACTCCCAAAAGCCCGGCTGATGCTATCGCTCACGGCTTGGTCTACGTGCCAGAAGATCGAGGACAACAAGGTGCCATAACAGCACTTCCCATCGTTGACAATATAGCATTGCCGTCTCTAAAGACGACGTCAAACAAAGGCTTTGTAAGGAATTCACGTGAGTATTCACTTGCGCGCCAATATACTGGTCGTCTCGAGTTGAAAGCTGCAGCGCTGGATCAATATGTTGGCGAGTTGTCAGGCGGCAACCAGCAGAAAGTCGTTATTGCCAAATGGCTTGCGACACAACCTGCCGTGATCATCCTGGACGAACCTACCAAGGGCATTGATATCGGTTCAAAAGCTGCGGTACATGCATTCATGCGTGAACTTGCGTCGCAAGGATTGGCGGTGATTATGGTTTCATCAGAGATCCCGGAAATAATTGGGATGTCCGATCGCGTCATCGTAATGCGTGAAGGTCGTTGTGTTGCAGAGATTAATCAAGAAAATGTCTCTCCTGAGGCTCTGGTGCGCGCGGCGGCTGGGATCGCGGGAGCCGTCTCATGAGATCGTTCAAAGTGTCGCGCGATGTCTTGCTGGCAGCCGCGTTGATAGCGCTAATTGGGCTTGTGTATTTACGATTTCCCGGATTTGCATCTGCTGAGTCGTTACTTGGTGTTTTTAACGATTCATCCATATTGATCATACTCGCGCTGGGACAGATGGCCGTTATCCTGACGCGTTGTATTGATTTGTCCATGGCGTCCAATCTTGCATTGGTCGGTATGTGCACAGCGATGTTGAATGCGGCCATGCCGGCTATACCCATTCCTGCTTTGGTCATTCTCGCGATGTTGTTGGGAGCCGCTTTAGGCAGTATCAACGGCATACTGGTTTGGAAGCTGGATATCCCGCCCATCGTTGTGACGCTGGGTACCCTCACCATATTCAGGGGACTCATATTCCTGCTCTCTGACGGTCAGTGGGTAAATGCTCACGAAATGAGCCCCGCCTTTAAAGCGCTGCCCAGGTACGTATTTCTCGGTATGCCTGTGTTGTCGTGGTTTGCGCTCGTCAGTATTGCTTGCCTGTATGTTTTGCTTGTTCGCACGCCGTTGGGACGCTCATTTTATGCAGTGGGTGGCAACCCCGGTGCTGCGGTATACACCGGCATTGATGTAGGGCGCACCCGATTTAATGCATTTGTATTATCCGGAGCGCTCTCGGGTATCGCAGGCTATTTATGGGTGTCTCGTTATGCCGTTGCCTACGTCGATATCGCGGCGGGTTTCGAATTGGATGTTGTGGCGGCCTGTGTCATCGGAGGAATCTCCATCGCAGGTGGCATAGGTTCTGTTGCCGGAGCTGTTTTGGGCGCCTTGTTTCTCGGCGTGATCAAGAACGCCTTGCCGGTTGTCAACATCTCGCCGTTCTGGCAACAGGCGATATCCGGCTCAGCCATCATTGTCGCGGTCATTTTTAACGCGCGGTCGGAACGACGCGCTGGACGAATAATATTGAAGAAGGCTGAACAAGTGTGAGAGAAGCTGATGCAAGAGAGGTGACCGATATACCGGACAGATTGCGTAGTCCAGCTGTTCGTATGCTCGCCAGCTGGGAATTTCTGTTACTTGGTGTTGGCATTGTGATCTTCTTCCTTAATGTACAGGCTTCACCTTATTTTCTCGACCCCTGGAACCTGTCGGACGCGACATTCAATTTTACCGAGAAAGCCATGATCGCTTTTGCTATGGCACTGGTCATTATCTCTGGGGAAATTGATCTGTCTGTCGCATCGATCATTGCGTTGGTGTCTACCTGCATGGGGTTCGCCGTGCAATTAGGCGTAGACACCACCGGTCTGGTGTTGATTGCATTGATGGTCGGTGCTGCGTGCGGAGCATTTAATGGTGTTCTAGTCGCCTACTTGGGATTACCCTCGATCGTGGTCACGATCGGCACGCTGTCATTGTTCAGAGGGATTGCATACATAGTGTTGGGTGATCAGGCGTATTCAGGCTATCCAGCGTCTTTCGCTTTCTTCGGACAAGGCTATGTTTGGTGGGTGATCACTTTCGAGATGGTTTTGTTCGCAGTGTTAGGGCTGTTTTTTTACGTGCTACTGCATCGCACGTCGTTCGGAAGAAATGCCATTGCCATTGGCAATAACCCCAGAGCTGCACTGTTCGCAGGTGTTCGTGTGCCAAGAGTGAAGTTCACTTTGTTCCTGCTCACGGGCATTATGTCAGCAGTGGCCGCGGTGTGCTTGACATCACGTTTGGGTTCCACACGTCCGTCAATTGCTGTTGGCTGGGAATTGGAGATTGTAACCATGGTGGTTTTAGGTGGCGTCAATATACTTGGTGGATCTGGAACGATACCGGGGGTTATTATTGCTGCGGTGGTAATGGGGATGGTGACGTTTGGTTTGGGATTGCTGAATGTGCCAGGAATCGTGATGTCTATATTTGTAGGGCTGCTTTTGATCTCAGTCATAGCGTTACCGATAATAATTCGTCGTATGCGTCAACGGATTGCTCTCCGACAATGACTGGGCATGTCGCGGTTATAGATCTTGGTAAAACCAATTCCAAGATTGCATTGGTCGATACCGCTGCGGCTGAGGAAGTTTCGGTAATCAAGCAAGCTTCCACTGTAAATACCGGAGGTATGTACCCGAGTCTCGACCACCAAGCTATTGAGGCCTTCGTGATCGATTCACTGAGTTATCTATCTTCCACTTACAAGATCGATGCGATAACGGTGACCGCGCATGGTGCAACTGCCGCGTTGATCGATTCCTCGGGGAAACTCGCGCTCCCTGTTATTGACTACGAATTTCGGGGTATCGATGAATTAAGTGATGAATACGATGTACACCGACCGTCCTTTGCTGAGACAGGATCGCCGAAGTTACCGGGTGGGCTGAACATTGGCGCACAGCTTTATTGGCAGCAAACTAAATTTTCCAGCCAATTTGCTTCCACCCGATGCGTATTGACCTGGCCTCAGTATTGGACAAACTGGCTCGGTGGCCAGAGATACAACGATGTGACATCTCTGGGTAGTCATACGGATCTCTTTGACCCAAGACAAAACCGATATTCAAGTCTGGTTGATGCGATGGGCTGGCATTCCCTGATGCCTGCAGCGATTCGTCCGGGTAAGTCGAGTGGTACGCTGGACCCTGCTCTTGCCAAGCGAGTTGGTTTGTCGCCAACAATTCCGATATTTTCTGGCATTCACGATTCCAACGCATCGCTCGTACCACACTTGCTTACGCAGTCCAGCCCATTTACTGTCGTGTCAACCGGAACCTGGTTTATCGTGATGGCTATTGGTGGTACAC
>CAYUZB010000044.1:13927-28067 GCA_964449565.1 uncultured Granulosicoccaceae bacterium | reverse complement strand
AGTGATTGAGTATGGCTTCGCTCATGCACCCAATGTACTGGGATTTTTCAAACAACGCATCCCGAATTGTGCTTTCGAATCTCAAATTACAGACTCATTAGAAAACAAAGGAATGAAATGATCGCCCATAAAAAAAGCCCCCTGCTCGAATGAGGGGGCTTTTTTCGTCTCTGGGATATGGACAAGTTGAGACGGTTAGTTTATGAACGGGCTATCTGCATAGGCGATCCTCGTTATGTTGCCAAAGAAGTCACTTCGCTATGTCGAGACGCTGACGGGCAGCTACACCGGTCCGAATGAACCGACGCCAAGTACTCTCTTCACAGCAGTTAATGCACTTGTATCCTCACCCATACATTCAAAAAAGCATTGAACGGATGAGAATGGTGACGCCAAGACGGCAGCCGCAACAGCGCGCACATACTATTGTTGCGATAACCGTGCTAGGGACCGATACAAGCCGACTACGCTTAACCGATTACACACCTCTATCGAAGTGACTCCTGGCATATGGCGGCCCCGCTACCCTTCTTTTACAAAGGACCGGAAGCTTTGCGTCACTGCCTCACGACAGTTTTGCCTTTTTCATACAATCGAACAATGTCCGATACTTAGGGTGACGGCCAGCAGCCGACCCGAATTCAGTGAGACGAGGTTAGTTCTTCGGAATTTTGCGACAGCGGCAGAATTTGCCGCAGGTTACACGAGCGTTTTAGTTAATAAGCTCAGGTTTTCCGACATGAAAACCTTGCGCGAAATCGATACCGATATCACTAACAGCATTCATCAGGCGTGGTGTTTCGACAAATTCGGCAACGGTACGCTTACCCATGGACTTGACGATGTCATTGATTGCCTTGACCATGGTGAAGTCAGTTGGATCATCGAGGATATCTTTGATCAATAGCCCATCGACTTTCAGGAAATCGATCGGTAGTTTGCGCACATAGGCGAACGATGAAAGCCCTGAGCCAAAGTTATCGATGCTGAAACGAGAACCAGTCGCCGCAACTCGGTGCATGAACTCGCTGGCTTTGGACAAATTTGCAATGGTCGCCGTCTCTGTCACCTCAAAGCAAAGTTTTTCAGGTGCCACACCGCTTTTTGCAATCATGCCAATCAATTCATCAGCGAAATCGAGGTTTGTGAACGAACCGCTTGAGAGGTTGATCGATACATGTCGCAGGTTCCGCTCTATTTCAGGATTCTTGAGTAACCAGGCCAATGTGAGTTCAACAGCGCGAACATCCAGCGCTGCGGTCAAGCCATAGCGCTCGGCTGACGGCAGGAAAGACTGAGGATTGATAATTTTGCCGTCGGGCATCTCGAGCCGGAGCAGCACCTCGCAACGCAGCCCATCAGTCTGTTGACCCAAAGGCTGAATCTTCTGCCAGGCAAGACGCAGGCGATTCTCTTCCAGAGCCGTATTGATCTCTTCAACCCAACGCGTCGCAACCTTGCGATTGCTGACATTACCCTCGCCCTCGCGATAGACAACGACTCGATTACGCCCCTCGTTCTTGGCGATATAGCAGGCTGAATCTGCCGCGCTGAATGCAGACTCTATGCTTTCCCAGCGATCATCAACGACCACCAGTCCGACACTGACACCCACAGTAAAGCGATTCTCTTCCCACAGAAATTCGAAGTTCTCGACTTCATGACGAATCTGGTTTGCCAGCTTGAGCGCCTCGGGTACGCTGCATTTGTACAGGAAGACACCAAACTCATCACCACCCAATCGGCCCAGCACATCACTCTTGCGCACCAGCTGGTCAAACATTTGCGCCAGTTGACGTAATAATTCATCACCCGCCTGATGACCGCAGGTGTCGTTGACGATCTTGAAGTTATCAAGATCCAGAAAACACAGTGCATGCGCCTGACGATTGCGACGCGATGCTTCAAGTGCTTCGCTGACTTTGCGCTCAAAGTGACGACGATTGACCAGTCCGGTCAAGGCATCATGATTCGCATGGTAGGCGGTTGTCTCCGCTTCGCGGACCGATGCCGTGACATCGCAACCGACACCACGATAACCAAGGAATTGCCCATCGTTACGCTTCACGGGAACGCCACTGAAACGCAGCACCCGTGTCTCTCCACCCACAGACCAGCGAAATTCAAAGTCACGGAACGGTTGATGGTCGTTCAATGCCTGCAGGTGCATGTCAAAATGTCCTGAGTCGTTGACGTTACACGGATGATCAATCAGTTGTTCGGTTGTGCGACCAACAAGATACTCACGCGGGACACCCAGTATGTTGATCAATTGATCCGATACAACCCGAAACATCAACTTCTCATCGATCTCCCAAAAGAAATCAGCCGCGGCACTGGTGTAGTGGCGATAGCGTTGCAGATTCAGACGCAAGTTTCGCAACACCACATCTGATTCAGGCGTTGATGCAAGGCCGACACCCGGCTTGGCAGGTGTTGCAACAGATTTCAGCTTTACCCGTGCTGCATTCGCAGCTTTAGCTGTATTTGGCGCGACCGTTGTCGCCGTTGTAGCTGCTGATAACGGACTGACGTTTGCCGTGGTAGTTTTTGTCAGGTTTCCTTGTGGCGACTCGGATTCATGCGACCTTGATTTTAAATGGTTCAAGGTGGGAATCGACGATTCAGCTAAAGCAACATCCACGAAAGACAACAGGATCGCAGACGCTGCCCCCCATTGGACTTGAGTAATTCGCGCGATAAGACGCACCGGCTTACCGTCGCAACTAGTGGCAGCAAGCGCGACACGTTCGCCAAGATCGCCGCGAACATCAGCGTGGCTATCAAGCGAGAACTCGTTGATCCGTTCAAGTTCGCCCGGGTTGAATATCTGTTGTACCTGACCCGTGTCGATCATGCTTTGCGCACTCGCGAAACCCAGGACACGGGCGGCATTCTCGTTAGCAAACAACACTGCCTTCCCGGCAATAATAAGACTGCCTTGAATTCCTTCGTTGAAGAGTGTCTGGTAGTCGATCGTCAAGGCTGATCGCAAGGTGCTCGGTTGCCGGCCACTGACCAGACGTATGTCGATTCCGGCCACTTGATCGTCGGCGGTCAATACAGGCGTTCGAACAATCATCGCCTGGTTGTTCGCCTGATTGGCTGGCCTGCTCATATCAAGCTCGGCAAGATTGATCGCGCTGATATCGGCCTGCGCGGAAAAGATCGTCTGGCTGTCGAGCGCCATCTGTTCACGCGCGACCTGCCGCGGAAAGATGTCGAAGTCGGTCTTGCCGATAATGTCGTCGGGAGAGTTCTTGCCAAGGCTACGCGCGAAGGCCGTCGAACAGGCTCGATAGACCAGATATTGGTCTTTCAGAGCAACACGATCACTTTGCAATTGGGACGAATCGGCCTGGCTCATCTTTGCAGCCACTTGCTACGCTGGATCGACGCCAGCCATACTGTATGGGAACGAATTTTCACCACCCGATTATAGTTCAGCCATCGCAGGCTGCCGGGAAGATCACGCCTCGTTCAGAGGCCGATTTGAGGTCGGTATCGCAGAAAATTCTGTTGTATTTTTGCCACTCTCTCAAAGGTTGCGCCGGTACTGCCCACCCACCTGAAAAAGCGCTTCAGTGAGCTGACCGAGGGAACAACATTCGGCGGCCCGCATCAGTGCCGCAAACACATTGCCATTGGCAATCGCGGTCGATCGAACATCATCGATTGCCTGCAAAGCGGCCTGCCGATGACGCTGGTGAAAGTCCTCTAGCCGAGCGATCTGCTGGTCCTTCTCAATGTCACTTGAGCGAGCCAGCTCGATATCCGGTAGCTCATCACCCTCAGGGTTCTTGAACAGATTGACACCGATAATTGGCAGACTACCGTCATGCTTGCGATGTTCATACAACATCGATTCATCCTGAATCTTGCCTCGTTGGTAGCCGGTTTCCATGGCCCCAAGCACTCCGCCCCGATCCGACATGCGTTCGAATTCAAGCAACACCGCTTCCTCGACAAGGTCGGTCAGTTCATCAATGATAAAACTACCTTGTTGCGGATTTTCATTTTTAGCCAAACCCCATTCGCGATTGATGATCAATTGAATCGCCATGGCACGACGTACAGATTCATCAGTCGGCGTGGTCACAGCCTCATCGTAGGCATTGGTGTGCAGGGAATTACAATTATCGTAAACGGCGATCAAGGCTTGCAAGGTGGTACGGATATCATTGAAGGCCATCTCTTGCGCATGCAGTGAACGCCCGGATGTCTGAATGTGATACTTCAGTTTCTGACTACGTGCGTTCGCCCCATAACGCTCACGCATGGCAACCGCCCAGATACGCCGAGCAACTCGCCCCAGCACGCTGTACTCAGGATCCATACCGTTACTGAAAAAGAACGACAGACTTGGCGCGAAATCATCAATATTCATCCCCCGCGCGAGATAACTTTCCACATAAGTGAAACCGTTTGACAAGGTCAAGGCAAGCTGAGTAATCGGGTTGGCGCCAGCTTCAGCTATGTGGTAACCCGAGATTGAAACCGAGTAGAAGTTCTTGACTTCATGTTCGATAAACCATTGCTGGATATCACCCATCAGCTTAAGGCTGAATTCAGTCGAGAATATGCACGTATTCTGACCTTGATCCTCTTTAAGAATATCAGCCTGCACGGTGCCACGAACACGGCGATAGGTATCCTGTTCCAGTTCGGCCGCCTCAACATCGTTTGGCTCGCGACCATTTGCTTCTACAAAACCTTGTCGCTGCTGACGCACGGCAGTCAGAAAGTAAAAGGCGAGAATCGTTGGTGCAGGCCCGTTGATAGTCATTGACACGGATGTGGCAGGGTCACACAAGTCAAAGCCGTCATACAAAATCTGCATGTCTTCAACGGTTGCCACCGAGACACCGGAATTACCGACTTTGCCGTAAATGTCTGGTCTTACGGCAGGATCATTGCCATACAAGGTGACCGAATCGAATGCTGTTGATAAACGCTTTGCCGCTGAATGTTCCGACAAGGCCTTGAAGCGACGATTGGTGCGGGCCGGATCACCCTCACCAGCAAACATACGGGTCGGATCTTCATTGGCACGTTTGAACGGGAATACACCAGCGGTATAAGGGAAATAGCCTGGCAGATGTTCGCGTCGCAACCAGCTGAGCATGTCACCATCATCATGATAGTTCGGTAACGATACCTTTGACATGACCGTGCCGGACAATGATGTGACCGTTAGCGAATCATCGGATGTGGTGTAGGTTTCTGCGATTGCCGGCCAGGTTTCAAGTAATTCGCGGAAATCAGCGGGCAGCGCAACGTCTCGGTCTTTGATCAGACCTGCCAGAGCGTCAGACTCATCGCTTGATGTGTGGCCAGTGCCGCCACTTTCACTTTCCAGCAGTGTTTTCGCCGTAAGCAGATGTTGGCGTTCCCTTGCGATGGTTGCCGCCGCATCAGTCTCTGCGTGATAGCGCCTGAGCGTATCCGCAACATCTGACAGGTAACGCTGTCGCGAACTTGGAATAATGACACTTTGTCGCGTACTTTCACGCGTGTCGACCTTGGGCAAGCTGCCCGGTTGCAGCGTTAAACCATGGTGATCAAGCTCTGCCACTATGGTTTGATACAAGGCTGTGACGCCATCATCATTGAAGCGTGCGGCGATGGTGCCAAAAACCGGCATGTCGTCAACACTTTGTGCAAACGCTTGCCGATTGCGTTGCACTTGCTTGCGCACATCACGCAAGGCGTCATCACCTCCTTTGCGTTCCAGCTTGTTGATCGCAATAACATCGGCGAAGTCGAGCATGTCTATCTTTTCAAGCTGACTGGCTGCGCCGAATTCCGGTGTCATCACATACAGAGAGACATCACTCAATGACACAATGCCAGCATCACCTTGTCCGATGCCCGGTGTTTCAACAATAACCAGATCGACGCCGGCAAGTCGGCAGGCCGCAACCATCGCTGGGACACCATCCGGCACCTCGTTGGCCGCATCACGGGTCGCAATGGAGCGCATGTAAATACGCTCATGCTCGATGGCATTCATACGAATTCGGTCGCCAAGCAATGCACCGCCGGTCTTGCGCCGCGTCGGATCGATGGCCAGCAAGGCAACCGATATAGTGTCTTGTTGATCGAGACGTAGACGACGTATCAATTCATCAGTCAAAGATGATTTGCCGGAACCACCCGTACCGGTTATACCGAGCACCGGCGCTGCCGTTTTCATTTCAGCCGCGCGCGCCAGCAGGCGATCGCGTTCCCCATCACCGAGTTGACCGTTTTCGATAAGACTTAACAAACGCGCCAGTGATCGATGCGCCTGGCTGTCAAATGCGGAAGTTGCCGGTGCAAACAGATCAGTAACGGTCGCGTTACTGTTCACCTGAATCCAGCTTTGTCGAGTGGATTCGATCATGTGATCGATCATCCCCTGCAAACCCATTGCCTGACCATCTTGTGGTGAGTAGATGCGCGCAACACCATAGGCATGCAATTCTTCGATTTCACTGGGCACGATGACACCACCACCACCGCCAAACACCCGAATGTCGCCAGCACCGGCCTGATCAAGGCAATCGATCATGTACTTGAAATACTCAACATGACCGCCCTGGTAGGAACTCAAGGCAATCCCGTGTGCATCCTCCTGAACCGCGGCTGACACGATTTCTGCAACCGATCGGTTGTGTCCGAGATGCACCACTTCAACCCCGGACGCCTGCAGCATGCGACGCATGATATTGATCGATGCATCGTGCCCATCAAACAAGCTGGCGGCGGTGATAAAGCGAAGCGGCGTGGTCGCCGCTTGCGGTGTAATTTCGCTGGTGACTTCATTGGCCGGACTGGACATGCGCCAAAGACTCCTGAACAACGTGGGCGGAACGGCGGGTGCGGGCAAAACCCTACCAGTCTCAGTCTCCCAGTTATTGACGTTTACGTCAACGTCAATATAGTATTCGTCCATGTCGACACATCCCAACCCCAGCTACACCATCACCGATCTGGCCCGAGAGCTTGATATCACCACGCGTACCATTCGGTTCTATGAAGACAAGGGCCTGCTGCGCCCGGCCCGCGATGGTCTCAGGCGCATTTACTCCCGCGCAGACCGGACGCGGCTCAAGCTGGTGCTAAGAGGCAAACGCCTCGGCTGGCCACTCGATGAGATTCGCAAGATGATCGAGCTGTATGATGTTCCTGGTGGTGAAGCGCGGCAGCTGAGCATGATGATTGAACGCATCGACACAAGTCGTCAGACTCTGCTGCAACAACGCGATGACATTGAACTCGCGCTACGTGAATTTGACGAAATAGAGGCACGTTGCCAAAGCCAGTTGCAAGCGCTGAACGTACCCGACACAGCGGCGGTTTGATGACGGAACTAAGCGTCTTATTCAATCAACTCACAAGTTCAATCAACTCACAAGCTCTATCAACGATAGTGATTTAACGCAGTAATCAAGTATTGAAAATCCAGCGCGGCTCTTTAACTTAGTCGAACCGCGATTACATCAACCCCTAACCCAGATACTCGAGTCAATCATGAATACATCTGCCACAGATCCAGTCGTCATAGTTGATGGCGCGCGCACGCCAATGGGAAGCTTCCAAGGTGATCTTTCCGCCGTCACGGCACCCGAACTCGGAGCTATCAGCATCAAAGGTGCGCTGGAGCGTGCAGGTGTTTCGGCAAACGATATCGAAGAAGTTGTGATGGGTTGTGTTTTGCCCGCCGGCATGGGGCAAGCCCCTGCTCGTCAAGCTTCACTCGGCGCAGGCCTGCCTCAGGAAAGCGGCTGCACCACCATCAATAAAATGTGCGGCTCGGGTATGAAAGCCGTCATGTTCGCGCATGATCAACTTCTGGCTGGCAGTGCCACGACGATGGTGGCAGGCGGGCTGGAAAGCATGAGCAATGCGCCCTATCTGCTGCCCAAGGTTCGCGATGGTTTGCGCATGGGGCATGGCGAAGTCAAAGACCACATGTTTCTTGATGGCCTTGAAGATGCCTACGAGCCGGGCAAACTGATGGGACACTTTGCCGAGAAGACAGCAACGCGTTATCAATTCACCCGCGAAGCGCAGGATGAGTTTGCGATCACCTCACTCAAGCGCGCGCAGGCCGCCATGGACAGCGGAGCCTTCGCCACTGAAATCAAAGCAGTCAATGTCAAGACACGCAAGGGCGAGCACGAAGTACTGCTTGACGAACAACCACCGAAGGCAAACTTCGACCGTATCCCAACATTACGCCCGGCGTTTGACAAGGAAGGCACGGTAACCGCTGCCAATGCCAGTTCGATCTCCGATGGCGCAGCAGCCGTTGTCATGATGCGTATGAGTGAAGCGGAAAAACGTGGCTTGACGCCACGCGCTCGCATCATTGCACATACCAGTCACGCGCATGCACCGGAATGGTTTACGACAGCACCGGTCAACGCGCTTGAAAAGCTCTTTGCAAAAATCGGCAAAAAAGCGGCCGATGTTGACCTCTACGAAATCAATGAAGCCTTCGCCGTGGTGACCATGGCAGCCATGCACGAACATGGCCTACCGCACGACAAGGTCAATGTCTACGGTGGCGCCTGTGCACTTGGACATCCGGTCGGTGCCTCCGGTGCACGCATCATCGTGACCTTGATGAACGCACTTGAACGTCATGATCTCAAACTCGGTGTCGCCTCCCTGTGTATCGGTGGCGGTGAAGCAACTGCGGTTGCCATCGAACGTTTGAGCTGATTGACTTGGCCAGCCAGACATGTAATGCAGCCGCTTAACGCAACTGTTTTATAACAACGAGACGTGAAACCGAGCTCATGATGCGACGCCAGTAATGCAACGCCAATGATGCAACTAACAGAAGAGCAGCAACTGATCCGTGATACCGCGCGTACGTTTGCACGTGATGTATTGCAACCTACGGCTGCAGAAAATGATGCTCAATCCCGCTTCCCCAGCGAAGCCATCGAGACCATGGGAGAGCTTGGCTTTCTCGGCATGCTGGTGCCGGAAAGCTATGGGGGCGCAGCGGCAGATAATATTGCCTACGCATTGGCACTGGAAGAAATTGCCGTCGGCGAAGGTGCCACCTCGACCATCATGAGTGTGCACAATTCCGTTGGCTGCATGCCCATTCTTGCTTTTGGTAGCGAGGAGCAGAAAAAACGCTGGCTCCCTGATATGGCTAGCGGCAAACGCCTCGCCGCTTTTTGCCTGACAGAACCTGAAGCCGGGTCAGATGCCTCCGCCCTTCGCTCCACAGCGGTTCTCGATGGTGATCATTATGTATTGAATGGTACAAAACAATTCATCACTTCAGGCAAACATGCGGATCTAGCCATCGTGTTTGCGCGAACCGAAGAGGGCAAACGCGGCATCACCGCCTTCGTTGTTGAAACTGATAATCCCGGCTATATCGTCAGCCGTGTTGAAGACAAGTTGGGGCAACGTGCATCTGACACCTGTCAGATAGTCTTTGACCAATGCCGTGTCCCTGCAGATAACAGACTTGGCGAAGAAGGCGATGGTTATCGCATAGCGCTAGCCAATCTTGAAGGTGGGCGCATCGGCATCGCCGCACAATCCGTCGGCATGGCGCGAGCCGCCTATGAGCAATCGCTTGACTATGCACAGACTCGAACGAGCTTCAATCAGGCAATCATCGAACATCAATCAATTGCCTTCAAGCTTGCCGACATGGCCACACAAATAGAAGCGGCACGCTTGATGATTCTGCGTGCCGCTGCCTTGCGTGATCGTGGCGAACCGTGCCTGGTTGAAGCATCCATGGCAAAACTCTTTGCCAGTGAAATGGCAGAAACTGTCTGCTCGGATGCCATTCAGATACATGGCGGTTATGGTTATCTGCGCGACTATGCTGTTGAGCGCATTGCCCGTGATGTGCGTGTCTGTCAGCTCTATGAAGGTACGTCGGAAATTCAGCGGCTCGTTATCAGCCGCGCACTTCCCCAACGCTTAAACGGTTAATCCAATGGCTAAAGTGCTCGATTTCTATTTTGATTTTTCATCACCGTACGGTTTCCTTGCCAGTGAACAGATAGAAGCATTGGCGGCAAGGCATGACAGAACCGTCAACTGGCATCCTATCCTGCTAGGTGCGGTATTCAAAGTCACCGGTCAAGCACCCTTGGTCATGGCACCGGTCAAAGGTGACTATGCCACCATGGACTTTGCACGTTCAGCGCGCGAACACAAAATTGAATTCAAGATGCCAGACACCTTTCCGATCGGCGCGGTTGCCGCCAGTCGAGCCAGTTGGTGGTTGCTCAACCATGAAGACCCAACAATTCAAGCAAAAAGCGCAGACTTCATTCACGCCTGTTATCGCGCCTACTTCAGTGAAGTGCGAGATATCACCAGCGTGGAAGAGCTCAGCAGCATTGCAACGTCAATGGGTATTGACGCCTCAGCCATGGTTACCGCCTGCGGTGAGCAGAGCATCAAGGATTTATTACGCAATCAGGTAAACGCTGCGATTGAACGCGGTGTGTTCGGCTCTCCGATCATTATTATCGATGATGAAATGTTCTGGGGACACGACCGGCTCGAACAGGTCGATCGCTGGATGAGCACCGGTGGCTGGTAACACATGACGGAAAAAGACGTAAAGTCTCGGCAGCTTGCCTTGCTCGGAATACTGCTTCAATGCCTACATGTGCTGTTTGGAATCACCGCTGTCATCGGTGTCTTGATCGCCCATACCAGGATTCACTCAACCACCGGTACGGTTTACTACTCGCAGTTACGCTGGCAACTTATTACTTTCTGGGTCGGCTTGATTGCCTACGCGCTAGCGTTTTATCTCTGGGTTACACAGTCAATGATTTGGCCCCTCGCTCTGGTATTCACATTTGTGTTGTACAGACTGATCATCAGCATTGCGTACTGGCGACAAACGCGAGCACTCGAACGGACTCTCTGACTCAATCCCACATAAGCCGTTACAATGCAACGGCGACAGGGGGATCCGCGCAATGTCATATTTGACCGTCGAGACTGATCATCGTGGTGTCACTACGTTGACCTTGAACAGGCCACGTCAGCATAATGCGCTCAATAGACAGCTTATTGATGAGCTGACTGAGACGCTTTACGCACTGCATCAACCGACACGGGTTCTGGTGCTCGCATCCAACGGCAACAACTTTTGCGCCGGGGCCGATATCAACTGGATGCGCGAGGGCGCATCACTTGGTGAGGAAGGTAATCGCGACGATGCACTTGCCTTTTCGAACTGCCTGAAGGCCTTGAACGATTTTCCAAAACCTACCATTGCTCGAGTACAGGGCGCAGCACTCGGCGGTGGTACCGGGATTGTTTGTTGTTGCGATATCGTGGTGGCCAATGAAGCGGCGCGTTTTGCGTTTTCCGAAACAAGGCTCGGCATCATTCCTGCCACGATCAGTCCGTATGCTCTGCAAGCCATTGGACCAAGACAGGCAAGACGTTACTTCCTGACCGCAGAAGCCATTGATGCACTGGAAGCGTATCGCATCGGACTCGTTCATGATGTCTGTTCCTCAGACAATCTTCATCGCCGGGTTGAAGAGAAAATCAGCGAATTACTGGAATGCAGCTCAACGGCCCAGGGAGCGGCCAAGCAATTGATTCCCGAAGTTGCCGGGCGCATGATTGATGACGATTTGCGTGAACAACTGGCAGCCTTGTTGGCAGCGATTCGCGCAACCGATGATGCGCAGGAAGGTCTTGCAGCCTTTTTGGAAAAACGCCCGGCGAGATGGGTACCCGCCAAGGACGAGGTCACGTCCTGATATCCGCTTTTGTGCATCGTTCATGGTTAATCGGTGATCTGAAGACATCAATTCATACGTAAAGGGAAAAACACCCCAGCGAACCCCCAACATCCACTTAAATACAGAGAGAACTATGGTTAAGACTTCACTATTAGCCGATCTGGGCAGAGCACTTGATCTCTTGAATGAAGTGAATGAACGCAATTTGGATTTTTCTCCTGACGGAGAAACTTCCGCCGACATTCATAAGCTCACGGGTATTGAAACCTATCCGATTGGTTCTCATAGAGAGAATGTACAGGCCAGGATCGACGCCGTGAAAAAAGCTGGCGACAAGCTAAAACCGCGTGCTTCTTCCGACTACATATCGAAGCTCATTCCCGCCTGCGTTAAGCTTGCGCCTCCCAGCGATGATTGGAGAACGGCTAAATAGGACAGCAACGTGCCCATTGCAGAAGTCTAGTTTTCCCCGCTCTCCATCGCTTCGTCAAAACACATCCCTGCCTTCTCTTCGGAATAACCGGCCTCGGCAAATACATCTTTTGGGCAGGATTCCAGCGACGCGTTATCGAGTTTGGTCGGGTCGATCTGTTCGGGTAGTGGTAGCAGACATTGTTGGATCGCTGAATCCGACAATCGCTTGCACTCTGATTGCGAAAATCCCATACAACTGGTGAAAGCCTCTGAATTGCACAAGACGTTGAATTGACCACTAGCCATTTCGACGAGAGCCGCTCGAGGAATCAATTCACTCGAACGCACCGGGCTGGCCGTGATGACAATGACACTGGCCACTATAAGGAAAACGCGAAAGTACATAGGTCTTGAATCCAGTGAAAACGTATACCGATAGTATACGGACAATTGAAAATGAGAAAGTGTGAGACAAGTCCGGGTCATTTAACCCCATTTTCATCTCTCCAGCGTTTACAGGTTTGTCATTCACGATTATTGGAATCAAACCATGTACAAGAAAACTGTCATTACCAGCCTGAGCAGTCTTACGACTGTGGCTATTATCACCGCCTGTAGCGGGCCGTCGGACAAGCATCTCAAGGACGCATCAACCAGCGGCACCGAATCACCGCCAGCGATAGCCGAGATTGATACCTACTCTTCTGCTGCCGAGAATGCTGCCAGCAAAACAACTGCCGAGCAAATTCTTTTACAAACAGGGCCTGAGCTACGCAACAAATCAATTCGCCGCAGCGACGCCTCCATTGCCGGAAACGTGCAGACCATCCACCCCAAACCACAAACCTTGACAATCAATCCGGACGCTTACCCGATTCACGTGGATGAGAACACGGAAAACTATCAAGCGCTAGACACAAACCCGATCCATTTGACATCGGTAAAACCGGTTTCCACGTTCAGCATCGATGTGGATACCGGCAGCTATGCCAATGTACGTCGATTTCTCAATGGCGGCAAGCTGCCTCCAGCCGACTCGGTTCGTGTCGAAGAAATGCTTAACTACTTTACCTACGATTACACAAGCACAGCAACGCAGAGCGCGCCTTTCAGCATGACAACCGAACTAGGCGCCACGCCGTGGAACGACAACACAACTCTGTTACATGTTGGTCTCAAGGGGTTTGATCCCGGTGATGCCAACGATCGTCCGTCAAATCTGGTGTTTTTGATTGATGTCTCAGGCTCAATGAATGGAAACAACAAGCTTGGCCTGTTAAAACCCTCAATAGAGATGTTGTCACGTCAGCTCGATAGCAACGATCGCGTATCCATTGTCGTCTACGCCGGAGCATCAGGCGTAGTCCTCGAGCCAACACCGGGCAATGAGCATCGAAAGATCGCCAGCGCCATCAATCGTTTGTCCGCAGGGGGCTCTACGAATGGACAGGCCGGTATCGAGCTCGCCTATGCAATGGCCGAGAAAAATTTTACAAAAGACGGTGTGAATCGGGTGATTCTCGCAACCGACGGTGATTTCAATGTTGGTCTGTCAGATATCGAGAAACTGAAAACCCTTATCGAAAGAAAACGCGAGTCAGGCATTGCACTGACGACCCTGGGCTTTGGTACAGGCAACTACAACGATCACTTGATGGAACAGCTCGCCGATGTCGGCAATGGAAACTATGCTTACATTGACACCATAAATGAGGCGCGCAAGGTGCTGGTCGATGAGCTCAACGCAACGTTGTTGACTATCGCCCACGACGTCAAGATCCAGATTGAATTCAACCCGGCGCTCGTGAGCGAATACCGACTTATCGGTTACACGAACCGCAAACTTGCCAATGAAGACTTTAACAATGACAAGGTAGATGCCGGTGAGATCGGAGCCGGCCATACTGTCACGGCCTTGTATGAGCTTGCCCTGGTTGGCAGTGGTGGTGAACGTCATAGCCCAAGCCGTTATTCTCAGC
>CAYUZB010000044.1:0-13827 GCA_964449565.1 uncultured Granulosicoccaceae bacterium | reverse complement strand
TGACGGGAATTGCACAATCGGGAAACACAATCAACGATGATTCGAACGGTTAGGCAAGTTTATTGGTATACGCGCGACACAGCAGATATGATTGTCTGAATGGATATCAGCCCAGCCTCGGATGACACGCCATCCGACAAGACATTGATGCTGGCCTACGCCGGTGGCGATACGGAAGCTTTCGAGACTCTGTATCAACGCCATCGGCGCGGACTTTATCGCTACGTATTGCACAGTTGCGGCAATGAAGCCGATACTGCCGAAATTTATCAGGACATCTGGCTCAAGGTTGTCAACGGACGCGAGGCGTATCAAGCAGACGCCCCGTTTACAGCCTGGTTGTATCGCATCGCGAAAAACCGGCTAGTGGACCATTATCGACAACGCGGAAAAATCGACACTGAAGAGTTTGATGAACAACAAAGCGATATCACGATGATTGCTCCTGCTCTACAACCAGAAGAGGTAGCTCGCCTCGGCGAAAAACGCGAGATCTTGCAAAATGCACTCGATACCCTGCCGGAAGGACAACGCGACGTCGTACTACAGCGTCATGTCGCTGGCTTGAGTCTTGCGGAAATGAGTAAGCTCAATGGTGAAAAAACGGAGACTGTCAAAAGCAGACTGCGTTATGCCCTGGTCAAACTTCGCAGCCAACTGCGGGAACAGTCATGAACTCACGTGCTTCCAACGATATGAACGACGAGGACATCGCCCGTGTGTTTGATGCACACAGTGTCGATGTGCCAGCAGCGCTGGATGACAAGATTCTCAAGGCTGCCAGGCACTCTGGTGCCATCCCGACCAACACGGAAGTTACCCCTAGCTATCCGCGTAAAAATTGGCTCGTACCCGGATTCGCCATTGCTGCCACGGTCATGCTGACGGTTGCTATCGCGCCATTGCTTTTTCAATCACCGGATGCAGAGCGCCTGTCAAATCCTGATGATTCAAACATTGCGGCAATGGCACCTTCTGCGGTTGACGCTGTGGCATCGCCTGCAGTTGACGTTGCGACATCCAATGAAACCATGCAAAGTCGCACAGCAGCAATCAGTGAGGAAGCGCAAGCGATAGAAGGTGCCGACACAAACTCGCCGGTCACCTCGAACATAGTCGTGGCCGAAGCATCCAATGAAACATCCGCGGTGCGTAGTAAAGGAGCCATTGCTGAAACAGGCGCGACTGCCAACGCACGCATCAGTGTCGCATCTGCCGCGCAGAAAAAAAGCGCCCAAGCGCCTGGTACCCAAGCGCCTGAGGCTGTCGTGCAGCAATCCATCAGTGGTGGCAGTGCAAGCGCCGATGCGGCGCAATTGCTGACGTCAGATGAGAATCTCGGGCGGATCATCAGCGGCCTGACCGCCGCGAACCGGAGCCCAAGCTACGATCCGGACAAACCAGATTCCTGGCTGGACACCATCAAGCGTCTGGCCATTGAAGACAAGCCAGAGTTGGCCCGCGATGAGTTTGATAAATTCCGCGCTCGTTATCCTGACTATGAAGTAGACTTTCGTCTTGATGAATTTTTGCAAACACTAGAAACTCCGGAACAAGCGACCGACTGACATGGATCAAAAAAATCTCGAGCATCACGGTCACTGGTTGTTCGACATGGACGGTACGCTGACCATTGCCATGCATGATTTTGATGCCATGCGCGCCGAACTTGGTTTACCTGTTGGCGTACCCATCCTCGAAGCATTGGCGCAGTTGCCCGAGTCAATCGCACAGCAGAAACACCAGCAACTCGATGACATGGAACTGGACATGGCATCCGCAGCACGCCCTCAACCGGGCGCGGCAAACTTGCTGCAATTCCTATCCGATAAAGGCGCCAAGCTCGGTATTGTCACGCGTAATGGCAAAACCATCGCCGAACGAACCTTACAAGCCTGCGGCCTGGCCAATTTCTTTAACCCGGATACCATAATCAGTCGTGACTGCTGTGTTGCGAAACCGGACCCCGCTGGCGTGAACCTGATGCTCGATCGCTGGTCAGCAAACGCTAACGATACCGTGATGGTCGGTGACTATCGATTCGATCTTGAAGCCGGCCGTGGTGCCGGTGTAACAACGGTCCATCTTGACGTTGACGGCTTGTTTCCCTGGCCAGAACTCACTGACTATTCAGTGTCCACGCTGAATGAACTGACCGCGCGTATCGCGTAAGCTGCGATTGACACGCAATACAACAAACCACCAAAGTAAAAACGGTAAGCTCAACAATGCTCCACCACCGGAGCTATCAGCCAGAACATCATCACTGCCATCCACGATACCATCGTCATTGCTAATGAGTAGAGGCGTTGCTTGAGTATCTCGATTGGCAACCTCTATCGCAAATTCGCTGGCATTACTGATCGCATCCGCCACTTCAAGGCGACTATCTTCAGAACCTGAAAAACATAGATCAGTCGGGATCAGTGTATCGATAAGACATACATCAAGTGCATGTTGACCCTGGCGGATCAACTGCAAGCTCGACGCTTCAGTGCAAGACTGTACCTCTCGGAGTCTTGTAATTGAAACAGCCGGTGAATCAAGTGGCGTCAGCTCTCTTCCGGCCAATGCATCACATAGACGTACTGCCTGTCGCGCTTCAACCAGATCATCTTCAAGTCCATGGATCATGAACATTGGCGCCGGTGTAATGCCATCTTCGACAATACGTTGCGGAAAGCTGTTTTCCGGAACCGGTGACGCACTGAGATCGATCAAGGAAAGGTCTGCATCTTCTTCAAGCTGCATCACTCGGCGAAGAATGCCCAGTCCCTGCTCATTGGTGTAAGCACCACTGATAGCGCGCAAAGCAAAGTCAGTAAAGTCGGTTGGCGGATACATCAGCACCGCACCGCTGATTTCATCAGCGCTGTAGACAGCAAGCGAGGCAGCAAGATGAGCACCTGCGGATTGTCCGAAAGTGACAGGGTTTCCACTGGCACCGAATTGCCCTGCTTCACGTTGAACCCATTCAAGTGCGGCGTTGGCGTCTTCGACAATGTCGCCGATGGTTGCGTTATGGCAGGCAGCACTGCCGTCAGAATCACCTACCAGGCGATAGAACGGTGCAAAAACAACGAAGCCTTGCTCGACGTAATGTGGGATGGTCAGTTCAAGACCAAAGAAGCCAAAACCTCGTGCACTCCAACTACCACCGTGAAAGGCAATCAAGGGCTTCTGGTTTTCAACAGCCGGGTGTGATGCATATACACGCATTTCAAGTTCACACTCGCCGACATCAGTATCGATTCGACGGTAGATCGTGCTTTGCATGTAAGGCTGTTGTACATCCTCAAGCGACAGCGCACCCAGATCAAACCGAGAACCGGGGGACAGGGTCCAGGTATTGTCACCGATGACTACACCACCACCCTCACCGAGCCCCGTCGAATCGAGTAACAAGGCGCAGTGATCGACGAGATCAGTCGGCGTAAAATTGACAAGGCTGCTACAGCTGTCGTCGCTAAAGTAATCCACCTCGTCACTATCTGGCCTTACCGCTTCGCAGCCGTTCTCCGTGACGCTATATAACGGTGCGACAGGCATGTCCGCAAACACCGAATCGATCAGAGCGCAGGTCAATTCCGAACGAATAATGTCCCTGATGTCAGGTAACTGGGCGGTCGCAGAAAACGACAACAAGCTACTAACGGCTAACGCGATTGCCTGCACGAATCGACGCATGGCAATGCCGCCTTCAAGATTATCTTGCAAGAGATGCATCCAGGACAACAACCTGTATCTGACGGGCACGTTGCTGTGTCAATTTCTGACCAGTATCGAACACATGTCGTTTACCCCCGGGGATGACGGCGTTTACCCGTTGCACTTGTTGACGCTGACCGGGAGCGACCGTAACTCCAAGCCTGATATTGGAAATCGGGCGCGATGTTTGATTGACCAGTTCGATAACAAAATTACCGCGCCGGTTGAGCCCCTGCCGCACCAGCAGATAGGTGTTCTTGTTGACCGGTGGTTCAAGACGTTGCAGCGCTGATCGTGCTTTATCCCCTGACGGTCCTTTGGCTTGTGCGGCCATGGCATAGAAACGCTTGGCCGCCACCAAGTTACCCTCACTCTCGGCAAATTGACCAAGACTCGCTTGCGCATCCGATGTTGGTAGATACTTCATGCTGGTGGCATAGTCCTGACGCGCGGCTTGAGGATTTCGCGTGGCTTCGAAAACTTTACCGCGTTGCAAGTAGTAGTAAAAGAAGTCCTTGTTCAAGGAAATAGCCTTGTCATAGTGTTGTTTGGCTGATCGGTAATCCTTGCGCTTTTGTGCCATATCGCCCATGAATGACTGAAAGTGCCCTTCGCGTGGCTCAATTTTGATGGCTTGTCTGATCAGTGAATTAGCCTGATTCAAATCGCCTTTCTTAGCCGCTATCTGCGCCTTGTCGAATGCCTCGTAGGCCTTGGTCGACTGTCGCAAACGACTCATGGCACGTTGATATTCGCTGGCACCGCGCTGACCGCCCACGCCAAGGCTCTCAGCCGTTGCAATGTTTTGTCTGACGCGTTGTTCAGACGGTGGATGCGAGGCGAAGAGTCTTGAAATCGGATCGTTGGGCTGCCCTTTTGATAAATCTACAAAGGTTCTTTGCAAACCAACAGCTCCCTGTGGATCGTAACCTGCACGTTTCATGTATTCCATGCCGAACCTGTCCGCTTCAAGTTCCGCACCTTGACCATAGCGGCTGTTGATCAACTGCGCCCCCACTGCCGACAAACCTTGCGTCAATTGTCCGTAACCGTTCTGTTGCCCGACAACGGTTGCTGTCAGGACACCAAGCTGCAAACCAATGTTTCGGGTTTGGGCGCGCGCACCATGCTTGGCCGCCGCATGCACGATTTCATGACCCAGTACTGCCGCCAGTTCTGATTCATCCTTGAGTCTGACCAGGAGACCGCGGTTGATGCTGATCTTGCCGCCGGGCAAAGCCCAGGCATTCGGCGTGGAGTCGTTAATGACGTGGAATTCATACGGCAAATCCCGATCACTCTTGGCGGCCAGTCGTTGACCGACCTCGCGCACGTAGGCCTCGACGTTCGGGTCGACAACATAATCACCGCCTTGGGCCTGACGCAGCGGCAAGTATTGTTGCTGGCCCACCTGCAATTCCCAGGCTTCAGAGACTACCAGGAGGTCCTTTTCCCCGGTTACCGGGTTAGTCACACAGCCTGCGAACACCACGAGGGCGAACAGGCCCATGGCAACCAAGAACTGTTTGCGGGTAATCATGAAGCTTCTCCAATCATTGTCTGAGGCTAGTAAACCACGGTTGAATTCAGCACATCATTTAATGCTGGTGGCCACCAACACCATGCGCGTGGCCATGCGCCAATTCTTCATCACTCGCCGGGCGAACCGTATCGACGGCCACATCAAACGTCAGATCAACACCGGCCAAAGGGTGATTCATGTCAAGTTCTATCATGAACTTGCCGGCCTTCACGATTGTGGCGTGGGTTGGGCCTTGTTCATTTCTCAGGTGAATCACCTGCCCGGGGCGGAACGTTTGCTTTTTACCACCGTCTATTTGTTTACGAGGCATGCGCCGCATTCTGTCTGGATAGCGTCGGCCATAGGCCTTCTCGTGGGGTATGGTGACGGAAAAATCATCACCGGCCAATTTACCGTCAAGAGCCTCTTGCAATGCAGCCAGAACGGATGAATCGCCAAACAGGAACAAGATCGGATTTCCGCCCTTGGACGTCTCGATCTTCTCAGCCTCAGCGGTGTAGAGATCGTAGTGCATCGCAACGACCATCCCGGGCCCGACGGCATGAGCGCCGGACTCTGTGGCATTGTCTGTGCGTTCTGACATTAAGTTTTCCCCGCTGTCATGTGGCCAGCCGTTTTTTACCCGGCCACACTGTGTCTTTGAGGTTAGAATCCAAGGTGTCATGATACTCAGAAGCCAACAGTGGCGCACCATCCTCGTGCTCCTCGCCGTGACTGTGTTGGGTGCGTGTACCAATAGCAAGCTCGTGATCGGACCGCTGTATAACCGGCTCGATGACCAGATGCGCAAGGAATTCAACAAACTGGGCGATTTTAACGCTGAGCAGAAGGCTGCCTTCGAAGCAACCGTGGGTAGCTTCCACGTCTGGCATCGACAAAATGAATTACCCAAGTACGCCACTCTGCTGCGTACAGTCGCGGGCAGCATTGCCCGGGCAGATCAGACCAGTCGCGAAGATATCGCTGCCTGGTTCGAAACAGCGGAATCACATACGCAGGCCATCAGACAGTGTCATCCTGTCAACTATTCGTTCGATCTGATGCGTTCGCTGGACGACGAACAAATCAATTTCATCGAAAACCGTTTCAAACGCGAACGCGCAAAGAATCTCGCCCGATACAAAAAACGAACGCCCAAGGAACGCGCTGAACGCAGGCTCAACCGAATAGACAAGTGGGCGCGCCGCGTCGGTCTCGAGCTTACCGCTAATCAACGGGCCATGCTACGCACCTCGCTGGGCAAACAAATCAGTTTGCGCTCACAATATTACGAATTGTCTGATGAGTGGAATCGGCAGTTTTTCAATATCGGACGTGATCAGGACAGTGCAAGCTACGACGCGAAGATGACAGCCCATTTGCAACAGCTATGGTCACTGCTTGAAACCGCACACCCTGAACAATGGGCGGCCAATCGAGCACTCTGGCGTAACTTTGCCTTGCGGTTTGTCAACAGCATGACTCCCGAACAACGTGCGCACGCGGATCAATGGATGAAAAAGATGGCAAATACTCTCGACGCCATTTCGAACGATGAGCCTTCGTTCAAATCGACCAACGATCCGGGCCTGGGATGCCTGATTGAATCGCGCGCAAATATTGCGATCCCGACAACCTCGGACCAAACGGGCTAAGAGACAACCGTTGTAAAAAACACCTGTTGTCAAAACCCCACGCTGAAACAGAATGGCCTAGCGGTGGTGCAGGACCCGTCCAATAAAATTCAACAATAACTGAGCCGCCAAGGTCGATGTGCTACCGGCATGATCATAATCGGGTGCGACTTCAACAAGATCCATCCCGACTACGCGACCGCGTCTTGCCAGACCATCCAACAGCTCCAAACCTTCATAGTAGGTAAATCCGCCATGACTCGGCGTACCGGTACCCGGTGCGATAGAGGGATCAAACCCATCAATATCGATCGTCACGTAATAACGCTTACCGGCAGGAATACGATCGAGTACCGCCTCGACACCCAGTTTACGAAATTGTCTGACCGACAAGATATCCGAACCCATTGAACGGGCGGCCTCGTAGCCATCTTTGGCCGTTGACGACACATTACGTATACCAATCTGGCTCAAACCAGTGACATAGTCTTTCTCGGCAGCTCTGCGCATTGGATTGCCGTGACCAAAGCGAACACCGTGGCGTTCGTCAACGAAATCCAGATGGGCATCAATCTGTACAAGGTGAATGGGTTCCTGGTCATCGAAGGCGTTGATACAGGGAATATTGACTGAATGATCCCCGCCGAGCACCACAGGGATTGCCCCGGCTGCAAGAATTTTTCTGACTCCAAATTCAATATTTTCGTGGCTCTTGAGCGTATCGGTATGCACGATGTCGGCATCACCAATGTCGACAATCGATGTGGATTCCGCGTCCAGATAAGTAATGTCATCCTCATGATCATAAGCACCAGAGTGACCAAATGAAAACAAGGTGGACGCTTCACGTATCGAACGCGGTCCAAACCGTGCGCCTGAACGGTACTGGCAGCCAAAATCATAGGGAGCACCAAGCACTGCCACTTGCGCATCAATAGCATCCCAGTCCTGCACATAGGGATACTTGCCAAAGGTACAGATGCCAACGAAGGGCAGATTCAAGCGTCCCGATTCATAGCCATGTGACATACGTTTTTCTCTCGTCGTGTTGATGGGCAAGATGAGCCATTCGTGTCGCAACGCTTAGTATGTGGTTAAAGAGTTGCACCTATTCAGTATGCGATACTCAAGCGGCCTGAAGATCTAGGCGACGATGATCGTTGAAGGCCTGATGGATCGAGCGCGTATCGTGCAAGGTTCGTAATCGCTTGAACAGATCGTTGGCTTGCGGGTAATTTCGTTTGAGGTAGGCCAGCCATTGCTTGGTGCGATTGCCAACATGACGTGGACTTTGAGAATCGCTGAGGGCAAATTGCCTTTCAACCCGATCCAGCACAAATTCCCAGGCCATCGGCGCCTCATTGCTACCTTGCTTGATGCGGTTCGCCAGATCAGGGGCTGCCAAGGCACCCCGGCCAAGCATCACATGCTGACAGCGACTTGCCACGCGGGCATCACGGCTATCAGACACTGACCAGATCTCGCCATTGATATAGATTCGCGGTTTCAAGGTTCGCTCAAGCTCACCGACCCGTGACCAGAAGGCCGGCGGCTTGTAACCATCGAATTTGGTGCGCGCATGAATCGCAATTTCGGTCGCCCCCGCCTCACTGATGCCCGTCACGATCCTCTCCAGTTGATCGGTGTTGTCGTAACCGAGCCGGATCTTGGCAGTCACTGGAATCTCGGCTGGTACGGAATCGCGTACGGCCGCGACCAGCGCAGCCACATTGCCGGGATCTCGCAACAAGATCGACCCACCCTGACTATTGTTGACTGTTTTTGCCGGGCAGCCAAAATTCAGATCAATTCCCGGAGCACCCAGCGCAACCGCGCGTAAGGCATTCGCCGCCAGTGCCTCGCGATGATTGCCCAACAACTGTGTATACACCGGTGTACCGCTGGGTGTATGAGCACCTTCGGCAAGTTCTGGGCAAAGACGCAAAAACACTTTTTCGGGGAGTCGAACATCAGTCACTCTGATAAATTCCGTGACGCAACGATCATAGCCACCCATTGATGTCAGGAAGGCGCGCATCGGTGCATCGATGACCCCTTCCATCGGCGCAAGCAGAATGGTCGGCGCAGCTGCTTGCATGGAGGTACCCGCGCCTTCACTAATTTCGCCAATTGGGTGGACCAATGCATTCATGGCACAAGCATAACGAACCTCAGGCCACCCTGCTTTGCTAGCGCTCAGCTCTCGCTAGGCATACACTCGCCACAGTATGGATATTGGTTACACCTACAGTTTGCCTGTGACGCGCCGAACGCAAGCTCATCTTGAGCTGGACGCGGGCGATCTCGGCACGGCTGTCTGCCCCACTGGCGATGCCCCTGATGCCACTGTTGGTGACTCTCTGAAGGTGTTCTTGTATACCGACACACAGTCAAACCTTGTGGCAACGACGGCCACACCCACCGTCGAGCGCAACAAGGTTGCCACACTGAAAGTCAGTGCCGTGACCAACGCCGGTGCTTTTCTTGACTGGGGACTGGACAAGGAGCTGCTGCTGCCCTTTGCCGAACAAAGGCGTCCGGTTGAAGCGGGACGTTACGAGAGCGTTCTCGTCTATCTCGACAATAGCGGCCGACTAGCGGCGAGCAGTCGGATTGATCATCATTTATCCGACCGGGCACACGATGGCAATGACTTCAAACCCTGGCAATCCGTGTCACTGCTGATTTATCAGCGCACCGATCTTGGCTTCAAGGCTGTTATCGACAATCGCGCCATCGGGCTCATCTACAAGGATGAAATCTTTCAAAGAGTGCGCGTGGGCGAACTTGCCACGGGATATATAAAGCGTATTCGTGCCGATGGACGGATTGATCTGTCACTGCAACCGCGGAGTCGAGACGCACATGATGATCTGTCGCGGGCGATTCTTGACCATCTGCACGCCAATGATGGCGTCTGTAAATTGCACGACAAGAGCTCTCCTGACGACATTTACCGAACATTCAAAGTCAGCAAAAAGAATTTCAAGAAGGCAGTCGGTAGTCTGTACAAATCCGGAGCGATCAGAATCGAAGCGGCCCAAATTGTACTGAGCGATCAGGACAGTCACTGACTCATGGCAATTCAATGGTTTCCAGGCCATATGCACAAGGCCAGAAAAGAAATGGCCAAGGTACTTCCGGATATCGATGTGTTGATAGAAGTCCTTGATGCACGTATTCCGTGGAGCAGTGAAAACCCGATGCTCACTGAGCTGCGCGGCAAGAAACCCAGTTTGCATGTGTTGTGCAAGTCAGACCTGGCAGATCCAGCCCTGACGCAAACCTGGATTGGCGCACTGGCTGAACAAGACAAGACCGACGCCGTGGCCGTCAGTACTGAACATAGTGAGACGTATCGGGAAATTCCCAAACGACTTCGAGAACTGATGCCCCCTGACCCAAAACGCATCAAGCCGCGCGTCGCGATGGTGGTTGGCATTCCTAACGTCGGCAAGTCCACCTTGATCAACCAGCTCGCCGGAAGAGTGGTCGCAAAAACCGGCAATGAGCCAGCCATCACCAAACGCCAGCAGCCTATTCAACTCGGCGAAGGATGGATTCTGCGGGACACACCCGGTGTACTGTGGCCAAAGGTCGACAATCAAGCCAGTGGCTACCGTTTGGCTGCGACGGGTGCGATTCGCGATACCGCGATGGATAGTAGCGAGGTAGCGGCCGTACTCCTCGATTTTCTGGGTGTCCACTACGCTGATAGCTTGCGGTCCCGATTTGGTGATGACCTTGAGCTTGCCGAGAGTGTTCAGACCCTGGAGCAGATTGGCCAACGGCGTGGCTGTCTGGGTGGCGGCGGGCTTGTCGACTTTGATCGGGCGGGTCGTTTACTGTTACAGGAATTTCGCAGTGGGCTGCTTGGTGGCATTACACTGGAGACACCCGACATGCGAGAACGGGAGATTGTGGAGACACAGGAACGTCTTGCAGCCGAGGAGCAAAAACGCGACGCTAAAAAAAGCGCACGCCGAGCCAATTACAAAAAGAAGTAGAGCCATGAGCGTGACAAGATTACCGAAGACGATTTATCTGTTGTCATTGTGTAATGCATTCATGTATGTGTGTGCATCGTTGCTTATCACGATATCCGCCTTGATCGGCTTCGAACTGGCGCCCAACAAAAACCTCTCGACCCTGCCGATGGCCTTGCAATTCTTTGCCATCATGTGCAGCACGATACCAGCCTCATACATCATGAGCCGGATCGGACGCAAGAAAGGTTTTCTTTTGGCAGGTGTTATAGGGATTGCCGGCGCCTGTCTCGCCTTGTGGGGCATATTCAATCAATCCTTCATCCCATTCTGTATAGCGACCTTATGCTTCGGTACGTTTACCGCGTTCGCCAATTACTATCGATTCACAGCCGCCGAAGTGGTCGACAGTTCCATCAAGGCGCGAGCCATCTCGATGGTCATGGCTGGCGGTGTCATTGCTGCCTTCATTGGCCCTAACCTCGCAAACTGGAGCAGCCATTTTTTTACCGAACGTTTTGCTGGACCGTTTGCGGTGCTTATCATCGTCTACATGCTGTCAATGTTGACTATCTCGTTTGCGAAATTGCCAGGACCCATCATTCGCAATACCAGCCATAACGGTCGTTCTTTGGGCACTATCGTCTCGCAACCCATTTTTATCATCGCCGTCATCTGCCAGATGTTCGGTTACGGAACAATGAACCTGGTCATGACATCAACGCCACTTGCGATGGCAACGCATGACTACGGCTTGGGAGCGACAGCCATGGTTATTCAATGGCATGTCGTTGCGATGTTCTTGCCCTCGTTCATCACCGGCCATCTGATTTCGCGTATCGGTATTGTGCCGGTACTGTCCGCGGGTGTGCTTATCGGCATCGTTTGCATACTGATCAATCTCAATGGCGAGACACGAGCACATTTCGTCTCGTCTTTATTTCTTCTCGGGGTCAGCTGGAATTTTCTTTATGTCGGTGGTACGACCTTGCTGACGGACACCTATAGACCAGAAGAAAAAACTCGCGCTCAAGGCATCAACGATTTCATTGTGTTTACCACTGTGACAATCACAGCCTTGAGCGCCGGTGGCTTGCACTACACATTCGGCTGGCAGGTAGTCAATCTTTCCGCCATCCCATTACTCGGAATCACCGCATTAGCCGTGATCTGGCTAGTGATGTATCGACGTCAGACGCCCATCTCCACGCCCGTGTAAAGCTACGCAAAACGGTACCAGAGCAAACATCGAGACACATCGAGCTGTAATTTGCGGGTGTGACCGCATTTTCTAGTGTCGCCAGCTGACAGCTGACTCAGAAAAAAAGAGGTACGCCGATAGGATGAACATGAAGGTACCGTCACGAGTACCGATGAGACACAGTTCATGCAACTCGCAAAAACCTCCATCAGTGGGCTCCTGATAGCACTGGCGACCGTCGCCGGCTGCGCCTCGACGAGCGAATCCCCCGTCAATACTCGCGGCGAGACACTTGCTCGCTGGTCTCAATGCGTTGATCAGAGCGCCAAGGACTATGATGGAACGCCCCAAAAGGCCTTGAATTACGTCTTCAATCGCTGCGACGGGCACAAGCGCGATGTTCTGGCAAGCTACCCCAGGCATCTCGAAAATCGGCTCGACCAGATGCTGAAGGATAAAACCAGAGCGCGAACCCTTACGTATCTGGTAGAAACCACCTTCGGCGAGCAGACAGGCCTAAAAGCTGCAACGCTAATCGAGACAGGCCACAACGAACTGTGACATAGTTCTGTGGTCACATTTGAACCACAGACCTATAAGGACACGTTCCCTAATGAAAAGTACCGTTTTGGCCACAATGGTGGCCGCAAGTCTCGGCTTGGCTGTTACTACAGGTGTTCTTGCTCAGGACGCGCCGACCACTGACCAAGACAAACTCAGCTACGGACTCGGTATGATGATTGGCGACCGCGTCCTGCAAAACTACGGCGACATCAATTACGAGCAACTGATGCAAGGCATGATGGCGCAGCACAAGGGCGAAGAAACAGCCATGACCCTGCAGGAAGCTCAGACAGTCTTGCAAGCGCAGCAACAAGCACAAGCCGCAGAAGCGGCTGCATCAGCCCAACAAGCCGGAAAGGATTTCCTTGCCAGCAACAAGTCTCGCGATGGCGTCAAGGTCACTGACAGCGGTTTGCAATACGAAGTCATGAGCGATGGCGACGGCGAGAAACCGGGGCTCGATGACACCGTTTCAGTTCATTACGTGGGAACACTGATTGATGGCACCGAATTCGACAGTTCCATCGCGCGTGGCGAGCCTGCATCGTTTCCGTTGAAAGGTGTCATACCGGGCTGGACTGAAGGCTTGCAACTGATGCCGGTAGGCTCCAAGTACCGTTTTGTCATTCCATCCGAGTTGGCTTACGGAGAGCGTGGCGCCGGGCAGTCGATCGGACCTGGTGAGACTTTGGTCTTTGAAGTCGAGTTGCTTGAGATCAAATAGAACGTCCTGGATAGTCCAACGCGGATTGTTTCTCATCTGGCACGTGGCCGCTATTGGTCACGTGCTGAATAGCCCAAAAGCCAATACTTTATTAAGTACCCCTGCACTCTCTCTGAGACCACATTGGAACATCTCGTAGCTGATGCAATGATTTGTGGTTGAGCTGACGCACATGCCTGGCAGTGATCGACGGCCCCTGTTCCCATGAATACACCCGCACACCTGTTACTGGGCACGGCAGCATTTGGCAAAAGCAACTATCGAGCAATAACCCTTGCCGCGTTTATCGGTGCTTTGATACCCGATTTGTCTTTATATCTATTAGTCGCTTTCTGCGTCTTCATTCTCGACATTCCGGCATCGGTTGTATTTGACGAGCTGTATTTCTCTGATAGCTGGCAACTGGTGTTTATGGTCGATAATTCCTTTTTGCTGTGGGGGCTACTGTTGTTAATCGGCATCGGCTTGAAAAAAACATGGCTGATCGC
>CAYUZB010000043.1:19338-28427 GCA_964449565.1 uncultured Granulosicoccaceae bacterium | reverse complement strand
ATGGTGCCGAGAAGAGGACTTGAACCTCCACGAGCATAAGCTCACCAGCACCTGAAGCTGGCGCGTCTACCAATTCCGCCACCTCGGCAGGTGCATAGGAATACATCGGAGCGCGAAATGTACCGAACGAGCTATCTTTAGTCAAACGTCAGTACAAAAAGATTGTCGATACTGACGAGGGACATCCATGAGCAGTAAGAAAAAACCGTCACCAAAATCTGGGCAAGATCCCCATCGTCAGCGTGAGCAGGCGAAGTACCAGTCGCCGATCGCCAGCCGAGAGCATATTTTATCGGCTCTGCGCAGTGACTTGGGGCCGATGGATTTCGAGGCCCTGGCTGATCATCTCGACCTGCGTTCAGATGATGATCTAGAGGCGTTGCGCAGGCGTGTCGGGGCCATGAAACGCGATGGTCAGCTGATCCAGAACCGCCGACGCGGATTGGTTCCGGTGGATACGGAGGCATTGATCGCTGGCCGCATCAGTGCTCATCCCGATGGGTTCGGGTTTGTCATTGCTGATGATGGCGACAAGGATATCTATCTCAATGGCAAGCAGATGCGCCAGGTATTTCACGGCGATCGGGTTGTCGTTTGTGTTACGGGCAACGACCATCGAGGCCGTCGTGAAGGTCGCATTGTTGACGTTGTCGAGCGCGCGAATAAATCTTTGGTCGGAAAACTGATCATCGAGCGCGGCGCGATTGTTGTTTCACCGGACAACAAGCGCATTCATCAGGATCTCCTGGTCCCGCCTCACGAGCTGATGGGCGCCGAGAATGGCGATATTGTCGTGATAGAAATCACCGAACAACCGAGCCGGCGTCGTCAGGCGGTCGGCAAGGTCGTTGAGGTATTGGGTCAGCATCTGCGCCCTGGAATGGAAATCGATGTCGCACTGCATAGCCACGGTATCCCGTTTGAATGGCCGGATGCAGTAACAGATCAAGCAGCGTCGTTTTCAACGACTGTGCCGAGCTGTGCTGCCAAAGGACGCAAGGATGTACGTGATCTACCCTTGGTCACTATTGATGGCAGTGACGCCAGAGATTTTGATGATGCGGTCTGGTGTGAACGCACCGACGCGGGTTGGCGATTGCTTGTCGCTATCGCGGATGTTGCGCACTACGTTGAGTCTGATTCGCCACTGGATGAAGAGGCGATCAAACGAGGCACCTCGGTGTATTTTCCGGGCCGAGTGGTGCCGATGTTGCCGGAAGTCTTGTCCAACGGGCTCTGTTCCTTGAACCCGCTAGTTGATCGTCTGTGCATGTTATGCGAAATCACGATTATGGATAACGGCGCGATACGTCGAGCGAGTTTCTACAATGGCATCATGCGCTCGCATGCACGTCTGACGTATTCTGAAGTCAATGAAATGTTGACTGATTCAACGTCGTCATCGCGTACCCGGCACGAAGCCTTGATGCCGATGCTTGAAGAATTGCATCGTCTGTATGCTGCGCTTGCCGCGTTGCGGGCAACTCGAGGCGCAATCGAATTTGATTCGACAGAGACGCGCATTCTGTTTGATGATGAAAAGAAAATCAGTGAAATCGTGCCCGTAGTGCGTAACGACGCTCACAAGCTGATCGAAGAATGCATGATCCTGGCAAACATCGCAGCTGCGGCATTTCTTGAACACCATGAAATGCCTACTCTGTATCGGGTTCACCATGGGCCGAAGGCTGATCGGCTGGAAGATCTTCGTTCGTTTCTTGCCTTACGAAGCCTGTCGCTTGGCGGTGGAGATTCCCCGAGTGCCTTGGACTATGCGAGTTTGAGCCAACAGATCAAAGACCGGCCAGATCGACTTGTCATTCAGACCGTCATGCTCCGATCAATGCAACAGGCGGTATACCAACCGAAGAATGAAGGTCACTTTGGCCTGGCTTTGACGCAATACGCGCACTTCACATCACCGATTCGACGTTATCCGGATTTGATGGTGCATCGTGCGATAAAGCATGTGTTGAGTAGAGTGGCGAAATCCAAATTCAGATATTCGCAGGATAGTATGCAGAGTCTTGGCGAAAGTTGTTCCGCGACCGAGCGACGTGCAGAAGAGGCGTCACGTGACGTGACAGCCTGGTTGAAATGCGAGTACATGCAAGCACATGTAGGCAGTGAATTTCCCGGTGTTGTTTCTGCGGTTACCTCATTTGGTTTGTTTGTGGCGCTCAAGGATATTCATGTTGAAGGCTTGATTCATGTGACCAATCTGTCGCGCGATTTTTATCAGTTCGATCAGGCTGCACATGCGCTGATCGGCGAGCGAACTGGTCAGCAATACCATTTGGGTGATGCCATTAACGTACAGGTGGCCGCGGTCAATCTCGAAGAGCGCAAAATCGATTTCATTGAAATTTCACAGGCGTCCGGTAAGACCAGCAAGCGATCGGGTAGGTCGTCGGTAAAAGCGGCCGGCAATGCGCGTGCAATATCACGTCGAGAGCGAAAAAAATCTCGGCGTAAAAATAAGCATGAGGTCAAGGAAAAGGCGCAAGAGGTGTTTGACGAAATTCTCCAGCTAACCAGCGTTACCGCTACAGCCGAAGCTAGCTTGCACAATGCTTCCCCGCAAAAGCGTACGAAGCAGCCGCGCGCCGGCACGCCGAAGAAGAAAAGAGGTAAGAAAAGTACTGGCAAGAAGGTCGGCGCTAAAAAAGCCTCGGCGCAAAAAGTTGCAGGTAAGAAGGTGGCAAGCAAAAATGCGACAACTAAAAAAGTTACCAGCAAGAACGCCTCGGTAAAAAAAGTGGCTTCGAGTGCGACGACTAGGAAAAAATCGTCCGGCTCAAGCACCGCGAAGAAAAAAGGCACTACTAAGCAGTCTCGCAACAACCAGCAAAGCCAGAGAAAAGTAACCAAGAAAGTAGCCAGGAAAAAAGTAACGAAAAAGGCTGCGAGCACTTCGGCGCGCAATTCTGCAGGCACGTCTGAGCGCAAGTCCGCGAGCAAGTCCACGAGCACGTCTTCGCGCAAGACGCGAAATAAAAAAACAACGCAAGCACAGGTGACACGTAAAAAGCGCCAGCAGAAAAAAATTGCACGAAAAAAAGTGAGTAAGAAATCAGTGACGCGCAAGACGTCAGGTGGCAGGAAACCAGAAGCGTCTTCGGTGGTTGCAAAAAAGAAAACACAAAAGAAAACGCGTAAGAAAACTACAACAAAGAAAACAGCTGTGAGTAAAGCACTCGGCAAAGCTCGCGGCAAGCAACAACAGCGACGTAAGCGCTCGTGACTGAGCAACATGTCGGCGGTATGCATAGCGTCAAGGCGCTGCTCAAGTCGGCGCCGGAAAAAATCGATCGCGTGCTTGTGCAACGTGGTCGTCGTGATTCACGGCTGCGTGCCGTGTTGGATTTAGCGCGTGCCAGCGGCTTGCGCATTGCTGAAGTTGACAGAAAGACCCTTGACGCGCTGGTGGCCGACGTGCAACACCAGGGGGTAGTGGCGGTTTTCAGTGGAGAATCCCCGCTCGAACCGATGACTGACCTGGTCGCTGTTATCGAATCACGACAGGCGCAGGTGACCCGTCCCTTGTTGGTGTTGGTGCTTGACGAAATCCAGGACCCCCACAATCTGGGTGCCTGCCTTCGATCAGCTGATGCGGTGGCGGCTGATGCCGTTGTTATTCCAGTCGACAACAGCGTGGGAGTGACGCCTGTGGTACGAAAGGTCGCATCCGGCGCTGCCGAAACCATTTCGCTGGTTCAAGTCACCAACCTCAAACGGGCGATCGGGGATCTACAAAAACTAGGCTTCTGGGTGTATGGGGCAGCCGGGGAGGCCAGCGATACGCTGTATGAACTGGATTTGAGCGGATCGGTGGCGCTGGTTCTTGGTGCCGAGGGCAAGGGCATGCGTCGATTAACTCGTGATGCCTGTGATTCCCTTTTCAGTATTCCCATGCTGGGACAGGTGGAGAGCCTGAATGTGTCGGTTGCCGCTGGAATCTCCCTGTTTGAAGCACGTCGACAGCAACAATAAATAGTGGCAGCTGGCTTGTGAAATGCGTTCATGTGCATTTGCGGCTCCAGAGCTGATTGCGGGGATTTTCTCAATCAGCTATTATTCGCCGGCTACAGTCTTGTAGTTAACCACTTCCTCGTCCAGTCGGACGCTTGCCGGGTATCCCGGCGGCGGTCAAGGCGGGCGAAACCCATAGGGAGCTATTGTGCGTCATTACGAAATCGTGTTTCTGGTCCACCCTGACCAGAGCGAGCAGGTGCCTGCAATGATTGAGCGTTATCGCGGCATTATCGAAAGCCATGACGGGGTCATCCACCGTCAGGAAGATTGGGGGCGGCGTCAGCTGGCTTACCCGATCAACAAGATCTACAAAGCCCATTACACGCTGATGAACATCGAGTGTGGTCAGCAAACGATCGACGAACTGACCAGCGCGTTCAAATTCAACGATGCGGTTATCCGCCACATGGTCTTGCTGCAGGATCGCGCAATGACGGAGCCTTCTCCACTGATCAAGAAAGAAGACTCTCGTGGTGACGAGGAACGTCGTCCCCGCGCCGAATCTGACGAAGTGCCAGAGGCGCTTGCCGCCAGCGACGCATCGGATGATGCCCCGGCCGCCACAGCTGCCGAATAAAGAACTCTAAGGAAATCTCATGTCTCGTTATTTTCGTCGACGCAAGTACTGCCGTTTTACCGCTGAAGGTATCACTGAGATCGATTACAAAGATCTTGAATTGCTGAAAGGCTTTGTCACCGAAACTGGCAAAATTGTTCCTAGTCGTATTACTGGAACCAAAGCCCGTTATCAGCGACAGCTGGCAACGGCCATTAAACGTTCGCGCTATCTGGCCTTGTTGCCATATACCGATCAGCACTAGTAATGCATGCTTTGGCTGGCGCAATTAGCTGAGCGAGGCCCTTTTGCTTCAGCGGCCGTAGCGGCAGGACTGATCCTAGCGGCGCTGCTGTTGCCGGCTTTTTTGCTTACTGGTGTTGGGTCTTCGCCGCTGCTGTTGTTTGTGGCTAGTTCTCTGTCGGTCGTTGCGCTGATTGCCAGTGCGGCGATTGTTGCGTTTGTGGTGCTGCGCCATGGTGAGATGGCGGCGCTTCAAGTGTTGGCGGTATGTGTGGTCTTGCTGATCGTCGTGTCTCTGCTGCTGAATATATTGCCGGGCGCACTGCCAGTGACAACATTAAGTTTCTGGTTGCCGGGGGTTTTCGCCTCCATTGTGTTAGCAAGAACTCGCAACCTGAACATTGCGGTTTTGGCGACTTTAGTTTGTGGCTTGGTCGCTGTGTTGGGTACATTGCTGTTTTTTCCTGACGTAACAGCGTTCTGGAAAGGGCATTTTGAGGAGAGCTTTTCGCAGTTGCCGGCGGAGCAATTGCAGATCTCTTCAGAAGATATTGAAGCGGCGTCGCAGGGAATTGCCGAGTTGATGACCATGTTTATTGGTGTGACTGCCATGATGCTTGCGATGGGGACCTTGTTTCTTGCCAGAAGCTGGCAGGCGGCATTGTTGAATCCTGGTGGGTTCAAAAAGGAGTTTCATGCCTTGTCCTTAGGGCGTGGAGCGTCGCTGGTTTGTGTCGTTGTGGTCTTGTTGGCCTTTGCCGTGGGCGGGCAATGGTGGCGGGCTGCGGCCATGGTGTTTTTGTTTGCGTTTTTTACGCAAGGTTTGGCGGTCCTTCACTCACTGGTACGTGAGAGAGGACTTAACAAGAATTGGTTGGTAGGTATTTACCTGCTGATGATAGTGCCGCAGACAACATTGTTGCTCTCGGCGCTGGGCTTGGCGGATAACCTCTATGGGCTTCGCCGCTCTTGAGACTTAACGGAGACTGGTAATGCAAGTCATCTTGCTTGAAAAAATCGACAACGTTGGATTGCTGGGCGATCTTGTTGACGTGAAATCGGGTTTTGCCCGTAACTTTCTGCTGCCCCAGGGCAAAGCGGAAATGGCGACCGAAGCCAATATTGAAGCGTTCAAACAACGCCGCGCAGAGCTTGAGAAACAACAAGCTGATGCACTGGCTGCGGCAGAGGCGCGTAAGGCTCAGCTAGACGGTGTAACGGTCAGCATCACCTCGCGTGCAGGTACCGAAGGTAAATTATTTGGTTCAATAGGCACTGAGGAAATTCGCAGCGCCTGTGAAGCCGCCGGTCATGCAGTTGAAAAGAAGGAAGTGCGCATGCCTGATGGGCCTTTGCGCATGATCGGCGAACACCCAGTCACCTTGCACTTGCACAGTGACATCGATGTGACTATCACGGTCAACGTTGTTGGCGAAGAAGTCTAGGTAGCTTGGGCAAGTAATCCCGGAGCGCTTTAGCCCCGGGCAGTCTGGTGGGGCGGACGCGGGCGAACCCGTCGAGCCTCCCGACACCATGCCCTTGCTACCATTGCGACATGGTCAACCCGCCAGACGAATTTGATACGCCACCGGGTATTCCGTCCGGGGTGCCCGCCGATGCCTTACCTGATTTACCACCAGGGGCTGACTTGGCTGAGCTGGGGATAGAACCAGCTGGTGATGATCAATTTGGCTTTTCCGGCGACGCCAGCCCAGCGGATTTTGGCATCCCAGGGGGGGCGGTGCAAAGCGATACACAGGCCTTGCTAGGTCAGCTCTCACGTCGCACCAGCAACACACCACCGCATTCCATTGAAGCCGAGCAAGCTCTGCTGGGGTGTTTGATGCTGGTGGCCAATGAAGGTTTTGACAAGATCTCGGATATTGTTGTCGAAACCGATTTTTATCAACTGAATCATCGTTTGATCTTTCGAGCCATTACGTCGTTGGTTACCGAAAGTCTCAATCCGGATATCGTGACCGTTAGCGGTCATCTTGATTCACATGGTTTGCTGGAGGACGCCGGTGGCCTGCATTACATCGATGCGCTGGCTGAAGTTACGCCCAGTGCCGGTAATATCAAGGCGTATGCGGATATCGTTCGAGAACGTTCAGTACTTCGGCAGCTGATTGCCGTTGCCAATGAAATCGCTGACTCTGCGTATGATTCAGAAGGGCGTACATCAAAGGATCTTTTGGATGAGGCAGAGACCAAGGTCTTTGCCATTGCCGATCAAACCGCGAAAAGCGGTGGTGGCTTCCACGACATCAAAAGTGTTCTGGCTGGTGCTATCGAGCGCATAAACTTCTTGTTCGAATCCGATTCGGCAATTACCGGAATATCCACGGGTTTCAAGGAGCTGGATGAAAAGACCAGTGGTTTGCAGAATTCTGACTTGATCATCGTCGCTGGGCGTCCGTCGATGGGCAAGACGACGTTCGCGATGAATATTGCCGAGAATGCAGCCATGGAAGCCGATTCGCCAGTGGCGGTTTTCAGTATGGAAATGCCAGCTGAGCAGATTGGCATGCGTATGATTGCATCACTGGGGCGTGTCGAGTTGCAAAAACTTCGTACCGGACGCCTTGCAGAACAAGATTGGCCGCGTATCACCTCTGCCATAACTTTGCTGAACCAGAAGCGTAACGTTTATATCGACGACACGCCTGCGTTGACGCCCACCGATTTGCGTGCTCGTGCGCGGCGTCTGGCCCGTGAGCATGGATTGAGTTTGATTGTTATTGATTATCTGCAGTTGATGCAAGTCGCCGGTGGCGGTGAAAATCGCGCCACCGAAATATCAGAAATTTCGCGCTCGCTCAAAGCTTTGGCCAAGGAGCTCGAGGTTCCAATCATTGCTTTGTCTCAGCTTAATCGCTCACTGGAACAACGTCCTGACAAACGTCCGGTCATGTCCGATCTACGTGAATCCGGAGCGATAGAACAAGATGCCGATGTCATCATCTTTATCTATCGTGACGAAGTGTATAACCCGGAAGATGAGGAAAGTAAGGGAAAGGCTGAGATTCTGATCAGAAAACAGCGTAACGGCCCAATTGGTTCGGTAGCCTTGACTTTCCTCGGTCAGTACACGCGCTTTGAAAACTATTCCCCTGAAATCATGACAGGTGAGTTTTCCTGAGCCACTGAATCATGCAACAAACTGATCCTCGTTCAGTCGCAATCGTCGTTTATCCGAATCACTTGAGACATAACCTTGCCGTTGCTCGCCGATTGAGTGGCTCAAGCAAGCTGTTCGCCACTGTCAAAGCTGATGCCTATGGTCATGGTGCTGTTGCTGTCGCCGAAGCGCTGAGTAGCAGTAGCGACACACGTGAGAATGCCGATGGTTTTGCGGTGGTGACTTTGGGCGAGGCGATGGAGCTACGTGAAGCGGGTATCAGCGCGCCGATTTTACTGTTGCAAGGACCGCAAACCATAAGCGAGTGTGATGCGATTGCAGACGCCAGGCTCTGGCCGGTCATACATGATCTGGAACAGCTTGAATGGTTTGAAACGCACCCGCGACGATCAACAACATCGGCATGGCTCAAGGTTGATACTGGAATGGGGCGTCTCGGACTGGCACCGTCACAAGCAGTCGAAGTTTTGCAATCTGGCACGGGTATCAAATGGATGGGGGTCATGAGTCACTTCGCCAGTGCTGATGAAACCCGTAACGATTTCACGCTCAAACAGATCGATTCTTACAGTGCCGTGCAAGCGGTTGCCGCTGATCTTTCGCATAGTCTTGCAAACTCCGCGGCAATTCTTGCTTGGCCACAATCGATTCGGGACTGGGCCAGACCAGGCATCATGCTTTATGGCAGCAATCCTCTGGATGTTCAATTACCTGAAGGTGTTGAGCTGAAACCTGCCATGACGGTCACCGCGCCGGTAGTTTCAGTAAAGCATCATGCAGCGGGAAGTGGAATTGGCTATGCACAAACCTGGCATTGTCCCGAAGACATGGCGGTGGGTTACGTTGGCGCCGGATATCGCGACGGTGTGCCGCGAGTGTTCGACAAGTCTGCGAGCGTGATTGTCGATGGCGTTCGCTGCCCCATTATCGGACGCGTATCAATGGATTCATTTGCAATCGATTTGCGAGCGCTGGCACATCCTCGTCGCATGATGAAAGCCGAGCTATGGGGTAATAATGCCGCGATCAATTCGTTTGCGGCAGCGGCAGACACGATAAGCTATGAGTTGTTGACAGGTATACGTGGTGAGCGCCGCTACACGTCGTGAATGT
>CAYUZB010000043.1:17823-19238 GCA_964449565.1 uncultured Granulosicoccaceae bacterium | reverse complement strand
TCGTGAATGCAACCCCGACTGTCGACACAATTGATTACCGTGTCGACGTATCAAGCGTGACGATTAACGTTATCTTTCGAGGTACTGGAGTTTGTCGGGTTTGTTTTCCCACTCCTTGGCATCGTCGGCTGGGTCTTTTTGAATCGTAATGACTGGCCAGATGGCAGACAGTTCAGCATTCAGGGCGAGATAAGGTTCGTCCTCAGGTTTCATGTCCTCTTCGGCGACAATCGCGTTGATAGGACATTCGGGTTCGCACAAGGAGCAATCGATGCACTCTTCGGGGTCAATTACCAGGAAGTTCGGGCCTTCATGGAAACAATCAACGGGGCAGACTTCGACGCAATCAGTGTATTTGCAGCGAATGCAATTTTCGGTAACCACAAAGGTCATGACGTAGTTCTCAGATAGTTGGCTTTACTTTTGCAAATATTAGCAAATTCAAGCTGCCACGAGGCGGTGGAACGGCCCTTGGATGTGGTCAGTCGGAGCAAAGAATGAAAGAAATTAAAAAAGCGGTATTTCCGGTAGCGGGTATGGGAACTCGTTTTTTACCTGCAACCAAGGCAAATCCGAAGGAAATGCTGCCAGTTGTCGACAAGCCATTGATCCAGTATGCCGCAGAAGAAGCTGTCGCGGCCGGGATCGATACGCTGATTTTCGTCACCGGGCGTAACAAACGCTCGATTGAAGATCACTTCGACACCGCCTATGAGCTTGAGCGCGAGCTGGAAGCCAAGAACAAGAAGAAGATGCTGGAGGTGCTGCGCAGCATATTGCCACCCCACGTCAAATGCGTCTTTATTCGTCAATCTCAGGCACTTGGCCTTGGGCACGCCGTCTTGTGCGCCCGCCCGGTGGTTAACGACGAGCCTTTTGCTGTCATTCTGGCAGACGACTTGATCAATTTCAGCGAACAGCCATGCCTGAGTCAGATGGTTGACCTCTTCGAATACCAACATTGCTCCATTCTTGGCACTGAGCCTGTCCCGATGGAAGATGTCAGCTCATACGGTATCGTTGCAGGTACCGAGGTTCGCCCCGGACTCATGGAAGTTTCTGGCATTGTGGAAAAACCGTCCTCGGACAAGGCACCCAGTAATGTCGCTGTGGTCGGGCGTTACATCCTGACACCCAGAATCTTTTCTCTTCTGGAAAAAACGCAGCGTGGTGCAGGGAATGAAATACAGCTGACTGATGCCATTGCCGATCTGCTTGAAGAGCAACGCGTGTTGTCGTACAACTTCGATGGCCGTCGCTTCGATTGCGGCAGTAAGCTCGGTTACCTGAAGGCGCAGGTCGAATTTGCTCTCGAGCATGAAGAAGTCGGCGAAGAATTCCGAGCCTACCTCGATGCCTTGAATGCCACGGAAAAAGGCAAGATCGTTCCTATGAAGAAAACCAAGAAGTAAAAA
>CAYUZB010000043.1:0-17723 GCA_964449565.1 uncultured Granulosicoccaceae bacterium | reverse complement strand
TACATGAGGTATGCTTCGCGCCATTGGTTCAATGGCAAATTCTTCATGACCACTCAACGCTGGTCGATGCTGGCGATTTTTGGCGTCTTTTTTTTCGAATCTTCGGTCATCGGACAATGGATACCGAGGATTCCTGATATCAAGTCGACACTCGGCTTGAGTGATTCCGAGCTGGGACTGGCTTTGCTTGCCTTCCCGCTGGGTACGATGGTCGGGCTATCCATTGCTGGATCATTGATCGCACACATAGGTTTGCGCCAGTCCTGCCGTATCGCCTTACCGCTTTTTTCGCTGGTTTTCATTGGAGCCGGGTGGGTGACGACGCTCATCGGTCTAATGATCATCTTGATATTCGCGGGTATCGCTATCGGTGTTTGTGAAACCGCAATGAATACCGAGGCGGCAAGAATCGAACGCCATGCCGGCAAACGTTTGATGTCTCGTTGTCATGGTTTTTGGAGTCTTGGGACTATGGTAGGTGCTCTGATGGGTGCCGCATTCGCTGATGCATCTGTCAGCGTGGGCGTTCACTTTCTTGTGATTTTGCCTTTGATCGCGGTCGCAGGATTTTTCGCCGCGTCTTTGTTACCGGTACTTACTCGAGTTGATGAGCAACGTGCAGAGGATAGCAATGAGGGAGCTGGCTCGGTTTTTCGCCTCCCGCATCGAGGTATCGTGCTGCTATGCGTCATGCCGCTTGGCATCATGATGGTTGAAGGGGCCTTTATCGATTGGTCTGCTGTATTTATGCGCGATGTAATGAGTGCCAGCCCTTGGGTCATAGGCATCACTTATTCATTTTTTTCTATCGTCATGGCTGCGGTACGCATGGCTGGCGATACGCTGGCAACGCGTTTTGGTGACCTTGCTTTGGTACGTGTCAGCGCCATCGCGGCAACTGTGGGAATTGGTATGTTCGCGTTTTCTCCGAATACGCCTTTTGCACTGGTAGCGGCTGCCTTGTGTGGTGCTGGTGTTGCCGTGGTCTTCCCATTGGCCGTGACCGCCGCCGCCAATCGTTCAGGGCGCAGTTCAGCTGACAATGTAGCTGCCTTGAACATGATTGCTTTCAGTGCTTTCTTGCTGGCACCTCCATTGATCGGCTTCTTGTCAGATGCGTTGAACTTGCGCATAGCGCTTGCCGTTCTCGTGCCGTTTGCGTTTCTGACCTTCGTACTGTCTGGTCAGATCAAACCTCGATCAAATGATTAGGCAGTTCGTTGCGGTTTGATGTGATTGTCGTGTCGGCCGGAAAATGCTCGTTCAGAACCCGCTCGCATTGATCAAGAGCGCGGTCAAACCCTTGCGAAATTTCGCCACGCTTCACATCCTCGATGAGTGTGTAAATCGAATCCTGCCAATGTTGATTGTCGATTTTTTCGGCAATCCCACTGTCAACGATGATCTCGACATAGTGTTCCGCAACGGATACAAAGATCAGCACGCCTATGCGATCAACGGTCTGATGCAGGTTTTGTAAAAAGAACTGCTCACGCGCATGACGTGCCGCACGATGCTGCTTGACCACGTCTGGAATCATCCACAGGCGAGCTGCAGGTAGTTGGAACAACATACCCAGCCCCAAAAAAGTGAGAACCTGAATGAGGTAAACCAGTTCAGGGCGTTCTGTACCGGGGTATACCCATCCATCGTTGATGATTGCGTTGTAAAGAAAGTGCAAACCCGGGATGCTCAGGGCAAACAAAGCGGCCCACAAAATAGGGATATACCGATAGCCATCACTCTGTTTGGCAATCACGGTCATGATTTCGGCACGGGTGCCGGTTTCTATGTCGGCTATGCGTTTTTCAAGCGCCACTTTTTCTGAGTTTGTCAGAAAAGACTTGCTGCCTAGCATGCTACCAACTCCCCGAAGCGCCGCCGCCGCCGAAACTGCCGCCTCCACCACCGAAACCGCCACGGCCACCGAAGCCACCGCCGCGGCGCCCTCGATCCCAGTCATTTCGACGATCGGGCCTATTATGGTTATTGCCCGAACTTTGATCTGGGGGCTTGAAGGAAGAGATCATGAATACCAAACCGAAGACAAGTACAGTGAGTATCAACCCGACCAGGAAATTACCGCTGATAACAGTTGCCATCAATCCAACAAAGCCCGCTGGAAAAGCGGCGTTACCGACGCGGCGCATGCCACGTCGCCTCAGTAGCTCGGGGATGAAGAAGACCGCGAGGAAAAACAGCGGCATGAACCCACCGACGTTCTCATTGAACTTGTCTCCCGCCTTGGTCGGTTCCGGTGAAGGTGTGTACTCACCCGCGATCGCTTCGAGAATATTGTCGACACCTTGCGTTACACCACCCGCATAGTCTGAGTTGCGAAAATGAGGATAGATCTCACGCTGAATGATCAGACTGGCAGTGACATCGGGCAGGGCGCCCTCAAGACCGTAACCGACTTCTATGCGCAGTTTACGTTCTTCGGGCGCGATCAACAGGATTACGCCATTGTTCTTGTCCGCGGTACCAATTCCCCAATGACGACCCAGCCTGTTAGCGTAGTCGGCAATGGCAAAGCCTTGAAGATCCGGAATGGTCACAACCACCAGCTGATTGCTGGTCGCTACTTCGTGTGCCTCAAGTTTTGCGCTCAGGCTTGCTTCGGTTGCCTCGTCGAGTATCTGTGCTTGATCAACAACGCGGCCTGTTAGTGCGGGGAAAACCGATTCAGGGCTTCCGGTAGTCGGATTTCCCTGGAAAGTGTTGTCAGAATTTTGAGCGAGAACTACGCTGCCCACCAAGCTTAGCAAGCAGAGCAGTACCCAGCGAACGGTGTACGTCACGACGCGAACCTAAGGAAGCGACGTTACTAATTACTGAAATCGACTGTCGGGTTTACAGTATCAGCCTCTGAAACGCTGAAATTTTCCTTTGGTTGCATTTCCGCATACATGAATTTGCGCCACCAGCGACCTGGAATAGTGCGAAGTTCGGTGTTGTATCTTTGCACAGCTTGAATGTAATCGCGGCGTGCAACAGCAATGCGGTTTTCGGTACCTTCGAGCTGTTGCTGCAGGGCAAGAAAATTTTCATTTGATTTGAGATCCGGGTAGGCTTCGACAACAACCATTAATCGTTGCAAGGCGGATGTCAATGCGCCTTGGTTTTGTTGGAATTGTTGAAAAGCTGCCGGATCACTCAGTAATTCAGGCGAGATGTTCATTTGCGTTACGCGGGTTCGCGCTTCGGTAATTTCAGTCAGTACGTCTTTTTCCTGTGCAGCGAACCCTTCAACGGTTGCTATCAGGTTCGGGATAAGGTCCGCCCGGCGTTTGTACGTGTTTTGCACTTCACTCCAGGCACCGTTGACGGCTTCATCAAAAGTAGGAATGTTATTGATACCGCAGCTGCCAAGCAGCAAACTGATTGCCAGAATCAAGTAGAGTCGAGTTGATTTATTCATGAAGATCACCCCCGTCTGATTGCGCCGAATCATAACAGAACCAACTCCACGGGCTTGAGTAAAAGCGTAAAATATCAATATGTTGAGTTTTTCTGATGTGGGCTGTCGTCGAGACGGAAAAATGCTGTTTGGCGGCATGAATGCGGTTGTGCATGCTGGCCAGAAAGTTGGCTTGACCGGTGCTAATGGCAGCGGCAAGTCCAGCTTGTTCGCCATGATTCAAGGCACGCTGGAGCCTGATACGGGCACTATATCGCTGCAGCAGCAGATCAAGATCACGCACGTTGCTCAGGAAACCCCGTCATCTAATCAATCGGCCATTGATTACATTATCGATGGGGACCGCCGTATTCGCGAATTGGAGCAAGCAATCGAGGCTAGTGTCGATGACGGCGTACGGCACGCTAATGTGTTGGCAGAGTATGAACAGGCGGGTGGTTATCAGGTGCATTCTCGCGCTGGCGCATTACTCAACGGATTGGGTTTTAGCGATGAACAACACCAATGGCCGGTCAAGCAATTCTCGGGTGGCTGGCGAATGCGACTGAATCTTGGCCAGGCATTGATGAGCCCGAACGAACTCTTGTTGCTTGATGAACCAACCAATCACCTTGATCTGGATGCTGTGTTGTGGCTTGAGCAGTGGTTGAAGCAACGCGAGGGCACTTTAATCCTGGTGTCACATGATCGAGAATTTCTGGACTCAGTTACAACGCATACATTGCATATTGCCGCTGGCAGTCTGTCCTTTGTCACTGGAAACTACAGCGCGTTTGAAGTTTGGCGTGCTGCCCGGATGCAGAACCAGCAAGCGGTTCACGAAAAAACCGAAAAGCGACGCAAGGAGTTGCAGGGGTTTGTTGATCGATTTCGCGCGAAGGCAACCAAGGCACGGCAGGCACAGAGCAGATTGAAAATGCTGGAACGCCTCGAACAAACGTCGGCGGTACGCATTGATTCGCCGTTCACGTTTCGCTTCAAACCACCGATCAGTATGCCTAGCCCATTGGTCGTGTTGCAGGATGTCGTGTTAGCGTATGGCGATCACACGGTCTTGTCGAAAGTCAATTTAACCATCCATAGCGGTGATCGAATTGGTCTTTTAGGTGTAAACGGCGCGGGTAAATCAACGCTCGTAAAATCGCTTGTCGGCGAACTCGAAGCACAAACCGGGAAGCGCATACCTGCGCAGAAGCTGAAAGTGGGTTACTTTGCTCAGCATCAAGTCGATCAGTTACGCGATGAATTGACCCCATTGCAGGCACTGCAAAAACAGGATGCAAAAATCAGTGATGCGGATGCGAGAACCTATTTAGGGAGTTTCGGTTTTCGAGGTGAACAAGCCATGCAGGCCACTGGCACGCTCTCGGGTGGAGAGCGGGCGCGCTTGAGCCTTGCACTTATTGTTCAAACCCAACCGAATCTTTTGCTTCTCGATGAACCGACCAACCATCTGGATATTGATATGCGTCAGGCGCTGGCTGATGCACTAGTGTCGTTTGAAGGGGCGATTGTTGTCATCTCGCACGATCGCATCATGCTACGAGCTGTGGTTGACGCCTTGTGGCTGATCAGTCGCGGATCGATAACGAGTTTTGATGATGATCTGGATGGATATGCCCGTTGGTTGAATGATCGTGCAAACAAGACAAATGATCAGACAACGATTGAAAAGACAAAGACAGCACCGGTACTTGATTCAACTGATGGCGCAGTTAGGAATGTCGCCGTGGACAGAAAACAGCAAAAACGTGACGAGGCGGACAGGCGTCAAAAACTTGCACCGTTGAGGCGCAAGGTTAGTGCTGCGGAGCGCGCACTGGATGACGCAACTTTGGCGTTGACGGCAATACAAACGAAGCTTGGTGATGAGGCGCTGTACAATGAAGATCAGAAATCTGTCTTGAACAAGTTGCTTAACGAGGAAGCCAGTGTGCGTAAGACACTGTTTGACTGTGAAGATGACTTGCTTGCCTGCATGCAGGCACTTGAAGAGGCAGAAGCGCAAGCAAACAGGTAATAATATGATCTTCAAACGCTGTCTCATTGCTATCAGCCTCACAAGCAGCTTCGTTATCACTGCGCTAACGCCAGCGGCGACGCATGCCGAATCGTTCGACTCACTGCGCAATCTCGACCAACGTACGTTTGAGATGCTGGCGAGAAACTTGAGTGCTGCGACTCATTACAAGGGTGTGATTCCAGCTGAGTCGCTCGGTGTACTCGGTCTCGATGTTGGTTTCGAATTATCCAGCACTGAAATCGATCAGGATGTTTTTGATCTGGCTAGCGACGGATCGTTTGAGGCCGATGCGCTGGTTTTACCACGGATACATGCGCACAAAGGGCTGCCATTCGGTCTTGATGTCGGCGCGTTCCTGAGTGCCATACCGGATACTGATCTGTCGGTTGTGGGTGCGGAGCTGCGGCTTTCTTTGGCCAAAGGCAGTATCTTGAAACCAGCGATTGCGCTTCGAGGGAGTTACAGTCAGGTGCAAGGTATTGCGGATTTTGAATTGAACAATACGGCACTTGAATTGACGATCAGTAAAGGTTTCTTGTTCTTTACGCCTTACGGTGGTGTTGGCGTCGTGAGCACCAATGCAGAGGCAAATTTTGGGAACCTGGAAGATGAAAGTTTCACGCAGGAAAAAATGTTCATCGGTGCATCATTGAATGCAGGTCTGGGTTTGACAGTCGAGGCCGATCGTACCGGTGACTTCACCACCTTTTCGGCTAAATTTGGCCTTAGATTCTGAGTACCTTATCAACCCTCCCAGCTTTCAACCCTAGTACCATCCAATGAGCAGCTCAGAGAAAGCCAGCGAAAATACTCGTAGTGGAACTGGTTTCTGGAATGTAGCCAAGAGTGTTTTCGCGGCGATGATCGGTGTGCAGTCAAGCAAAAACAAGGAACGTGACTTTACACAAGGTAAGCCGATTCATTTCATTGTTGGTGGATTCATAGGGACTTTGCTGTTTTTGTTAGCTGTGTGGTTGTTAGTCAAGATAGTGATTGCTAGCAGCTCGTAACGACAAAACATTGAAGTGGATGAATTAGCCTGGCTTAAACCAAGCGACTGACGCTCATACCACCAAGCCGCCGCTTCAAGGAGTCACACCGGCTAACAACGTGCTACCTGGCTGAATGTCCGGTAATAGATTGTCGGCTGCCAGAGGTTCGCCGTATTGGCTTTTGATGGGTATGATGCCAGCCCAATGTGGCAAGTTCAGATCTTCGTCGTCATCCACCGGGTCACCCGTTCTGATTTTTACTGAAAAATCATCGAGCGCGATTCTTACCAAAACCGTTCCTTTCAGCTCTTTGGCAAGATGTGGGCGATAGTCATTGAGGCTGCCGGGAATCAGCTTTTCCGTAAATTGATCAAGTAGCTGGCGTTTTTCCTCATCGTTCACAAGCTCACCACAACCAAACACAACTGCACTTCGATAATTCATGGAACAGTGAAAAGCTGATCGTGCTTTCACGAGTGCGTCCACTCGGCAAACCGATACGCAAACCCGTTCGCCATCTGCGAGAATTTTGTACAGACGGCTTTTCGGATGACCGTGCAAGTACAGAAAATCACCGATGCGTGCAATAGCCGTTGGGACTGATTGTGGCCAGCCCTTGTCGCTGAAGCTGACATGGCCGATCGCGCAGGCATCGAGTACCTGATCCAGGGAATCACGGTCATACCGTGCTCGTTTCGGTGCTTGTCTGACGCGTCTTTTATCGCCTTTCTCGGGCATTGCTGCGCTGTCCACAAAAATTACCTCGCTGTTTAATTTAAATCGATCAGCTGATAGACTGCCTCACAATGGTTCTACTGGATAGGTATAAAGTGACAATACTGATAGAGCCAAAATGAAGAATGGACTACGCAGTAGCCTGGACGATGAGCCGCTTGAAAATAGGACAACCCAATTGTCAGAGGAATGTGTAGCGCTAAGCATCGAATTGTTGGACGCGCTGCGCCCGACGAGCAATCACCCCTTGCCGAAGGTTCGACAGCTGTATTTGAAGTTGTATGACGCTATCGAACTTGGACACCTGCCGTTTGACAGTCAGTTGCCATCGAGTCGACACATGGCGGTACTGCTGGGATTGGGGCGGAATACGGTCATCAGTGTTTATGAACAACTGACTGCTGAAGGTTTATTGCAGGCTGATGGGCGAAGAGGAACTCGTGTCGTTCGCCAGGTTGTTGCTACATCCAGATCTACAGCCGACTTACTTCAATGGCCGTTATCCGACAGATGCTCTGCGCTTCTTTCCAGACAGAGTCGGAGTCGGGTTCTTGCGCCCGGAGAACCTGACAGTTCGTTGTTTCCTGCAGTGCAATGGCGAAAAGCACTGGACAAGACATACCGTTTAGGTGTCGATCAGCTGGGTTATCAACGTGAATCGTTGCAAGAGACACGTGAAGCTATCGCCAGGTATCTGGCGACTTATCGGTCGTTATATGTCAGTCCCAGACAGATTATTGTTACAACGAGCACACGCCAAAGTCTCAATCTTGCTGCGGCAATGTTTACCAAGGCCGGAGATGTAGCCTGGGCTGAGTGTCCTGGTTATGTCGGTGCGGTAGATGCGTTTCGCCTGCATGGGCTGGAGGTCATTCCGTGCAAAGTTGATTCGGCGGGTCTCGTCCCACCATTAAAGCGTCGCAGGCCTTCATTGATATACCTGACCCCTTGTTTTCAGTATCCGCTAGGTATGTCTTTGAACCCTGTGCGTCGGACAGAACTTTTATTGTTGTCCAAAAAATACGGTAGTGTCGTGTTTGAAGATGACTATGACAGTGAGTTTCGTGACAACCTTCAACCACGTCCGGCACTGGCTGCTGAACCGGGCGGTGCACGGGTGCTCCACGCCGGAACATTCTCCAAGCTCCTGTTCCCGGCCGTGCGGGTAGCCTGGCTGGTGGTTCCAGAGTCCTGTGCTGATGCCGCCAATCAATATTTGCGGGTCATTGGGGGAGGGAACAATACTATTGCGCAAGCCGCTGTTGCTGAATTGCTCGATAACGGGTCAATAGCCAGGCATCTTAAACGTGCAAGGCAAGTATACGGGCAACGCCGAAGGCAGCTTGTCGCGGCACTTGGCGATTGTGACAGCGTTTTTCCCGTGGAAAATTCAAGTGCTTGTTTAAGTCTGGTATTGCGACTTAAAAAGAGTGTAGCCCTATCGCCGTTGACAGACAGCTTGGCCGATCAGGGTATCGGCCCGCAGCCCTTGGAATATCTGGACTGGCGCATGAAAGATCCGAAGCGTTGTAAGGCGCTGGTTATCGGACTTGGTAATGTTGATACCTTGGGAATAGACAATGCCGTTGCCCGACTTAAAAGTGCATTGAGATCGGTGGAATCAACTTGATATTTTTCGATCCTTTCGATTCAAGACTCTCTATGTAGAGAGTGCTTGAATTCGCTCACATCTATGAATCTGCCCGATTAAAGTGCTGCAATCTTGTCTTTCTGCTCCTGCATTTGAGTTAACGATGACTTTGCCTCGTCGAGCTTTTTTTGCTCTCCAGCAACAACAGCCTCAGGGGCTTTGTCGGTAAATCCCTTGTTACTCAACTTCGCACCCAGGCGTGTTACTTCCTTTTCGAGTCGATCAACTTCCTTGCCAAGGCGTGCAAGTTCTGCATCCTTGTCGATCAATCCAGCCATTGGAATCAGAACCCGCATCTGATCAACCAGCGCTATCGCTGATTCAGGTGCTTTATCGCCATCGATCTTTGTTATCGATTCGAGCCGGGCCAGGGAGGTGAGCAAGGACTTATGCTGTTCCAATCGATCAAGATCCTCGTCACTGGCGTCAGCTACCAGTACGCCCAGTTTCTTACCCGGATTGATGTTCATTTCAGAACGAATGCGTCTGACGCCCATGACAACTTCCTTGACCCAATTGATGTCAGCGAGCGATTGTCGATCAATTCTACTGGCGTCGCTGACTGGGTAGGGTTGCAGGGAAATGCTTGGACCGCTTTTGCCCGCAAGCGGTGCTACTTGCTGCCATAGTTCTTCTGTGATGAACGGCATCATCGGATGAGCCAGGCGGAGTGTGGCTTCGAGTACCCCTAGTAAGGTTACGCGCGTAGCTTGCTTCTGCGCCGGACTGGATTCGCCATTGAGAATTGGTTTGGCCAGCTCGACATACCAATCACAGTATTCATTCCAGATGAATTCGTATAACGCATTAGCGGCGAGATCAAAGCGATACTCGCTAATGTGCTCGGCGACTTGCGCTTCGGTTTCTTGCAGGCGGCTGACAATCCAGTTGTCGACCGTGTTGCGCTGTGCGGGGATATCGTCTGGATTGAATCCGCCCTCAATTTCTTGAGTGTTCATCAGTACATAACGCGTGGCGTTGTACAGTTTGTTGCAGAAATTTCGGTAGCCTTCGACGCGCTTCAGGTCAAAACGCACGTCGCGGCCATTAGAGGCCAGAGAGGCGAAAGTGAAGCGCAGCGCGTCGGTGCCGTAGCCCGGGATCCCGTCAGGGAATTCCTGGCGCGTTTGTTTTTCTATTGCCGAGCTCTTGTGGTCCTGCATCAGGTTGCTGGTGCGTTTTGTGACCAGCGCTTCGAGTTCGATGCCGTCGATGATGTCGAGCGGGTCGAGTACATTGCCTTTGGACTTGGACATTTTCTGGCCACTGGCATCTCGGACCAAACCATGAATGTACACATCACGGAATGGCACTTCGCCGTCCATGAATTTGGTGCCAAACATGATCATACGGGCCACCCAGAAAAAGATGATGTCAAAGCCAGTGACCAGGACCGAACCAGGGTAGAAGGTTTTCAGGGCATCAGTTTGTTCTGGCCAGCCAAGCGTTGAGAATGGCCAAAGAGCCGATGAGAACCACGTATCGAGAACATCATCGTCCTGGCGTAAGTGAATGTTTGCATCCAGTTCATATTGCGCGCGAACAGTTTGTTCGTCTTTACCAACATAAACATTGCCAGCGTCGTCATACCAAGCCGGTATTCGGTGGCCCCACCAGATCTGACGACTGATACACCAGTCCTCTATATTTTCGAGCCACTGGTTGTACGTTCGACTCCAGTTTCCAGGGACAAAGCGGATGTCACCTTTGGCGACTGCATCCAGCGATGGCTGAATGATGGCAGTATGACCACCCGGTCGGCCATCCTCCTGCACCTTACGCGTCAGATCGACATACCACTGATCGGTAAGATAGGGTTCGACCACAGCATTTGAGCGATCGCCTCGTGGGACCATGAGCTTGTGGGGTTTGATTTCGACAAGAAAACCCAGTGCGTCGAGATCAGCGACGACACGTTTGCGCGCCTCGTAGCGATCCAGGCCACGATAGGCCTCGGGCACACTGTCATTCATCGCAGCGTCATCGGTCAGTACATTGATGATTTCCAGATTATGTCGCTGACCCAGTGCATAGTCATTGAAGTCGTGGGCTGGGGTGATCTTTACGCAACCTGAACCGAACTCAGGATCGACATAGTCATCAGCGACGATGGGAATCTGCCTGCCTACCAGGGGCAAGTCGATCGTTTTACCGACGAGTGCAGAAAAACGTTCATCATCGGGATGTACGGCAACGGCGGTGTCACCGAGCATGGTTTCCGGACGAGTGGTCGCAACGGTAAGCGAACCGCTGCCATCGCTCAGCGGATAACTGAAGTGCCAGAGAGAACCGTTTTCCTCCTCGCTGAGTACTTCGAGATCTGACAATGCGGTATGCAGAACCGGATCCCAATTAACCAGACGCTTACCACGATAAATGAGGCCTTCGTTAAATAACTGAACAAAGACGTCCGATACGGCCGCCGACATGCCTTCATCCATTGTGAAGCGTTCACGCGACCAGTCCGGTGAGGTACCGAGGCGACGCAGCTGGCGGGTTATCGTGCCACCGGATTCTTCCTTCCATTCCCAAACTTTTTTGATAAAGGCATCACGACCGAGATCGTGGCGTGTTTTGCCGTCGCGATTCAGTTGTCGTTCCACCAGCATTTGAGTGGCGATACCGGCGTGATCGCAGCCCGGTTGCCATAGTGTCTTGTCGCCAAGCATTCGGTGGTAGCGAATCAAGGTATCCATGATGGTGTCCTGAAACGCATGCCCCATATGCAAGGTTCCCGTCACATTGGGCGGCGGGATCATGATGCAGTAAGGGTCACCGTCACCTTGGGGAGCGAAATAACCGCTGTCTTCCCAGGTGTTGTACCAACGCTCTTCGATTGCGCTTGGGTCGTATGTTTTTTCCATACGCCTAAGTGTACTGCCTATCCAGGGAACTGCCTATGGTCGCAGGCGACTTGCTCTTTCAAGTAATGCGCGCAGGTCGCGCCGCAAACTTGTGACGTGTCTGTCAACAATATCGTCAATTAGCAATTCGAGCTCATCGTCGATGCTCTGTTGTACGTCAGGGTCGGCGATTAGGGCACCTTCAATCTCTTCCAGGCTGGCGGCCATTTCTGTGGCGGGAACGTCCGCAATATCCAGTTCAATGTTGTCACTAGCCGCCTCTGACTGAACGCCAAGTTGCAGATGTGAGGGGAGATCGAATTCTATCGTCGCGTTTTGCAGCGATTCGATTTCGCCTTCAACTTCGTACTCAAGGCGAGTTGATTGGATGATTGATTCATCACCGGTTTTTACCACGTCGTTCAGGACGGGTAGATCATCATCGTCATAGCTCATCTATAGTCTCCCACGACGGCCGGGTAGTCGCGTTTTGAGCACCGTCATGGTAATGAGTATAGAAGCTACATTTTGTGGTGCTGCAACGGGTATCCGCGTTGCTGGTAGAAGCGATAGCGATCACGGCCCGGATCACGCACACTGGGGTCATCGTTGACGATTTCCAGGGTTCTTTCGAAGCGGCTGAAAAACGGCGGCACCTCGGCAGACAGGTTGATCAGGACTTGACGATCAAATCCGGGCTCGGAGGAGGAGAGTTGTACCGGATCGGTATCGACCAGACTTGATACAGGGTCATCAATGAGGGCATGTGGTACGAAGCTGACCGAGCGAAAATTCCACAAGATGTCGTCAAGGGTTGCAAGTACCTCCTTGTCCTCACTGAATATAAAGACGTTCTGTTTGCGCCCGGCGGCTTTTTCACTGAGCTTTGCAATCAGATCATAGCGCGCGGCAGTGTCCTTGCCGCCCAGTACATAGAAATCGATTCGCGTCATTTACCAGCTCGTTATTTATCTGCTCTTTTGCTCAGATACTTCATGAGCATTGGCACGGGTCGCCCGGTCGCGCCCTTGTCCTTGCCGGAATGCCATGCGATGCCCGCAATATCCAAATGTGCCCAAGTATACTTTTCGGTAAAGCGGGACAGAAAGCAGGCGGCTGTGATGGTACCCGCTGGTCGCCCACCGATGTTACCCATATCGGCAAAATTTGAATCGAGCTGTTGCTGATATTCATCCCACAGTGGCAATTGCCAGGCACGATCTCCAGATGCTTGGCTGGCGTTCAACAATTCCTGAACAAGTTTGTCGTTATTGCCGATTACTGCACTAGCTACATGCCCAAGTGCAATAATGCAGGCACCGGTCAAGGTGGCCATATCGATAACGACGGCTGGCTTGAATTTCTCCACGTAGGTCAAGGCGTCACACAGGACCAATCGCCCTTCGGCATCCGTATTCAGGATTTCCACGCTTTGCCCTGACATGGTTGTGACGACATCACCGGGGCGACAAGCTTTGCCATCGGGCATGTTCTCGGCCGCAGCTACGACCCCGATAACATTGATATCGAGGTCAAGGGTTGCGACAGCTTGCATTACGCCAAAAACAGTGGCTGCACCGCACATGTCGTATTTCATTTCGTCCATGCCATCTGACGATTTTATGGAAATTCCGCCTGTATCGAATGTCACACCTTTGCCGACGAGCACGATCGGTTTTCCTGACTTCTTGCGACCTTGATACTGCATGATCACCAGTCGCCCTGGTTGTTCGCTTCCTCTGGAGACCGCGAGGAAGGCTTCCATACCCAGTGCGGCCATGTCATCTTCATTGAGTGCGCTGCTGCTGATCTTGTCGAATTTTGCATCAAGTTCCAAGGCAATCGATTCGAGATAAAGTGGCGTGCAGATGTTCGGCGCAAGGTTGCCGAGGTCGCGGGTCATGGCCATGCCCTGTGCGGTGGCAAGTCCACTGAGTGCTGAACGTTCGGCGGAATTTTTCTGTTTGCTCGGCGCGACGATTGACAGTTGGTCTAACGCTGCAACGGATGGTTGCTTTTGTCGAGAATGTCCCGCGAAGCGATAACTTGCCGCATACAGCAGTTGGCACAGTTGTTCACAAGCGTCTGATGGCTTGAGTTCCTTGCAGTTAATTGCAAAGGGAATATCGGTGATAGCGGAAGATGCTTTCGTGCCAAGCAGGTTCTTGGCCATGGCTTTCACCGCTGTGCGCCACTTGTTAGCGTTCAGAGCTGTTCGCTTGCCAAATCCGACAAGTAACACCCGTTCTGCCTTTGCGCCTTTGATGTCGTGCAGCAGAGCGCTCTGGCCAAGCTCGCCGACAAAGTCGCCGCGCTCAATCAGTTTTCGGACGCTGCCACCACTAGCCTTGTCAATGGCAGCTGCTGAGCCAGCAAGTTTGCCATTCTCGAAGACGCCGACGATACGGCAGGCGTTTTTGAGAGTCGTCGGTTCTCGACTGACTACGTTGATTTTCACGACAACATGCTCCAATTTCCAAGATGTACAGTGTAATCAACTGGTGCGATAGCGTCACCAGTGCTAAATTGACGGATCCGAGTTGTTTTCGTTCAGACAACTTTTGCCGTTTTCATAGAATTTGTAGAAGACCTTGTCACGTGCGCATTCTTGACCGTTACCTGATGAAGGAAATGTTGGTGACCTTCGCGGCTGTGCTGATCGTGCTGTTGGTCATCATGATCGGTAATGTACTGGCGCGTAGTCTGAGCAGTGTAACTGACGGCGCGATTACGCCTGATACCTTGCTGGTGTTGGTGGGCGTCAAATCGGTCAGTTTGCTGGTGACCTTGATTCCACTCGGACTTTATCTGGGTATTTTACTTGCCCATGGTCGTTTCTATCGTGATAACGAAATGGCGGTTATGCATGCCTGCGGCATTGGGTGGAAGGATCTTTTACGTCCGACTGCAGTCGTCGGCTTGATTGGTGTGGTTCTTATCACCACCTTGACCATATTCGCCTCGCCATGGGCAGCGCGTTATGAGCAGACGCTCAAGCAAACCATCCGAGAGCAATCCGCACTATCACTCCTGACGCCTGGTAAATTTATCGAATCCAGCAACGGTGAAACCGTATTTTTCGTTCGGGAGAGTAACGAGACCGGTACGCAATTCACCGATGTATTCATGCGTCGGCAAAAGGAGGACCAGTTACCGGCGATCGACACGGCTCGACTGGCGACCTATCAGATCGATAACGCAACCGGCGACGAGTACCTGATCTTTACCGATGGTCAGACCAGTGTTGGCAAACCAGGTGAAGCGGCTTACACCATTACTGAATTCAAACGGCAAGGTGTGCTCAGGCCTAAGGAAGAAGCCTCTGAGCCGCGTCTACGTACCAAGGCAAAACTCTTCTCGCAATTGCTGAACACCGGTGATACTGCTGATCAGGCGGAGTTGCAATGGCGGGTATCGATACCGCTTGCAGCGCTTTTACTGGCACTTCTAGCGGTTCCTTTAAGCTACACATCTCCACGTGAAGGGCGCTTTGGTAAAATTGCTGTCGCCATTCTTATCTATATCCCGTACGCCAATCTGTTGGTTCTGGCCAGGAAGTGGATCGCCGCTGGCAGCATGCCGGCGTGGATTGGCTTGTGGCCGGTACACTTTCTGGTGTTCCTGTTGATTGTCTGGCTATTGATTCGTCGCGTCGGCTGGCGATGGTTTCTGGCGCAACGGCAGGTAAGCAACTGATGTTTTTGACGCTTGACCGGTACATCGCTCGCTCGATCCTGACCACGAGTTTGCTGGTATTGATGACACTGGTTGCCTTGGCCAGCATTTTTGCGTTCATTAGCGAACTTGATGACGTCGGCAAAGGCAATTACAGCGTGGTATCGGCTGCTCAATATATTTTTCTGACGATGCCGGGAAAGGCGTATCTGTTGTTTGCTCCCGCCGTGCTGCTCGGCAGTTTGCTCGGTCTTGGTGCGCTTGCCACTAATAGTGAGCTGACAGTCATGCGAGCAGCGGGGATTTCCAAAGGGCGAATCATTCGTGCGGTGAGCCTCATAGGCGTGGCTTTGATGCTCCTGATTGCTCTGGTTGGCGAAACAATCATGCCTCGCGCGGAGCAGATTGCTGAAGAACTCCGTTTGACCGCGCTTGAACGGCGTTTGTCTGTAAAAGGTGGGAAGGGTTTGTGGTTCAAGTCGTCCGGCAGGTTTGTGCATATCTCGACAGTCATGCCGGATTTCACGTTACTCGATATCAATGTTCATCATTTTGAAGGGCGAAAACTTGCGACAGCCATTCATGCGAAAAGGGCGAAGCGTGAGGACGTTGATTGGCAACTTGAAGATGTCGAACTGACTCGTTTTGAAAACGATGTGCCTGTCATTGAACAAATCGAAAAGATCAGTTGGCAAGCACTTGCGCGTCGAAATTTTGTCACATCGTCTGAAAGTGATGAAAAAAATGACATTCCAAGCCTTGTCAGTGCCAATGTCCTGAAAAGTCTTTCAATTTCTCCAGAGAGTCTTTCAGCGAAAAATTTGTATGATCAAGTGCGTTATTTGAATGAGAATCAGCTCGACAGTAAGCGAATCGAATTGGCATTTTGGACAAAAGTGACCAGCCCATTAGCAACACTTGTCATGCTGATGTTGTCGATGCCGTTTGTCTTCGCATCGCAACGAGCGGGTGGTGCAGGACAAAAGATATTTATCGGCATCATGCTTGGTATTGCCTACGTTTTAGTGAACAAATTACTCACTCAGTTGGGTCTTGCGAATGGTTTGTCGCCGTTGATCAGCGCGTTGTTGCCATTGGTCGTTTTTTTGTTGGTCGCTATTTGGGGAATATTGCGAACGAACTAATTTTTTGGTGGTGTTTCATAATATAAGTCGAATATTCGATATATACGTTAACTATTTGATTTTAAAGTGATATATGACTTTGAAATACGATCATGAAGTGCTTCTTTTTGTTGTGAAAATAGAATAAAAACGAAGGTAAATCCGAATAGAAAAGTGCCTGAAATGTACCTGTTCAGGGTTTGAATACGGGTGATTTTTGCTCCGTTTTGTGTCTTCAATTGAAGTTTCCAGGCACGCATGCCAAGTGTTTGACCGCCATGTCGCCAGAACCAGTCGAAGAACAAATATCCAATCCCAAACAAGATGAACTTGTATGAAAAATGTTCGATTGCTTGTCCATCGTTCATCGATAAAGCGATAGCAGTGACAAGAAAGAACACTGATACGAGTAACAGACTGTCATAAAGAAACGCGAGCGATCGTCGACACAATAATGAGAAAGAGGATGAACTGTTTTGCATGGTATTTGTTTTTAAGGGTTTTTATAGTGATATCCAAGTGTAAGGTGTCTTAAACAAATCCGGCACGACAAGTGCGATAGTTGACGCTGAATGTGCAATTCAATGTGCGAATGTAAGTAAAAATTGTTTCAATGGACATGTAAACAAGCATGTTGATTGAAATTAATTTAAAATCATTACAACTTGCAGTTGAAATAGTTATGCACTATGTGGACAATGCGCACATTCGATTTACAAGCTACTTTTTATTTTGAGTAGTTTTGAATGTCGAAATTGAACGTCAAATTTGATTGGCGATTTTGTTTGGCCCGTTTATCGATTTGATCATATTGATTGATGGATAGGCAGGCGAGGGGTCCGGTTTGGTGAATATGTATTTGGGAGAAATCCTGATTATTCGCAAAACCTGGATCTTCAGTACCGGTCACCGAAGGGTATCCCCGAAGTGGTCGTCAAGACAGAGGAGTCCAGTGTCATGGCTCCCGTTTTTAGTTTGTTCAACTCAATTAGTCAGGAGTTAGACCATGGCTCGTATAGCTAAGCCAGCAGCAGCGAAACCTGCTAAAGCTGGGAAAAAGAAGGCTCGCGGTAAAAAGCGCTCTTCGAAGAAGCGCGCTAGCAAGAAAAAAGCGAGTAGCAAGAAAAAACGTTCGACCAAAAAGAAGGCAGCGGGTAAGAAGCGCGCAAGCAAGAAGAAGCGCTCCACCAAGAAAAAGGCCGCGGGCAAGAAGAAGGCTCGGGGTAAGAAGAAGGCCAGAGGCAAGAAAAAAGCCCGCG
>CAYUZB010000042.1:15708-28620 GCA_964449565.1 uncultured Granulosicoccaceae bacterium | reverse complement strand
TTATAATGCTGTTCCGATCGCAAAGCGCGGGTCGCGCCTGTTCATCGCCATATCTGACCCTACGAACAGTGAACCGCTGGATAAATACAAATTCGCATCAGGACTTAGCGTCGAAGCGGTAATCGTTGCGGAAGACAAGCTCTCGGAGCTTCGCTCACGTGCATTGGAAGCAGAAGATAATCTCTCTGAAGGACTGGATGATAGTTTTGACCTTGAGATCGGTGACGAAGATACACCTGATACCGACGATGAGGGATCAGATGTTGATGACACTCCAATCGTACGATTCGTTAATAAAGTCCTTCTTGATGCGATCAAGCGTGGAGCTTCAGATATTCATGTTGAACCGTATGAAAAGATATTCCGCATTCGTTTTCGTGTAGATGGTGTACTCGAAGAGGTTGTCCATCCGCCGTTGAATATGGCCACTCGACTGACTGCGCGAATAAAGGTAATGTCGAGAATGGATATCTCTGAACGTCGCATCCCACAGGATGGACGAATCAAATTGAAGCTGTCTAAAACGAAGGCCATAGATTTTCGTGTAAACACTTGCCCAACTCTGTTCGGTGAAAAAACTGTACTTCGAATTCTTGACCCGAGCAGCGCTCAGTTGGGAATCGATGCACTGGGTTACGAGCCAGAGCAAAAGCAGCTTTATATGGACGCATTGGCAAATCCATATGGAATGATACTGGTAACGGGCCCTACGGGTAGTGGTAAGACAGTTTCATTGTATACAGGGTTGAATATCCTGAATGAGCCAGGAACGAATATCTCGACCGCAGAAGATCCAGCGGAAATCAACCTCGCCGGCATCAACCAGGTAAATGTCAATCCTAAAGCTGGATTAACCTTCGCAGAAGCGCTCAAGTCGTTCCTGCGACAGGATCCCGATGTCATCATGGTTGGTGAGATACGTGATCTTGAAACTGCAAGTATAGCTGTCAAAGCTGCTCAAACCGGTCACCTTGTTTTATCCACCCTGCATACCAACGACGCCCCTCAGACTTTGTCACGACTGATCAATATGGGTGTACCTCCCTTTAATATTGCAACAGCTGTGTCGCTAATTATCGCTCAGCGATTAGGACGTCGCTTGTGCGAATCATGCAAGGCACCAGATAACATACCAAAGGATGTTCTTATTCAAGAAGGATTCAAAGAAGAAGACATCGAAGGCGCCGAAATTTTCAAAGCTACAGGTTGCAGTAAATGTAACAAAGGATACAAGGGGCGTGTTGGTATCTATCAGGTTATGAAAATCAGTGAAGATATAGGCAAGATCATCATGGCAGGCGGGAACGCGATCGAAATCGCGCACCAAGCAAGAGCCGAAAATATTCCAGATCTTAGAGAGTCAGCTCTGAAAAAAGTATTACAGGGCACAATGAGTCTTGAAGAAGCCAATCGAGTTACCAAGGACTAAGTCATGGCAAGTGCAACAGCCGGTGCCAAAAAATCCATCATGTTTGAATGGGAAGGCAAAAATGCAAACGGCGCTAAACAGAAAGGCTTCATTTCAAGCCCTAACGCCGAGTTGGTTAAAGCCAAGCTACGTCGTCAGGGAATTGTTCCGACAAAGATCAAGAAAAAACGAAACGATCTTTTTGGCAAAAAGCAGAAAATTGAAGCCGGTGATATTGCGATCTTCGCTCGGCAGTTAACTACCATGATGGGTGCGGGCGTTCCTATGGTGCAATCTTTTGAGATTGTCGCCAATGGCATGGAGAATAAATCCATGCGAGATATGGTAAATGGTATCAAGGCGGAAGTTGAATCAGGAAGCAACCTCACCAATGCCTTGCGCAAATTCCCTGAACAGTTCGATGACCTGTTCTGCAGCTTGACAGAAGCTGGTGAGCAATCAGGTACACTTGAAACTCTGCTCGGAGAAATTGCCAGCTACAAGGAGAAATCTGAGTCTCTCAAGAAGAAAATCAAAAAGGCGATGTTTTACCCTGTTTCTGTATTGGTAGTTGCATTCATCGTAACCGCCATTCTTCTGGTATTTGTTGTGCCTCAATTTGAAGACTTGTTCGTAGGCATGGGCGGCGACTTGCCAGCATTTACCAGAATGATCGTGAACGCATCGGAATTTATGCAGAAATGGTGGTACGTAATGTTCGGTGGTGTCGGCTTAAGTGTGTGGGTATTCGTGCAAGCGAAGAAACGTTCAAAAGCATTCTCGGAAGCGTTGGACAGACTCATCCTGAAAGCACCAGTGTTCGGCGACATTGTTATCAAAGCCGCGACCGCACGTTTCGCCAGAACCTTGGCAACTATGTCCAAAGCTGGTGTCCCACTAGTAGAAGCCATGGAATCGGTCGCAGGCGTCGCAGGCAACTCCGTCTTCGAAAAAGCCATTTATAAAATGCGAGATGAGGCTGCAACTGGACAACAGCTTCAGACTTCAATCCAGAACTCCGGACTATTCTCCAACATGGTCACGCAAATGGTGGCGATTGGCGAAGAATCAGGCTCGATCGATGACATGCTCTCCAAGGTCGCTGACTACTACGAAGAAGAAGTGGACAATGCGGTAGATGCCATGACTTCGATGATGGAACCAATGATAATGTCATTTCTTGGTGTCGTTATCGGTGGTCTGGTTGTAGGTATGTACTTGCCAATCTTCAAGATGGGTGACGCATTCTGATCAGTTGCGCTATTTTCAAAAAATAACGATAATCAAACAATGACGCTTATCGATTTGATGCAACACAACGCCGTAGTTTTCTACGGCGTTGTTGGTTTTATCGCCCTTATGGTCGGTAGTTTCCTGAACGTTGTCATTCACCGCCTGCCAATCATGATGGAACGTGAATGGAAAGCTGGACTTGCAGAACTTGATGCCGAGGCCATCATTCATGAGCAGGAACAGCCAGTCTCTACATTCAACACCGCGGCGGCTGGCGGCCTCACAACAGCCGATAATGAGAATTTGACTGTTGGCGGCAAGTCAACGACAGACGCTACCGAGGAAACATTCAACCTCGCTGTACCACGCTCGCGCTGCCCTACATGCGATAGCGAAATCAGTTCCTGGCAGAACGTACCCATTGTCAGCTACTTGATTCTGGGCGGGAAATGCGGCAACTGTAAAACCAAAATATCGCTGCGCTACCCGCTTGTCGAATTTTTTACCATGCTACTTTCCTTGATTGTTGCGTGGCATTTTGGCCCTACACCTGCGGCTGTTCTCGGCATTATTGTCACATGGTTCCTGATTTCCATGTCGATGATCGACTTCGATACTCAACTACTACCAGATAGCCTTACGCTACCGCTGATGTGGATCGGATTACTGGCCGCTCTATTACCCGTGTTTACTGATCTACGCTCAGCGGTTATTGGGGCTGCCGCCGGATATATGACTCTCTGGACGATTTACCAGTTATTCAAGATAGTCACTGGTAAGGAAGGAATGGGCTATGGTGATTTCAAGTTACTAGCCGCGTTGGGTGCATTGCTTGGCTGGCAGACGCTACCCGCGATTATTCTACTGTCTTCACTTGTTGGTGCCGTGGTTGGCTTATCTTTAATCGCACTGACGGGGCGCGACAAGGATATTCCAATTCCCTTTGGCCCCTACCTCGCCGCCGCTGGTTGGATCGCCATGCTGTGGGGTGAATCATTGACAAATTGGTACTACGGCATACTCGCTTAAAGGTACACTTTCAGGTTCTTCCATACAGCCCGACCGTAACGCATGCTTCTGATTGGACTCACCGGTGGAATCGCCAGTGGAAAAACCCTCGTGTCAGATTTTTTTACCGCATTGGGTGTTCCCGTTATTGATGCTGACATACTTGCGCGTGAGGTTGTCGCACCAGGCAGTGAGGGTCTGAAAAAGCTGACTGATTATTTCTCGGACAGCATACTTACTTCAAACAATCAGCTTGATCGCAAGGCACTCCGAGAAATTATATTCCAAGATCCTTCAGATCGAGAAATAGTCGATGGCATTTTGCACCCACTAATACGACAACGCTCGGAAGAAGGCATCGCTCGCTACCGAGATCAAGGAGCAGCTTATATTATCTATGCGGTGCCTTTACTGGTCGAAACCAAGCAAGTCTCAAGATTTGATCGAGTGTTACTCGTCGATGTACCCGTCGAACTCCAAATTGAACGAATTGTCAGTCGCGACAACTCTACTCGAGATCAGGCTCAAGCAATAATCTCTGCGCAAGCCTCACGTGAAGAACGCAGAGCAATAGCAACGGATATTATAAGTAACGACAAGAGTGTCGATAGCGTTCGCGAACATGTCATGCAGCTTCACAAGCAGTACACGGATCTCGCGCAAGCAAGCTTAAGTGATTGAAGTTTGCCTCAGCCTGTATTAGAAGATCGAAAAAAGATCCTTGAACCTAACGAGATAGCTCTTCGACAACAGCCTGGTTAGCAGCCGGAAAGTTGAATTGCGCCAATTCGTCGACTAGCACCCACTGCAGCACCTGCCCTTCACATCCCCTCGGGGTGCCGGTAAATGAATCTATGTCCCAAAAATGCAACCGTACGGCTTTGTCATCGTAGCGATGCTCGATACTACGGCGAAAACTTGTCGCTCCCGGACGGATGGCAATCTCTTCAAAGAGCTCTCTCTGCAACGCCTCCTGTTGCGACTCACCCGCCTCCTGCTTGCCACCTGGGAACTCCCATAAACCACCCTGATGCTGCTCAGGCTTTCGACGCGCCAGAAGAACCGAGTGCCGGCTCTCGTCGAAAATGATGCCAGCTACAACGTCGATGAACGTCAAGTTCGGTAATCTGCGTTGATGGTTACGTACTCATGCGAAAGATCACTGGTATAGACTTCGGCGATCGATTCACCACGCGCCAGATCAATATCAACGAGTATCTCTTCTTTGGCCAGTACTTCGGCGCCGAGCTCTTCGGTGTAACCGACTGCAATACCACCTTTTTCGAAAACCGTGATATCACCCAGTGAAACCCGCACATGGCTGGCATCAAGAGAATCAATATCAGCCTTGCCAATGGCCATCAGCAAACGGCCCACGTTTGCGTCGCTGGCAAACATTGCGGTCTTGACCAGTGGCGAATTGGCTACCGCGTAAGCGACAGCTCTACATTCAGAGACGGTTCCGCCACCTGATACGCGAACAGTTATGAACTTGGTAGCACCTTCACCATCACGCACAATTGCCTGCGCGAGCTCCAGACACAACTCACTCAAGGTATTGACGAAAACTTGCCAAGCAGAAGAATCCGCTGGCGTCAGTGCGATATCGGAAACACCCGTTGCGCTTAGCACGACCGCATCGTTAGTTGATGTATCACTATCGACTGTAATTGAATTGAAGGATATTTCCACTGCTTGACGCAGTGCGATGTCGAGGTCTTCCGCACTGATCCGGGCATCCGTAAACACATAGGACAACATGGTCGCCATATTCGGCTGAATCATGCCAGAACCTTTCGCCATCCCCGTGATCGTGATGCGCTGGCCATGTAAATCAAACTGCCGAGAGGTCAGCTTGGGCACAGTGTCGGTGGTCATGATACCGCGAGCAGCGGATTCCCAATGTTCTATCGATGTGTCCGATACCAGCTTTGATGCCGCCGCCCGAATTCCGGACTTCATTTTGTCGTCGGGTAATAACTCTCCAATGACTCCTGTCGAAAACGGCAGTACGCTGCTTAGTCCAACACCGAGGGAGTCGGCAACCGTTGCACAATGAGCAACAGCCATGTCATAGCCAGGGACGCCTGTACCGGCGTTGGCGTTACCTGAATTTATGAGCAAGGCACGAATGGCACCTTGAGACTCGGACATATGTTCGCGACAGAGTGTTACCGGGGCCGCGCAGAAGGCGTTCTTGGTAAACACAGCTGCAGTCGCCGCACTTGCCGACAACTGCATCAATACCATGTCGCTACTACCGTCAGACTTGATACCTGCCGCAATGGTTGATATGGCGACACCGCGGACCGGGAATGCCGGTGCCAGTGCCAAACTAACCGGCATTTACGACAGCTTCCCGTGGCAATTCTTGAATTTCTTGCCGGAACCACAATGACAAGGTTCGTTACGTCCAATCTTGGGCTCAGTACGACGAACCGGTTGAGTGTTCGCTACAGCGGGTTGCTGAGCACGATTGACTGCCGCCTCACGTGCAGCGGCCGCCGCAGCAACTGCAGCAGTACCGCCGGTGTCAGGTCTCGCCCCTGACTCATCGGCAGATCCGCCTGACAGAGCACTGGCAGCATCTTTATGTTCGTAGCTAATATCTACCGCTGGAGCCGCTTGCGCCTGAACCCGTGCTTGTTGTTCTGCTTGCTCCACCTGTTCAGGATTTCTAACCTGCACTTTACTGAGTACAGATACTACATCAGTCTTGTACTCATCTAGCGTACGATTGAACAGTTCAAATGCTTCTTTCTTATATTCCTGCTTCGGATTCTTTTGCGCGTATCCGCGAAGACCAACACTCTGACGCAGGTAATCCATACCGGCAAGATGCTCTTTCCAATGTTCATCAAGTGCTTGCAACATCACGTATTTTTCAAAGTTTCGCAAGCCCTCTTCCCCGGCTGCCTCTTCTTTGAGCGCATAGCCTTCGACCAGTTGCGACACGACGCGATTGGCAAACTCTTCCTCGGGGATATTCGGATCGGCTTCGAGCCAGCCCTTTACTTCAAACTCTTCATTAGTCAGTCGTTTTAGCTCGGTTTCCAAACCATCAAGATCCCACGTTTCTTCCAAAGACCCCGGTGGAATATACTGGGCAACAACTGACGGGATGATTTCTTCCCGAAAATCATCGACAGTGTCTCGCACACTCTCAAGTTCCATCAACTCGTTGCGCTGCTCATAAACAACCTTGCGCTGATCGTTGGCGACATCGTCGTATTCGAGGAGGTTTTTACGCGCATCGAAGTTATGACCTTCAACCTTTCGCTGGGCATTCTCGATAGCCTTGGTAACCCACGGATGTTCGATGGCCTCGCCTTCCTCCATACCGAGCTTCTGCATCAGGCCACTGACACGCTCGCTGGCAAAGATACGCATGAGATTGTCTTCAAGAGACAGATAGAAGCGAGTGGAACCTGGGTCACCCTGCCGTCCGGAACGACCACGCAGCTGGTTGTCGATGCGCCGTGATTCGTGCCGTTCCGTACCGATGATATGCAAACCACCTGACTCCAATACCGCTGTATGGCGATCTTGCCAGTCACTCTTGAGGGCCGTTGACGCCGATTCATTTTCTGTCTCGAAGGCGCGCACAGCAGCCGTGTCATCGAGTGAGATTTCTCCGGCTGTCATCAGCGCCGCAAGCTCCGCTTCAAGACTGCCACCAAGGACGATATCGGTACCTCGACCTGCCATGTTGGTTGCGATGGTTACCGCCCCTGGGCGGCCCGCGTTTTCGATGATGTTCGCTTCGCGCTCGTGTTGTTTGGCGTTCAGTACTTCATGCGCAATATTTTTTTGTCGCAGCAAGCCTGCAAGGTACTCTGACGTCTCGATGGAGGTCGTACCAACCAGCACGGGTTGCTTACGCTTTGAACACTCTTCAATGTCGTCGATTATGGCATCGTACTTTTCACGTTGCGTCAGGAAGACGAGATCAGGTCTATCATCTCGAACCATTGCGCGATGAGTTGGAATGACAACGACTTCAAGACCATAGATTGACTGAAATTCGAAGGCTTCCGTGTCTGCCGTTCCAGTCATTCCCGCCAACTTCTCGTACAAACGGAAATAGTTCTGGAATGTGATTGACGCAAGTGTCTGGTTTTCACGTTGGATAGTGACCTTCTCCTTGGCTTCGATCGCTTGATGCAATCCTTCTGACCAACGTCGACCCGGCATGGTACGACCGGTGAATTCATCAACGATAATGATTTGATCGTCACTGACGATGTAGTCGATATCTTTCTGATAAATGGCATGTGCCCGCAAAGCCGCGTTCAGATGATGCAACACGGCGATGTTGGACGGGTCATAAAGACTACCGCCTTCCCCCAGAATGCCGTGTTCGATCAGTACGTTTTCGACCGTCTCCATTCCATCTTCTGTCAGATGAACCTGCTTGCCTTTTTCGTCGACAGAATAATCACCCTCACCCTCTTCTTCAGCTTGACGCGCGAGTTTGGGGACAACCTGGTCAAGCGTTGTATAAAGCTCGCTATCACCATCTGCAGGCCCGGAAATAATCAGTGGCGTTCGAGCTTCATCGATCAGGATGGAATCGACCTCATCAATAATCGCGAAATTCAGACCTCGTTGGACGCGCTGCTCGGGCAAGTGCGCCATATTGTCACGCAGGTAGTCAAAACCGAATTCATTGTTGGTGCCGTAGGTAACATCACTGGCATAGGCGGCACGGCGCTCTTCGTGTGAAAGGCCATTGACAATGACACCCACACTGAGACCAAGAAAGTTGTAGAGCTTGGCCATCCACTCTGCGTCACGACGCGCGAGGTAGTCGTTTACCGTCACAACATGCACACCTTTGCCAGACAGTGCGTTCAGATAGACAGCAGTGGTTGCCACCAGGGTCTTGCCCTCACCGGTTCGCATCTCGGCGATCTTGCCGGAATCCAATACCATCCCACCAATCATCTGTACATCGAAATGACGCATACCGAGCGCTCGCTTGCCCGCCTCACGGGCTACCGCGAACGCTTCGGGCAGCAGGCTTGACAGACTGGCTCCTTCCTCCAGGCGCTGTCGGAATTCCGGGGTCTTGGCCGCCAGCTCCTCGTCTGAAAGTGCCGCGAGAGCCTCTTCGGGTTGATTGATCCTTTCAACCTCCTTGGCGAGGCGCTTGACCATTCGGTCGTTGCTGCTGCCGACAAACTTCTTGACGAGATTTCCTAACATGGATACCGACCTTTTAGACTTCCCTTATTATGGCATTGATGCCGGAACAAACACGTGATATTGCGCGCTAGCGTGGGTTTCGCTGGAAGTGCACCAACACGTTTGTGCTGAAATGATGCGGGCAACGCGAGCGCGTCAGCGAATAAAGTACTGCGGATCCAGCGCCTTACCATGCTGCCGGACCTCGAAGTGCAGGTGCGGACCGGTCGATCGTCCTGACGAACCCAGCGTTGCAATCTGCTGACCTTTGGTGACCACAGCGCCGAGCACCACCAGTATTTTGTCATTATGTGCATAGCGGGTTCGGTACCCATTTGTATGCTCAAGTTCCACAAGATTGCCGTATCCCCCGTTTGCGCTGGCATAGGTCACGACACCACTGGCAATTGCCAGGATGGGTTCACCGACGAAACCAGAGAAATCGACACCTCTGTGCATGCGGCTTTCACCTGTGTCCGGATCAGCTCGAAACCCGAATCGCGAGCTCACCGTTCGATTTGCGACTGGTGTTCCCGATATCCGATTCTGGTGCCGCGCCACGCGCTCCTTGAAAATTCGTTGCATTCGCGTGCCTTGGTCCGACATATGGTCGAGATCCAGTTTTACAAGCCTCAGGGTGTCTGGCGTATTCGGTGCTCGGCTGGACAACGGCTCAGAGTCGAGATCGAATTCGCCATCATCGAGCCCGGCGAGTTCCGCAAGGCGTAAAAACAAGACCTGCAAACGCAGAATTTCTGCCTGCAAGCGACCGACCTCCTGCGCGCTGCCAAGCTTGGTGACAACGGTGTCATCGTCGACGACAACCTCGATAGGCCTGGAGTCCTGCTGCACAAAATTTGCCGGAAGCACAATCATCTCGCCATTGCCTTCAAGATGAGTGCGTGTCTTGAGCGTACCAAGCAAAAATCCAAAACTGATGCTGAGAAGAACAACAAGACCCAGCATCACACCGGACAGCGCGTTAGGATGTGTCTTTATGAAATCTTTGGAAAAAGTCATACAGCCCAAGCTCGGCGAGTCAATTCGTGGAGCGATCCAAAAGGATCGTCAGATCAAGGACTTGATTTCACGGATTGTGCCAGTCAGCACCGCGGTACACATCGTCTTCTGTCGCCTTGAAGAGCGACGGTTGCGAATTACCGTGGACAACGCTGTCTGGCTACCCAGGCTGCGATTCATGGAGAGACAGATAATTGACATTCTGCGCTCTGATCGACTCGCCGTCGACAGCGTCAGCTGCCACGTCATGCCGAAAGACAAGGTGCCGATACCTACCCGTCGGGCACCAAATCCACCCTCAATAAAGGCGGCGAGCATGGTACAAGCAACCGCCGAGAGCGTTGACGATAAACGTTTGGAAAAAGCCCTGCAAAAAATGGCAAGGCTGATGTCAGACTCATCCGACGACGGCCGGTAAATCCAGAGGCCGTCTCGGCCTCTTCCTCTTCGTACTTTTGCCAAATACGCGCGATAAAGTTGATCGCGCTTAAGCGCTAGCCGGTCGCTTCTTGCGGCTGAACGTAGGAGATTGGTGCAGTTTCGACATCTTCGAAAACAACTTCTTCCGAGGCAGATTGCTGAGACAGTAACTCGCGCAATAGCTTGTTATTCAGCGCATGACCAGACTTGTAGGCGGTAAATGAACCAATCAGGCTGTGGCCAAGCATGTACATGTCACCGATGGCATCGAGGATCTTGTGACGAACGAATTCGTTTCGGTAACGAAGTCCGTCTTCATTGAGCACACGATAGTCATCAACGACAATGGCATTTTCGAGGCTACCACCCAAGGCAAGATCTTTTTTGCGCAGTGCCTCGATATCACGCATGAAACCAAAGGTTCGAGCGCGACTGATTTCACGGACAAAAGAGGTAGTAGAAAAGTCCACTTCGATGGCCTGATCTTCATGGCGGAACACCGGATGATCGAAGTCGATGGTGAACTTGACCTTGAAACCATTGAATGGCTCGAAACGTGCCCACTTGTCACCGTCACGCACTTCAACGGCTTTGCGGATCAGTGTGAAACGCTTTGGTGCACCCTGTTCAAGAATGCCAGCAGACTGGACCAGGAAGACGAACGGCGCGGCGCTACCGTCCATAATTGGCACCTCGTCAGCACTGACATCAACATAACAATTGTCGATTCCGAGGCCGGCAAGCGCCGCCATCAGATGCTCGACTGTAGATACTCGCACACCATCCTTGCCGAGGGACGTCGCCAATTCGGTGTTGTGTACATTAAGCGCTCTGGCTGGAATTTCGACCGGAGGATTGCTATCCACTCGGCGAAAAATAACGCCAGAATCGATGGGAGCCGGGCTCAGGGTCAAATAGACCTTCTTGCCAGTATGCAATCCGATTCCAGTCGCGCGAATCGTGTTTTTTAGAGTTCTTTGTCGAATCAACTTGTTGTCCTACAGCAAATCTCGAAACCGGCCCATTTATATAGCAGCTGGTAGCGACATTTACAGCGGCCGCTGTGCAAGTGACCTCGGCGTGCACAAAACGCCGGCCAGCCACTACCAGTGATTCTATCGTCCGAGGACCACACCAGATTCAGGGCTGAGCTCATCTAGGAAAATCACCTGAATGGGACACCTTCCGACAGTTGCAGGAAAGTGTCCCGACAGGAGCGCGAAATACTACTGGATTATCACGTGGCTTGCGCGAAGCTTCCACACGTGTAATCTGTTTTTAGTCGGCTTGTCGACGTAAAAATGCTGGAATATCGAGGTATTCCACATCATGACCGCTGTTCCCAGCACTTTTTCCCTGGCCAGCATGACCCGATCCCTGACTGACACCCTGGGAATTTCCACGAGCCGTCTTGCGGATAACCGTCGGTTTTTCGTAGTTGCCATACGGAGAAGGTGCCGCCTGAGCGGGACCACCAGCGCCCGCAGCAGAGCCGCCACCGTACTGTTGAGCGCCGTACTGAGCACCACCGGCTGCCGCAACCCGGCTTTGCACCGCTTGTTGAACCGTACGCAGCTGAGCTTTCTGCTCCTGACCGAGACCCGTTGCCACCACAGTCACACGCAGCTCACCTTCGAGCCCTTCATCAATAGCCGTTCCGACCACCACCGTCGCATCATCAGCAGCAAACTGGCGAACCACATTGCCAACTTCTTCAAACTCACCGATAGCCATATCGAGACCCGCAGTGATGTTGACAAGAATGCCACGTGCACCGGCGAGATCAATATCTTCCAGGAGCGGGCTGGAAATAGCCATCTCAGCGGCTTCCGTCGCACGATCGTCCCCACGGCCGATCCCAGAACCCATCATTGCCAGACCCATTTCACTCATGACGGTGCGCACATCCGCAAAGTCAACGTTGATAAGACCAGGATTGGTAATGAGTTCAGCTATGCCTTGAACCGCACCGCGAAGTACATCATTGGCAGCGCGGAACGCATCCAGCAAGCTGATATTTTTGCCAAGCACTGACAACAATTTTTCGTTGGGAATAGTAATGAGAGAATCAACCTGTCCACGAAGCTCTTCAATACCAGCCTCCGCTGTACGCATACGCTTGTTACCTTCAAACGGGAAAGGCTTGGTAACAACGGCAACCGTAAGCACACCCATTTCACGAGCGATCTGAGCGACTACTGGAATCGCACCAGTTCCTGTACCGCCACCCATACCAGCGGTAATGAACAGCATGTCAGTACCTTCGATCAGGTCCTGAATGCGCTCACGGTCTTCCATCGCAGCCTGTCGACCGATTTCCGGGTTTGCGCCAGCACCGAGACCTTTCGTGATGCTTTGACCAATATGTAGAACAGTCTGTGCTGCCATACCCTTGAGTGCTTGAGCATCTGTGTTGGCACAGATAAAGTCCACACCTTCGATACCGGATTGCACCATGTGTTGCACAGCGTTGCTGCCACCGCCGCCAACACCAACCAATTTAATCACCGGTGCATCGTTAATTGAATCTACTAGTTCGAACATTGTTACGTCTCCTGTCAATCATTAAAATTGTTTACTACGTTCTCAATGCGACTGGTATGGCTTGACGCCCCCATCGCCCCCTTTTTTACAGC
>CAYUZB010000042.1:0-15608 GCA_964449565.1 uncultured Granulosicoccaceae bacterium | reverse complement strand
TTTTTACAGCTTTTTTAATCTCTAGAAATTCTTTTGAAACCACTCAGTCATCCGCTTTAACAATCCTTTTTCGGAATGCGTATCAACGGGTTCGCTTCGCGGGTTCTGACGTCGTTGCTGCCCATAGAGCAACAAGCCGACCCCAGTCGCATGAATCGGATTTCGCGCTACCGCTGCCAAACCGCTTACATGTTGTGGAACTCCTAACCTTACTGGCATGTGAAAAATCTCCTCGGCCAGTTCCACGACGCCTTCCATTTTTGACGTACCACCGGTCAATACCACTCCGGCCGCACAGGCATCTTCAAATCCGCTGCGTCTGAGTTCACCTTGAACCAGACCCAGTAGCTCTTCATATCGCGGCTCTACAACTTCCGCGAGTGTTTGTCTTGCCAGTCGTCTGGCATTTCGGTCGCCAACACCGGGCACCTCGATCATGTCATCCGGACTCGCCAACTGTGTCAGAGCGCAGGCGTACTTGACCTTGATCTCTTCGGCGAATTGCGTAGGCGTTCGGAATGCAACAGCTATATCGTTGGTGACCTGATCACCAGCAATCGGTATTACTGCAGTGTGACGAATCGCCCCCTCGGTAAAGATCGCGATATCGGTCGTACCACCACCCATATCAACCAGCAGCACACCCAGATCCTTTTCATCCGCTGTCAACACGGAATGCGACGAAGCCAATTGCTCAAGGATGACGTCTTCAACTTCAAGATTGCAGCGACGTATGCACTTGGCAATATTTTGTGCAGCGCTAATTGAACCGGTGACCAGATGTACTTTTGCTTCAAGTCGCACACCGGACATACCAATCGGTTGGTGAATACCATCCTGACTATCGATAATGAATTCCTGTGGCAGTACGTGCAGAATGCGTTGATCAGCAGGTATCGCAACAGCCTTCGCAGCATCGACCACTCGCTCTACATCATCAGCCTCAACTTCAGTGTTTTTGATCGCGACAATGCCGTGGGAATTCATGCTCTTTATATGAGATCCGGCAATACCTGCGAAAACAGATTTGATTTGCACATCTGCCATGCGCTCTGCTTCTTGTATCGCTTTGGTTATGGCATTGACAGTACTGTCAATATTGATAACCACCCCTTTCTTCAATCCTTGTGAAGGGTGAGAACCGAGTGCGATCAATTCGACGCTGCCGTCCTCATCAATCTCGGCAACTATCGCGACGATCTTCGAAGTTCCGATGTCCAGGCCGACAACCATTTGCTTGTCTGTTACGCCCACCATTACGATCTCGCTCCTGAATAGGCAAACCCATTGCTGTAACGCATGTCAAAACGTGCGCCTCTTCCATCAAGTGGTGTAACCAATCGCTCATACACGTCGAGAAATCGCGCAAGTCGCAAGTCATGCTCTTCATATCCCAGCCGTACCAGAACCTGATTCGACAACTCCACGGTTTGCGAGTGACGCTCATCTTCCGACAACACCTCAATGCTCACACCATGAGCATCGAGGGCGCGCTGGTATTCACGATAGCTGTCGAGGACTGCGCTATGTCGTCCATCAGCACCACGCAGAAGCGGCAACTCACCAAAGACATTAAGCCACTCGGCGTAGCGGACATTGTCAGTATCAAGTTGCGGTGGTTTGAACAGCTCGAGGCGCTTGCTGATCAGGCTGTCATCATTCCAGCGTGCAGCCGGCTCGTGTTCTTCGACCTCAACCGACACCCGGCCAGGCCAAATCCGGCTGACGCGCGCCTGTGAAACCCAGGGAAGCGTCTCTACGCTGCGACGGATTAGATCAATGTCCAAGCCGTAGAATCCATCATTGGTGTGTTGTTCGATACGCAGCTGCAGGTTTTCTCGGTCGGTGTAGTCCAGCGTCCCAAGCACATCAACATTAGTGACTGGAAAACGCAGAGGATCGTTAGCCAGCCGAGACAAAAACAATGCAATCGCGATTACCGCAATTAATCCACCAACACTGATCAGCATACGGGTGATCGGTGAAAAGCGTGGTTCCACGACCGGCAGAATCGGCTTTCGATTCAATGTTTTCGAACCATTTACTGAGTGACTCACCAGGCTCATGCCGCAAGCTCCTCGGCATCGAGCGTGTCGGACAGTATTGTCAGACACAAGGCGTCGAAATCCATACCTGCTTCTTTCGCGGCGATGGGTACGAGACTGTGACTTGTCATACCAGGCGCAGTGTTGCATTCGATGAACTGCGGCTCATCATCTGCATCGAGCATGAAATCAATCCGCGCCCAACCACGACATCCCAGTGCCGCAAAAACTTCAAGCGCGTAAGTTTGAATTCGCGTCGTCAATGCCGCAGGCAAATCTACTGGACACTGATACTCAGTATCGTCAGCGACATACTTGGCATCGTAGTCATAGAACTCTCCCGCCCCTTTCATGCTCACCAGTGGCAAGGCTTTGCCACCGATAATAGCTGCAGTGATCTCACGGCCTGTCATGCGTTTTTCAACCAATACAGGCCCATACCGATTGGCCTCATGAAAGGCGGCAACTAACTGATTGTCACCATTAACCATGGTCACACCGATACTTGAGCCTTCCATCGTCGGTTTAACAACGACCGGCAGCCCAATTTCGCTCGCAGCAGTTAACGTGGCATCTGGCGTCGCGACCAACTTCGCGTCAGGCGTTGGAATTCCATTCAATGAACACAGTTGCTTTGATCGCCACTTGTCCATGCACAAGGCTGATCCAAGAACTCCGGAACCGGTGTAAGGAATACTGGCCAACTCCAGAGCGCCTTGCACATGACCGTCTTCACCGCCACGCCCGTGCAGGATTAAAAAGGCACGATCAAACTCACCTTCACTCAGTACGGACGCAATGTCGCGCCCAGCATCAACAGCGTGTGCATCGACACCGAGAGTCAGCAAGGCGTCGAAGATCTGGCTTCCGCTCATCAGCGACACTTCACGCTCGGCTGACCAACCACCCATGACGACGGCAACTTTGCCGAAACGAGCCGGATTGATGGCGTAGCCATTAGACGAATCATTTCCGACACCGTTAGCCATTGGGTGTCTCCGATTGAGCTTTATCGCTCGCCCGACGTTTCTTGTTACCGACACGTTCAGGTGTAAAGAACTCCGGTAAAGTCGTTGCAAGACCGCCGACACTTCCAGCACCCAGCGTAAGCACGATGTCACCATCACGCAGTACATTGACAAGTGTTGAAGGCACATCATTGATGTCTTCGATAAAGATCGGATCGACCGACCCTCGGTTCCTGATGGCCCTGGCCAGCGCTCGTCCATCAGCACCGGTAATACGCTCTTCTCCAGCGGCATAGACCTCAGTCAGCAACAAGACATCCGGAATCGACAGGCTTTCAGCGAAATCATCAAACAGATCCCGCGTGCGGCTAAAACGATGCGGCTGGAAGATGACCACCAGACGACGATCAGGCCAACCACCACGTATGGCCTTGAGTGTCGCCGTGACCTCGGTTGGGTGGTGACCGTAGTCATCAAGGAGTTCAGCCTTGCCACCTTCCAAGTACAAGTCACCATGTGACTGTACACGTCGACCAATGCCCGCAAACAGTGACAAGGCACGCTTGCTTGATCGCACTTCAACACCCAGTTCCAGCGCAACGGTTATCGCTGCCAATGCATTCAATACATTGTGTCGACCTGGCATGTTCAACGCGATATCAGTTATTTCACTTCTGACATCCCCAGCATCGATACGCACGTCAAAGTACATGCGCAGACCTTCCTGTCTGATGTTCAGCGCCCGGACATCGGCGTCTTCACAGAAACCATAGGTACGTACTGGTCGACCAACTCTAGGCAACACATCCCGGATGTGTTCATCGTCAATACAGACAATGGCGAGGCCATAAAAAGGCAAATGCATGAGGAAATCGACAAAGGTCTGCTTGAGCTTCTCGAAATCACCACCATAGGTGCCCAGATGATCTGCATCGATATTCGTGACAATTGCCATGACCGGTTGCAGATACAGGAACGACGCATCACTTTCATCGGCTTCAGCAACCAGCCATTCCGACTGCCCCAGATAGGCGTTGGCGGAAGAACTGTTCAGACGGCCACCAATAACGTAGGTCGGATCCATACCACCTTCGGTCAGTAGACTTGCAACGAGGCTGGTGGTGGTGGTTTTACCGTGAGTTCCTGCAACAGCAATACCTTGTTGGAAACGCATGAGCTCTGCAAGCATCTCGGCACGGCGTACGATCGGCAAGCGTAGTTCGCGTGCTCGCAAGAGCTCGGGATTATCTTCTGGCACCGCCGTTGAGATGACGACTACATCGGCATCTTCGACATACTCGGCAAGATGTCCTCGCTTGACCGTGATACCAAGTGTTGCCAGTCTTGCCGTCAGCGCATTGCTGCCCTGATCCGATCCGCTGACGCGGAATCCGAGATGATGCATGACCTCGGCAATACCACCCATGCCAACACCACCGATACCGATAAAATGCATCGATCGAACACGACGCATCTGACTTTTCACAACCGGTGAGATATCGATAACCATTTATTGAGATACCTCGATAAGTGCATCGGCGACGCGCTCAGCGGCATCCGATCGGAATTGTTGACGAGCTTGTTGGCTCATGGCGACAAGTAAATTTCTGTCTCGGGCAAACCGCTCGAGCTCAGTTACAAGCCGTGCTGTTGTCAGCTCATTTTGCGGCAACAATATCGCCGCGCCCTTGTCTGACAGACGTTTCGCATTAGCGGTTTGATGATCATCTACCGCATGTGGAAATGGCACGAGAACGCTGGGCTTTGCCAATGCACTGAGTTCGGTGACAGTCATTGCACCTGAACGGCATATGACAAGATCAGCCCATTGATAAGCGCTAGCCATGTCGGTAATGAACTCTTCTACCGACACGTCAATGGACACATCAGTGTTGTACGAAGCTTTGAATGCATCGCTGACATTCGCTTGATTGCCAGCACCACATTGGTGACGCACGGTGATAGGGAAATTAATTTCTTTCAGTGCTTCAGGTATGCGAGCATTCAGGATCGCGGCCCCGCGGCTACCACCAACGACCAGCACTCTGAGCGCTTGTTCAGACTTGTCCTCGACAGCCTCGGCGGCAACCACGTCCTCAACGAGCCCGTTACTTTGTGCCAGAGATGCAATCGAGGCGGACACTGGATTACCCACAATCTCAGCCCGTACATTCTCACCAAACACATTGGCCCATGCCGAAAAGACACGCGTGGCAAAGCGACTCAGATGTCGGTTAGTCATGCCTGGTATTGCGTTCTGCTCATGCAAAACCAAGGGCTTGCGGAGAATCAATGCGGCAATACCTGCAGGACCAGAGACAAAACCACCCATACCCAGAACGGCACGCGGCTTGAGCTTTGCCAGAAGTGACAGACACTGCACACAAGCACCAAGTAGTTTCAGCGGAGCAACGAGCGTGTTGAGCATGCCCTTGCCGCGGAGTCCTGCCACAGCAATCCAGCGAATATCCACGCCAGCAGCTGGTACCAGACGTGCTTCAAGCCCTGATCTTGTACCCAGCCAAACGACGTCAACGTCACGCGAGCGAAGTACATCGGATACCGCCAATGCCGGTATCACGTGACCGCCGGTTCCGCCAGCCGCAATGACGACACAGTCTGTCATTGCTTGTTCCTCTTGAGGGAACGCTTTGACGTCGTCACTTGACGGTCAGCGTTTTGATTCAATTCCCATTCGACACGCAGCAGCAACGCAAAGGTCACCGCAAAAACCACGGCACTACTTCCACCATAACTCATCAATGGCAATGTAATGCCTTTGGTTGGCAATACACCAAGGTTTACACCCATGTTGATGAATGATTGCAAACCGATCCAGACACCGATTCCCAATGCAACGTAACCGGCAAAACGGTTGCCCTGCTCTTCGGCGATACGGGACAGACGAAAACAACGCCAGACAATAAATCCGTACAAGGCTATTAGCGCAACGGCTCCCACCAGGCCAAGTTCTTCACATAAAACCGCAAACAGAAAGTCGGTATGTGCCTCCGGGAGATAGAACAGCTTTTGCACGCTACTGCCAAAACCGACGCCAGTGAAACCACCACTGCCGATGGCAATCAATGACTGCGTCAACTGAAAACCCGTGTCGTACGGATCGGAGAACGGATCCAGAAATCCGATGAAACGACGCATGCGATACGGTGACATCATGATCAACAACGTGCCGATAACGCCGAGAAAGCTCATCAAAGCTACAAATTGCGTAAATCGCACGCCCGCGACGAATAGCATGATCATGGCCGTCAGAACGATTACGACTGCGGCACCAAAATCCGGCTCCAGAAGCAACAAGGCGCTGGCGATACCCATCAACACCAATGGCCGTAAGAATCCACCAAAGGTGTTTTGCACCAAATAACCGCGGCGTACCAAATAGCCTGACAAATACACGATGATGAATAGCTTTACCGTCTCCGAGACTTGCACGGTGAAGACACCCAGATCTATCCAACGACGACTACCATTGACCTCCTTGCCGATGCCTGGAACCAGTACCAGCAACAAAAAGAACAACGACAGAAGAATCAAATGTGGTCCGTACTTCTCCCACACAGACAGCGGCAAGCGGAATACGGCGACTCCTACAAAGGCGCCGACAGCCAGAAAGAACAGCTGGCGACTGACAAAGTAAAACGGAGAACCAAAAGTTTCGGCTGCAAAGGCCATTGACGCCGATGCAATCATCACAGCACCAAATAGCCCAAGACCAATGATCGCGAGGAGCAGCGTATGATCTTCAGAAGTTGACGTTGAGGATTCGACCTCTGGCAGCTCATCAATTGACAAGCGACCGGTAGCGATCCGAGAGACCAACGAACTCATGCGGCTATCACCTCTCTTACCAGGGTTTTGAATCGTTCGCCCCGATGTTCATAGCTGTTGAACATGTCAAAGCTTGAGCACGCTGGCGACAACAGAACCACATCCCCATCTGATGCAAGCGCTGCAGCCAGATCGACCGCAGCTTCCAGTGAATCTGCTCGCAGGCAAGCCGTGAATGGCGCCAAGGCAGAGGCAATCGAGTCGGCATCTCGACCGATCAGTACAACCTTGCTGACGTGTGCCTGCACTGCGGGACCGAGCTCAGCGAAATCCGCGTCCTTACCGATTCCGCCAGCAATCAGGATCACCGGCCCAGGCATTGCTTCTATGGCTTTGATGCAAGCGTCGATATTCGTACCTTTGGAATCGTTGTACCAGCGAACCCCCTTGTACTCACCCAGTGACTCGGTACGATGTGGAAGACCCGTAAAATTCGGCAACCGTTCAAGTACCGTATCCAAACTGACACCCAAAGGTTCGATCAACGCAAGTACCGACAGCGCGTTCAATACATTATGTTCACCTGGCACTGACAAGCGTGTCTGGTCAATCAATGGCTCGTTATTGCGACACAGCCAGACACTATTTTCATGAGTACGTCGATGCCAACGTGTATCGTCACCAGCCTGCGCTGAAAATGTCGCTGGCTTATCTATGCCCAAACTGACTGCTGACACACATTGAGATGCTCGACAATCGCGCAAGTCGTTATTGTTGCTTGCGTACGCATTGGATTTATCGTGCGTCTTGTCGTTTTGCGCTATCGGCCAGGTTCGTGGATCATCCTCGTTGATCACTATGGCCTGCGCCAGGGTCAATACCGATCGTTTGACAGCTGCATAGTGCTCTATCGAATCATATCTATCGAGATGATCGTCACTGACATTCAATACGGTCGCAGCCAAAGGCTTGAGCGAACGAGTCGACTCCAATTGATAGCTCGACAACTCAAGCACATAGCACTCGGCATCATCAGTCAATGAATCAAGTGCGGGTGTACCGATGTTGCCGCACAAAATAGCCCGTACATCAGAAGCATTCAGCACATCGGCGATCCAGCTGACGACTGTGCTTTTGCCATTTGAACCGGTCACGGCGATCACCGGCGCATTGGCTGCGTTAGCAAAAAGTTCGATATCACCGATGACATCGACACCGTGTGCCAGTGCGGATTGCACAGGTGCGAGATTTCGTGGCACACCTGGACTCAGGACGATGACATCAAAGCCGTTGAAAAGAGCATCGCTAAAGGATTGATGCAACGCTTTGCCACGCAAGACATCAGGGCGTTTTCCTTCGTCACCAACCATGCTATCGCCAAGAGCACTGTCAACTAGCTCGAACGAAATATCGTTGCGATCAAGGAACCGTGCGACTGACATACCGGTGACGCCAGCTCCGACAATCAACACACGCTTGTTGGTTAGAGCATTGATCATCATCGTATCTTCAAGGTCGACAAACCGACCAGGACCAGAATGACGGTGATGATCCAGAAACGCACGATAATGCGCGGCTCGGGCCACCCCTTGAGTTCAAAATGATGATGTATCGGCGCCATACGAAAAATGCGGCGGCCAGTCAGACGAAAAGAGGCAACTTGCATGATCACTGACACCGCTTCAAGCACGAAGATGCCGCCCATGATGAACAGCACCAGCTCCTGTCGCACGAGAATGGCGACCATGCCGAGTGATGCGCCAATGGACAAGGCACCCACATCGCCCATGAAAACTTGTGCGGGGTAAGTGTTGAACCATAGAAAACCCAAGCCCGCGCCGACCAAGGCACTACAAAAAACTGTTAGCTCACCAGCACCCTTGATATTGGGTATACCAAGATAACCGGCAAAGATCGCGTGACCAGCAAGATAAGCTATCAGGCCCAAACCTGCTGCAACCATGACTGATGGCAGAATAGCCAGACCATCAAGTCCATCAGTGAGGTTTACAGCATTACTGCTGCCGACAATCACGAGAAAGGCGAACGGTATGATTGCCCAGCCAAGATAAATTACGAAATCCTTGAAAAACGGCACAATCAGTTCGACCTCGGCAGGATCTTGAACCAACAGGTACATGACAACGACTGCAACGCCAGCGACAAGCGTTTGCCAGATCAGTTTTTTGCGTGCAGTCAGACCCACCGAATTTGACAACACGACCTTACGGTAGTCGTCAACCCAGCCAATCAAGCCGAAACCAATGGAGACAAACAAAACCAGCCACACCTGACGGACTGACAAGTCAGACCACATCAACGTGCTCAAGGCGACGGCAACGATAATCATTGCACCGCCCATGGTCGGCGTGCCAGCCTTGACCAGATGTGTTTGTGGCCCATCATCACGAATTGACTGGCCAATATTTTCCTGCGTCAACCAACGAATCAGACGCGGCCCCATGAGTAGACAAACAACCAGCGCGGTAAGCGCTGCAAAGATAGCCCGCAAAGTGATGTAACGAACGACCTCAAAGCCCGCGTCAACACCCGACAACCATTGGCCGAGCAGAAGCATCATGACAATGCCTCGTTGATGCGTGCGCTGGTTCCGAGCACCTGCGCTGTCGGTATGAGTCCTTTGACGACACGCTCCATGCGGGCACTACGGGAACCCTTGACAAGCACGGTCGTATCGCCGGCCAACCAAGGGCGTAAGGCCTGAATCAGACTCTCCTGGTCTTTGAAATGCCCACCTTCACTGACTCGCAACGCACCCTTGGTCACTGCGCGCCCTTTACGAACTTCAGGCACCTCTCCACCCGCAAGCGAAGGCACCGAAGCACCGTGCCCACCCTGATCTCCTACCGCTTGCGCATAGGGTTGTGCCATACGCGGCGTATTGCACAGACCAAAACCCATATCAGTATATGAAGCGAGCTTGCCCACGGTCCAGACACCATCTAGCTTGGCCTCGCGTGCATACAGGCCGAGCTCACGATGCAGATTCGCCGCATCTTCGCCAAGTTCAGCCATATCACCGAGCACCAGGTAACGCACACCGGATTGCTTGGCGAGCACATCGATCGCAGCCTTTGCCGAGACCGGGTTTGCGTTGTATGAATCATCAATGATCGACGCACCATGAATACCCGCTTTCTTTTCCAGGCGACCGGCAACTGGACGCACGCTTTCCAGTCCGCGAACGATAGACGCGGGCTGCACGTCCAGACATTGCACGGCAGCGACAGCTGCCAATGCGTTGATGCCATTGTGATCACCGGCTAGTGGGAAACGTGGTTTTAGTCGTTTGCCAGTCGTTTGAATAACGAGACCGTTACCCGGCACACCCTGGACATCAGCATCTTCAGTCAGACCAAAGCTGCGAACATGACAATGCGAGGCATGACCACGAAGCACATCGGCGTAGACATCGTCGTTGTTGACAACAGCCCAACCGTCCTTGCTTAACCCAGCAAAGATTTCTGACTTCGCTTCGGCAATACGATCAATACTGCCAAAACCTTCAATATGCGCAGCGCCAATGTTAGTGATGACCGCAACATCGGGTTCTGCGATCGTAACCAGACGTTCAATATCACCCGCCTGACTGGCACCCATCTCGATAACCGCATATTGATGCTCAGGCCGCAGACCTAACAGCGTCAACGGAACACCAATATCATTGTTCAGGTTGCCACGAGTCGCGAGTACCGGGCCGAGTTGTCTGAGAATGTTTGCAATGATCTCTTTTACTGTTGTCTTGCCGTTACTCCCGGTGACCGCAATTGTCGGTACCTGGTGACGACGCGCCCAGTAGCGTGCAAGACTGCCCAGTGCACGGGTTGTATCGACCACCCGCATTTGCGGCACCGATGTGCTTATTCGGGAATGTACGAGCACGGCCTTCGCACCCGCTTTTACAGCGGTTTCTATATAGTCATGCCCGTCATGATTATGCCCCTTGATGGCAACGAAAAGATCACCTGGCTTCAACGTCCGTGTATCGATGCTGACACCGCGCACGACCACATCATCGCCGGACAGATTGGCATCAAGCGCTGACAAGCAGTCGCTCAATTGTAATGAGAAGCTCACGAGGCCTCCTTCAACAGACTTTCGACCTGCAGACGATCGCTGAAGTCGCGGCGCTCTGTCCCGACAATTTGGTAATCCTCATGACCCTTTCCGGCGACCAGCACAATATCAGCGGCCGAAGCCGCGCGGATGGCGTGCTCGATCGCCATCGCGCGGTCACTGATCACAGTGACCAGTTCGTCCGCGATGGCGCGCCGAGTAAAGCCTTCGAGAATATCGTTGATGATGTCCACTGAGGCCTCACTACGAGGATTGTCATCCGTCACGATTACACGATCTGCGGCAACTGCAGCTTGCGCCATCGGCGCGCGCTTGCCCCTGTCACGATCACCACCGCAACCGAAAACAACCCATAACTCTCCATCACAGTGGGCACGTGCAGCTGTCAATGCAACGGACAGGGCCTGCGGAGTATGCGCGTAGTCAACAATAACCGTTGGCATGCCTGCGCCGGTAAAACACTCCATGCGTCCAGCGACCGGTGTAACCGCCTCAATTGCGTGTACAGCTTCATTAGCGGCGACGCCAAGCGCCTTCAAACTGCCATAACAGGCCAGCAGATTGTCAACATTGAAACGCCCCATCAAGGCGCTGTTGATTTCATGCGACACGTTCGAATCGATCAAACTGAACTGCAAACCGGTCGGTACCGAATGAACATGATCAGCACGTATGGCATCTAGTGATACATCTTCCGCAAGCACTCGTAGATCTGATGCCTTGAACGTACTTGCATACGCAATACGTTTTACACCTGACTGCGTAGCTCGACGAAGTAGTTCCGCGCCAAGTTCATCATCGGCATTAACGACAATCGCCTCCAGAGAAGGAAACGCAAACAAGGCAGCTTTCGCCTCTCGGTAGGCTTCAACCGTCTTGTGATAATCCAGATGATCACGCCCGAGATTGGTCAGAACGGCGACCTTGACCGATAAACCCGCCAACCGCCCAGTGTCGATGCCATGTGATGACGCTTCCATCGCAACAGCTTCGGCACCTTGGTCCTTGAGACTTGCGAGCATGCGTCGAAGTGTGATGACATCCGGCGTGGTCAACGCTGTGTCCTGAAGCTCGCTGCCCAGCCCCCAACCGAGAGTGCCGATATAACCGCAGGGAGTACCTGTTGCCGACAAGGCACTTGCAATGAACTGACACACGGATGTCTTGCCATCAGTACCCGTAACCGCGATCACGTCGAGAGTTTCATCAGGCGCATGGTAAAAACGAGTGGCAAGACTGGCGCACTGTTGTTCAAGCTCAGGCACCGGTATGAAAGGAACGGCACCAGAACCGATGAATGCATCAAGCTCAGAGGTGTTATCAAGAACGTCTGGATTGAACGCTACTGCAACTGCGCCGCGCATGATCGCGTCTTCGGCGAAACGGAGACCGTGTGTGCTGGCACCACCGACAGCGAGATAGAGGTCCCCGGCTTGAACCAGGCGACTATCGAGGGACAAACCATGAATTTCAAGACCAGCGTCATCACCACTGCTTAGCGTTGCAAGCACCGTATCGTCACCAACCAGACCTTCAAACAAGTCAACAATCGACCACACTGGCATGGTCATGAACGGTCATCTCCGCTCTCATTACTATCGGGCCCTGCATCACGCAACATCAGACCTACATCTGCCCGCTTGTCATCAACGTCATCAGGCTCAACGCCTCCCAGGCGCAAGGCGTGTGACATGACGTCGGCAAAGATTGGCGCAGAGACAACGCTACCGAAATGCTCACCTGCTTTCGGGTCATGCACGACAACTACGGCTGCCAGCTCAGGATCCGATACTGGCGCAAACCCCGCAAATACAGACACATATCTATCTTCTGCATAACCGCCAGACTGCGATTGGTGTGATGTTCCAGTCTTGCCGGCAACCCGGTAGCCGGGAATTGCAGCGCGATGGCCAGTACCATCAGTGACTACCGACTCGAGCATGCTGTTGACAGCACGCGCGATATCACCATCGATGACTCGTTGACCCGCCCCCGGCTCATCGAGTGCGAGAAAGGAAACTGCAGGCATGATGCCCTCATTGGCAAGCGCCGAATAGGCTCTGACCAGCTGCAACGCCGACACTGATATACCGTAGCCGTACGACACACTAGCCTGCTCAACGTGGTGCCACAGCGTCGGATGATTGAAGTAACCAGCTACTTCGCCCGGAAACTCACTACCCGGTGGTCGGCCAAAACCAAATGAATCAAATACAGACCACATTTGCTCCGGCTCAAGTTGTGTCGCAACTTTACTGACCCCAACGTTACTCGACTTTCTGACAATACCCCGAAGGTCGAGCCAACCATGATCTTGAGTATCGCTGATTTGATACTTACCGATCGTGTAGTAACCCGGTGACGTAAAAACAATATCTTCTGACTTGAAGTCTCCCGAGTCCAGCGCGGCTGCAATCGTAAACGGCTTCATCGTGGAACCCGGCTCGAAAACGTCAGTAATGCTGCGATTTCGTTGTCGCCCACCACTTCGATCCCCCATGTCGTTCGGGTTGTATGATGGAAAGTTGGCCATTGCCATGACCTCACCGGTATGCACATTCATGACAACGACTGAAGCGGATTCAGCATTGTTCTTGTTAACGGCTTCGACCAAGGCGCGATCGGCAAAGTACTGCAGTTGCTTGTCGATGCTCAAGCGTAAATCCTTACCAGGAACTGCCGATTCGACAACATCCATACCCGTGATTTCACGCCCGTTAAGATCACGAACAACACGTCGTGTACCAGGCTTGCCAGATAACCATTGGTCATAGGCCATCTCGAGACCTTCTCGCCCACGATCATCTATATCAGTAAAGCCAATCAGATGCGATGCAGCGCTACCGCTTGGATAATATCGACGATACTCACGCTTGACTGACAGATCAGCGATACGTAGCGCCATGACCTTGTCAACAGTTTGCGGCGGCACGTGACGCTTGATGTACATGAATTCACGTCCACGTGATGCAGACTTGGCAATACGTTCGTTCAAGGCATCGCCATCAATATCGAGAAGCGCAGCCACCTCAAGCATTGCTGCCGGCTGCGCCTGAAGCTTGGACGGCACACCCCATAAGGTTTGAATAGGTGTACTGATGGCTAATGGTGCCCCAGCACGATCGGTCAAATTGCCACGGTGCGAAGCAATTTCAACCGTTCGTTGTTGGCGCGCATTTCCTTCACCGAGATAAAAATCATGATCAAGCACTTGCAGAAATGTCGCGCGCATTATCAGCACGATTCCAAGCGCAGAAAAACCGAACAACACAAGATTACGGCGCATGCCCCAGTTGTTCTGAATATCTTGTCGGCTACGTTTTTTCATGCTCTTTTGCTTACCTGGCAATCATGATTGAGCCATCAAGACCCGGATAAACCATGCCCAAACGCTCTTCAGCAGTGCGCTCAACGAGGCCGTGTTCGGAAAACGTGCTTTCCTCGATTTGCAACTGGCTCCACTGCACTTCAAGCTCATCGATAGCCTTCTGATCGCGGCTGATTTCTGCATAGGCCTGACGACTTAGATGTTTGCTGTACACAACTGCTACGGCCGTACTGCCACACAAGGCCGCCAGCAAGGCAAGCATCAGAACGGAGGGCATCGAAGCGCTGTTCATGCCGCCACCCTCGAAACGCGTTCGGCAACTCGCAAAGTAGCGCTGCGTGACCGCGGATTGCGTAACACTTCTTGCGACGAAGGTTTGGCAGGCTTGCCAATCACTTTCCATGGATGAGTTTGTCTCGCGACATCCATATCAACGGGCAGACCACGCGGCAGGTCTGGATCTGGCGGTGGCTTGCGGAGAGTGCGTTTTACCAATCGATCCTCAAGCGAATGAAAGCTGATCACTGACAAGCGACCACCATCGACAAGAACGTTGGCTGCTTGCCCAAGCGCCTGACTGATCGCTTCAAGTTCACGATTGACTTCAATACGAATCGCTTGAAAGCTTCGTGTCGCCGGATGATGATGGCGTTCCCAGCGTGGATGCGCCGCCTTGATGATCTCGGCAAGCTGAGCGGTTCGCGTAATAGGTGTGTCTGCGCGCGCCAGCACAATCGCCTTGGCGATACGTCGCGCATAGCGTTCATCGCCATGCGTTTTTAGAACATGTGCGAGACGCTCCTCATCAACCGAGGCGAGCCATTGTGCCGCTGACTGACCACTGCCTGGATCCATACGCATATCCAGAGGCGCATCCTGGCTAAAACTGAAACCACGGGTCGCCACATCAAGCTGAGGTGACGAGACACCCAGATCCATCAGCACACCATTGACCTGCCCTTTCCAGCCTAGCGCGTTCACCGCAGATTCCATCTCACCAAAATTGCATTGCACACATGTGAAGCGCGCTTCACCAGCAAATCGCTGATGTGCGTCTGCAACCGCATCCGGATCTCGATCCAGCGCGAGCAAGCGACCTTCACCCCCTAACTGCTCCAGCAAAAAACTGCTGTGTCCACCACGCCCATACGTAGCGTCGATGTACCGTCCATTTGCCCGTAACGCCAAAGCTTCGACTGCCTCGTGCAGCAAAACTGGGACATGACTAGGCTCTGCCGCCTTTCCGACGGTCGACATGTTCTAAAACGAAATACTCTGAAGTGCTGCAGGCAGCTCCGAGACATCGAATTCGTTGACCTGGCTCTTCCAGTTCTCCGATTCGACTTCCCAAGTGCGCTCATCCCACAGTTCAAATTTCTT
>CAYUZB010000041.1:0-28741 GCA_964449565.1 uncultured Granulosicoccaceae bacterium | reverse complement strand
ATGCGAAGGCGATCAGCACGAGAGCTGTCGCCAGATACAACATGGTTTTCACCAATCGATTGGGCAACGGTCGAGCGCACGCCATGCTGTCCTCGCAGGCTTGCTTAGGTTTCCGGAACACCAACCAATATCCGTAGCCCAGGCAAAGCACGGTCAGTGCAATAAAAATAGGCTGGTACGGTGAGAGCGCCGTTAACTGACCAAGCCAGGCACCACTGATGCCCAAACTAAACAAAACCAACGGCAAGATACAGCACGTTGATGCGGCTAATGCGCCGATAATCCCGCCGGCGGCAATCCAATGCGCTTTTCTGGATTCCGCTCGGTCATTTGGAAAGGTTGAATAGGATTGTTCGTTCATACCCGTTATTATCGGACCTGTAGTAACTACAGATTCAAGGGGTTTTTATGACAGATTCGGCAAAACCTTCATTCATAGGCATTGGCGAGATGTCCCGGCAGACGGGAGTAGGCATCGAGACAATCCGCTACTTTGAGAAAATCGGCATGATGCCGGCGCCTGGACGCTCGGAAGGGGGCAATCGCCGATACACCAATGTTCATCTTCAGCGATTGTTTTTTATCAATCGATGCCGACAGATCGGATTCAGTCAGAGTGAAATCAAAGCCCTGCTATCCATGGTCGACGCCAAGGACGTCACCTGCGCCGAAGTACACAGCATTACTGTGGAGCACATTAGCGACATAAAACAGAAGATTCGGGATCTACGGAAATTGGAAAAAGTGTTGACTCAAATGGCAAACGAGTGCAGTCGCGGAGATATACCGGAATGCCCTATCATAGAAACTCTGTTTGCAGCACAAGGTTGAATGAATGCGATGTTTAAGAGACAACCTGCCCAAATGCGATTGCTCGTCCGTCAGGCATTAACACTTCAACCTCTTTGCAACCGTACTCCTTCACTGTAGGGCCGCATTTGACGGCTAGGTGACGGGTTTTGAATTCCACCGCAAGCGCATCAACATCATTGACCCAGATGTAGACAGCCCATCCTTTGTGTGGCCAAGGAATCATCGACTTGCACGCCAACATAACCGTTATATCGTCTCTGCACAGCATGGCAAATCTGGGTTCTTTGCCAACTGTAGTATCGACAGTAAACCCGAGCTTTTCAGTGAAGAAAGCGATGGTCGGATTCATAGTACGACTGTTGACATTCAACACGGGGGCGCAGCGTTGTAAATTGCTCTTGACCACGTTTCTTCCATCTTGTGACACAGCCTAAATTCTACATAGCTGACGTTGGTGAAACTAATAAACCAGAAAAATAGCCCTGAATTGATTTAGGTCAGTGCATCGTATTCTGATTTGGAGAATTATGTACCTGAAGCAATGCATAGGAATGAGTATGGAGTATCTGACTAATTTCCACAGGTGCTTGTTGGTATTGGCTACAACATTGCTCATCTTCTTTATGGCTATCTGGCCACATCAATCAGGACTGGCTCAAGACCCCATGCACCAAGAACGATTCGACAGGTGGAATCCATATTGGATGCATCGTGATCGATGGGGTCCTGGCAATGGGATGATGGACTCAGAACAAAGACAGCGAATGCAGCGACATTGGACTTTTATGCACTCGGGAGTGCCGCAAGCTTATCGCGGAAAAACCAATCCACATCCAACAACATCCGATATCATTCGAGCCGGCTCAACGCTTTATGCCGAGCAATGCGCCTCATGTCATGGGGTACAGGGCATGGGTGATGGAGAAGCAGGAAGGGATCTGAGTCCTTCACCTGCGCTGCTTGCATTTATGATTCAAATGCCAATGTCAGTAGATGAATACATGTTGTGGACAATCTCAGAGGGAGGACAGCCATTTGGAACGGAAATGCCAGCCTTTAAAGAAGATCTGAGTGAAGACGAAATTTGGAAAATAGTCACCTTTATGCGAGCCGGATTTCCTGGTGGCTAAACGCAACAGTGAGGATTGAGACTATGCGAAAATCTGTTTGCCATTTGCTTTGGATAGCCATGACCATGCTATTTATAGCACCGGTTTTTGCTGATCAACTTCAGGGCCCTGGCCACGGTCCGCACATGTGGCAAGGTGGATGGTACGGTTGGTTGTTTGGCCCAATAATGATGATTGTTTTCATCGCAGTAGCGGTAGTTGTCATCATGTTGTTAGTGCGCTGGCTCGGCGGTGGATCGGTACATGGTAACGTTCTACACAGCCCTCTCGCGAAGACTCCGCTTGATATCCTCAAGGAACGGTTCGCTAAAGGTGAAATAGACAAGGAGGAGTTTGAAGAACGACGACGCGTTCTTGGTGAATAGAGCGCTCGATTTGAGTCAGTTATTGGCTTTGTAAGATTGCTTAGTGTCACAAAACGATTGCAACCAACGGGCGCAAGTTCGAGTTTCTGAGTGTCCAAAACAGGCGTCCTAAGAAAGTACCTTAGCTTGTATATTGGTTCCCACTATATAAGCGGGTCCAAATTTCAATACAACTTTCCTAAGCTATTGAATGCTATTGAAATGAAGTCGCCGTTTTGATTTCAGGCCGTCAAAGTATCTGTGGAACTGCTCCGTGAAAGCCAGTCCCGGTGCCGTTCTGCTTTAGATGCGCTCTACATGTTGTGGCTGTAAATATTTAGCTGTGGTGCACTGATCGCTGGCCAACTTGACGAGTGTAAATCCGCCATTGGATGAAACTAGTTGCTCAGTATCAGACCGTCCGCTCAATCTGCAAAGATGCAGTGCTTGCGCAAATCCTAAAAGTCAGACCCACGTTCGGCTAAGTGTTACAACCAACGTCTTACGCGACTCTTGTAGTCATCGTATGAATCGCCAAATCGATCTGCCATCCGCCTTTCTTCGAAACCTATGTACCATCTGTCAACAACCACGCAGTGAATCAATGCAATAACCAATGGACCTAAACCCCCTGCAAAAACGGCAACACTGAATGCCGCGATGACAAAACCAAGATACATTGGATTTCGACTGTAGGCATATAGACCGGATGCGATCATCTTGTCTGGATCACTGAATGTATAAAGATTAGTGCCTTCTTTTGCAAATTGTCGTTTGCCCAATACAGCCATTCCGATTCCAATTACCAATGGCAGCAAGGCGATCGATCTGATTGGCCATGGCACTACCCGAGCTATCGGAAAATATATCTGGGATAAAATCATCGCCACAACACAGAGCAACAGAAACACCGGAGGAAGAATTCGTTTCATGATATAGCGCCAAATCTTTATGAATGTCAGACCACGCAATGTTAAAAAACAGGAACCTGAACATCGGGATAAAAGTTCTGTTCAAGCGGTTGGAACACTTGTTCCACTGCCTCAGTACTTAAGTTGATATGAGCTTCGATCAATGGATGCTTGTTTAATGCGTGGTAGAGAATATTCTCAGATTCTGGCAAGCCGTCGATTGGAAATTCTGCGCGGGTGTAAATCACCTTGTAGCGGTCAGAATTGAGTGATTCTGGAATAGAGTGTCCAAAAATTTGGCCCTCGGGTAACATCATCGGAATTTCAGATATGTACATCTGAGTTGGAAGCACATAGGCGATGAAACGATCACTTTCATTGAGTGTACTTAGCGCTACGCCTGTTTCCTAGTGTGTCCGGGCAATCGCTGAGATGTGAGACAATTCTTTATCGCTGAGCCGAGTGACAGACAGGTAAGTTCCTTGTTTGTCTTGAAGTGTATAAAGTGACGCAATAGCATGTTGTCTCAGACTGAGCGCAATCAACGTTCCAGCTACCAAGATAAGAACAAAGCTTGCTATACAGACGGTTAGTCTAGGTACACCTCCTGAGATCTGGGGTCCACGAAAGTTACCGAAGACCTTGGGGAAAAAGCCTGCGGTCCTGGATAGGTATTTATCGTAACTGACAAAAGCCTCGGCGCAGATGCGCTCCTCAACTCGGGCTAGCGCCGCATAGGCAAATACCATGGCAATGGTGCTGTACAGAACCAGAAAGCGCGGCCAAATGAGCAACATGCCCAGACTTGCCACAATCAATGCAGAGTATTGCGGGTGTCGTATATGGCGATACAGCCCCCCTGTAACGACCCCTAGTTTACAAATCTTTGCCCGGTAAACCTGAAACGCCCCCATTGCAAATGCGAACAAACCGCTCAAGAAAAGAAATTTACCTAGTAAAGGGGTAAAGTTAATCAGAGCGGATTTGGTTTCCGCGACGATGTGCGGTAAGAAGAACCATAGCATCCAGCCGGATAGACCCCATTCCTGCAATGTATCCAATCCCGGACCAACTACAGCGTAAAAGTAGACTGCAAAAGGGCTTGCCATATAAAAGAACTCGAACGCAATGAGTAAGTAAAATGCGCCGCTGGCCAATACCATCCTATGTGCAGTTCTGGATGGAATTTTCTTGGATGACTCTGTCACTGACGACTATTTCCTTTGAGAAGCTCTACGACAATAAGCGTACCGCGTTGCTGTTTTCTCCTGGCTCGCGTTTGTCGAGTGTTAGATGATTTGAAAAACACATTGATTTCAATAGCTTTGGTTGTATTTTGTTCAGACTTGGGGGTAGATGCGATGTAGGCTCACATTTCACTTATTGAATTTCCCTCACTAACGTGTAGATTCTTTGTGGTGATGTGCAGATTCAATCTCAGAAATCTACGGGAATGAGATGGCCAAAAAGAGTCAAAGTGACAACTCCCTGAAACCGCGAAAAGCACCGCGACAGAAGCGCAGCCAGAATACAATGGACGTGATTCTGCAAGCTACGGGTGAGTTGATTTGTGCTCGCGGTCTAGATGGATTCGGCACTAATCAGATCGCTGATAGGGCGGGTGTATCGATCGGCTCCCTGTATCAGTATTTCCCTGATAAGGAGGCGATTCTGGCTTGCATGATCCGAGATATGCGGCGCGAAATGCTCCACGATTTCAGTAAGGCACTAGACGATACAAAAGATCAGTCCATGCTGGCGGCTATTGACGAGTTAGTAACAGCAGCTCTCAGGCATCACATGAAGATCCCTGAACTGACGCGACACCTTGAAAGGGCGGAGGATGATTTACCACTAGATCACGAGACACAGGCATTGAAGCTGGCAATGGCAGAATTAGTTACCAATCTGCTAAAAAAACACAGTATAGAGAGTCCTGAAAATACCGCATTCGATCTTATCGCCTTGGCACATGGACTGACCCATGCGGCGACCCAAGCTGGGCAATCCAATTTCAAAAACTTGCACGGTCGTGTAATGCGGGCTGTAGTTGGCTACCTGGAAAACTCTAAGTGAAACAAGACTAGTTTATTCACATTGATTAGCTTTCCCGAGGTAGTTTTGAGACGTTGTTGCTCAAAATATGCGCGGCAAAAAAGAACCCGTGCTCTCCATATACTGCACGTATTTTTCTCCATGTAGTTTGACGAGGTATGGCTCCTCTATGTCTCGTACATAGGTACTTATGGCATAAAACCCAACAAGTCCAGTTACTAGCACCAGGGCATTAGGTGCCAGGACAAGTAGGCCGAGACCGTGCACGATGCACGCTGTATATATTGGATTTCGTATCCTCGAGTAGATGCCAGAAGTGACAAGTTCTGTATCTTCATCTGGATCTACCCCGATTCTCCAATTCTTACCCATCGCGAACTGTGAGTAGCTAGCAAATAGAATTCCACTACAGCAAAGTGCCAGACCTACCGATGTACTTGCGTAGCCCAGTTCAATGTGTGGCCCAATTATCGTAGCCGCATAAAGCCACGCCAGTAGTAGTTGTACGACCAATGTACCGAACATCAAACAACTGATAAAAATCTGCCTGGTTGTTTTTAGCTTAGCTGCGGATCGGATGCCACTATCGCCGACCGAAGTCAGTTGTACAGCGACTCTGCCCACAATGACAATGATTACGAACATAAGCATCATAAAAAACGGAAGATATTTTGGTTCCATCCAGTACTCCTTATCACCTCGTCAACTGGTTTTCAAGATGCGTGCATCAGTAGATGATGTTCAGGAATTCTGCAGCGTGCCACGTGTTTTTCTTTTTCGCTTCAACCTGCAATCGCACCATCTCACGTAATTCATCCGCAGATCGCTGACCGCCCAGATTCCGTCCCGCCGATGTGACCAAGCCGCCACGACCATGTGCGTACGGTTGGAATTTTCGTCGCAGTCAGCCGAGAAAGCTGCCCGGTCGTTTAATTTATGATAATTTTTCTCCTGAAGCTTGAACCTCTAGCTACTAGAGGTAATATCATTGGGCACGATTCTTCAACTAAGTAGCTCCCCTAAACTATGAGTCAGGCAAAATCTTCGTCGCCGCACGGTGAGCGCCTTCCTCCGTCAGCTGTTGAATCTTCTCCACGCGAGGGGTCGCTGAGTGATTGTCATTGTTCGACAGAAACAACCATCGAAGCTGACACGCAAACATCTGATGAATTGACCGGTACTGACTCTTCGTCAGTTCGCCGATTCCACATTCAGGGGCTAGATTGCGTAGAAGAAGTACGAATTCTGAAACGTGCTGTAGGCAGCTTGGTCAATGGTGAGGAGCACCTGGCTTTCGATACCTTGAATGGTCGAATGAGTGTTCTGGTGTCTACGGAAGTTGCCTCTGACCATTCAATTATCGAAGCGGTCAAAGGTACAGGCATGAGTGCATCGTCTGACTCCCAAGGTAATACTTACGTTGCGCCAGTCTCCCGAGCACCACTAATCCTGACAATTCTGAGCGGTGCGTTAATTGTTCTGGGTGGTGTCATCCATCTAGCTGGTGTCGCCGATGCCTTTTCAGTCGCCGCTATTGTGCAGGATCATCCGGGCGGAAAAACCCCGATGATCGAGATCCTAGTCTGGCTGGCTGCTACATTGGCCGGTGTGCGCTACATCCTGCCCAAAGCCTGGTATTCCCTGAAAACTCTGCGGCCAGACATGAATCTGCTGATGATCATCGCCGTACTGGGTGCCATCACAATCGGTGAGTACTTCGAAGCCGCCACGGTAGCCTTTCTATTCGCACTTTCACTGTTGCTGGAGAGTTGGAGTGTGGGCCGAGCCCGAAAGGCTGTGTCGGCACTGCTGGATCTTGCGCCCAGCAGGGTTCGTTTGGTGAATTCTGACGGATCCGAGCAGGATGTACCGGCCGCGTCAGTGTCTGTAGGTAGTCGTTTTGTAGTGCGTGCCGGAGACAGAATCGCGCTGGATGGCGACGTGGTCGATGGTGCAGGTTCTGTGAACCAGGCGCCGATCACGGGCGAGAGTATTCCGGTCGCCAAGATGCAGGGCGATGAGGTGTTCGCAGGTACGATCAATGGTGAGGGCACGTTAACCGTTGAGGCAACCAAGCCTGCCAGTGATACCGTTCTGGCCCGAATCACACGCATGATCTCCGATGCGCACGAGCGTCGAGCACCGATGGAACAGTGGGTTGAACGCTTTGCGCGCATCTATACCCCGGTGGTGATGCTATTGGCACTGCTGGTGCTGCTCATCCCTCCGCTTTTGCTCGGTGCAGCCTGGCAACCCTGGATCTACAATGCGCTGGTGCTTCTGGTCATTGCCTGCCCATGCGCACTGGTGATTTCAACGCCTGTGTCGATCGTCGCCTCGCTAGCCGCTTCTGCCCGTAATGGTGTGCTGATCAAGGGCGGAACTTATGTCGAGTTACCCGCAAAACTGCAAGCACTGGCTTTGGACAAGACCGGCACGTTAACTTTGGGCGAACCGCGCGTGAGTGATGTGGTGCCTCTGGATGAGCGAGATGAACAGGCACTGCTCAGCGACGCTGCGGCCCTTGAAGAGCGAAGCTCCCATCCATTGGCTGCTGCGATCGTGCAGGCGGCGAATCAACGCAGCGTCCACCACACACCTGCTGACGATGTCGTTGTCACTGCGGGTAAAGGCGTCACTGGCCGTATTCAGCAACGGCAGGTATGGCTAGGCTCCTTGCGTTTTGCCACCGAATCGGTTGCGCCGAGTAACAACGATGCCATGACGCGGCTGCAGACAATCGTGACGGCATTGGAAGCCAAAGGCCGCACGGTCGTAGTAGTGGGCGAAGAATCGGGCGTACTGGGTCTGATTGCCCTTGAAGATACTATCCGCTCGAACGCCAAGGCCGTGATCACTGAGCTGCATGCCTTGGGTGTGCAGGAGATTGTCATGCTCACGGGCGACAACGAGGCCACGGCACAGGCTGTAGCCGAGAGCGTTGGCATCGATACGGTGCGTGCCGGCCTGCTGCCCGAAGACAAGGTCCGGGAGATCGAAGCGCTGACAAGCCGACATCCCGTGGTAGCCATGGTCGGCGACGGTGTGAACGATGCCCCGGCAATGGCCCGCGCAAATTTCGGTATTGCCATGGGTGCGATCGGGTCCGATGCGGCTATCGAAACAGCCGACATCGCGCTGATGTCCGATGAGTTGGCCCGACTACCCTGGTTGATCAAACATGCACGCGGCACGCTCAAAGTGATTCATCAGAACATCGCATTCTCTTTGGGTATCAAGGCGTTCTTCGTCGTGTTGACCGCGATGGGTATCGCCAGTTTGTGGGGTGCAATTGCTGCCGATGTCGGTGCGACACTGCTGGTAGTCGCCAATGCTTTACGGCTACTGCGTGCCACGCCCTCTGATGAAATAGAAGCTCCGAAGGGGTCCGCTGTATCCGGTGAGCAAGCCGCAGTCCATGGCTGAATCAGATGACATGAGTGCAATAAAAACCTTGTCCAGTGAAGCAACTGCGGCCTCCGGCGATTCCAGCGGATGGCAGTTGTTTGCTGCCTGGATCATCGCACTAGTCGCAACGTTAAGTGCTTTGTTCATTGGCGAAGTCCTTGGGCAGGAGCCATGTAATCTTTGCTGGTATCAACGCATCGCGATGTTTCCACTGGCCTTGCTGCTGGGCATCGCGATCCTGTTCAACGACACAACGGTTCGTCGCTATGCACTGCCCATGTCCATAGCCGGGGCGGCTATCGCCTTATGGCACACTCTGGTTTATTTCGAAGTAGTCAGTGTTGCCATAATACCCTGCAGCGCCGAAGGGCCCTCATGCACGGGCGCAGGCATGACCATCCTGGGCGGGGTTCCGCTACCGGTGATTTCACTGGCGTGTTTTGTGGTTATTACGATTTTGCTTTTTCTACCTCCAGGTTCGAACAGAGATGAATAGACGCACACTAGTCCTTGGCATCGCAGCATTGGCTGTAGGAATGTTTGGTATTGGCGCATGGATAGTGCAGCAGAACCCGTCGGAGCCGCTCGCTGCGCCCGCCGTGGATGAGGGAACACCACTGGTCCGACCCTATGCACCGATCATGGGTGAGGAAAGCGCGCCAGTGACCATTGTCGAGTTTTTTGATCCTGCGTGCGAGGCCTGCCGCGCGTTCCATCCGGTGGTCAAAAGCATACTCGATGAACACGCAGGTCAGGTGCGCGTGGTCTTGCGTTATGCCGCCTTCCACGATGGCTCCGACGAAGCGGTGAAGATTCTCGAAGCGGCCCGACGGCAAGAAGTGTTCGAGCCGGTACTGGAAGCCTTGCTGGAGGTACAGCCTCAATGGGCCAATCACGGCGCACCCCGGCTCGACTTGGCCTGGGATGCAGCAGCAGCGGCTGGTCTGGATGTGACGGCCGCTCGTGCTGCAATAGATGACCCCGAAATCGTGAGAAGACTCGAGCAAGAGAATGCAGATGTCCAGGCCGTTGGCGTCAAACAAACGCCCACGTTCTTTGTCGATGGGCGCCCCTTGCTGAGATTTGGTGCCGATGAGTTACGCGAGATGGTGAGGCTGCAAGTCGAGGCGCAGGGCACCTGAGCGTGGCAGCTATGCGAGAGCGTTGCTGAATGCTCGACAATCTCATCCTTCTTGGTTTTCTGGGGAGCCTCTCGGCGGGGTTAATGACTACCATCGGTGCCATACCGGTGCTGTTTGGCAAGATGCCCTCTGAGCGTACCCGCGATACGCTACTTGGATTCGCTGCGGGTGTCATGTTGGCGGCCTCGTTCTTCTCACTGATCGTGCCGTCGCTGGATCTGTCAACAGAACGCTATGGTGATGGTGCTGTGCCTGCAGCGATTGCTGTGGGCGGTATTCTGCTGGGTTTCATCATCGTCGCCGCCTTGAATGCCTTGTTGCCACATCAGCATTTCATTGTCGGTCGGGAAGGGCCACCGTCACCTTCACTTCGGAAAGTCTGGCTGTTCATCATTGCCATTACGATTCATAACCTCCCGGAAGGTGTCGCGGTTGGCGTCGGTTTTGGTTCTGGGAATTTTGATAAAGGACTCGCGCTGGCAATCGGTATCGGACTGCAGAACGCACCCGAAGGTCTGGCTGTCGCAGTTGCATTGATGGGGGAAGGGTACTCCAGACTGCGCGCCTTCAAAATAGCTGCTTTAACAGGTCTGATTGAACCGATTGGCGGCTTGATGGGTGCGGCGGCGGTGACCGTAGCAGAGCCATTGCTGCCCTGGGGGCTTGCATTTGCGGCGGGCGCGATGCTCTATGTGATCAGTCACGAGATAATCCCGGAGACTCATCGACGCGGCTTTCAGAATCAGGCGACCACAGGACTGGCCATCGGACTGTGCCTGATGCTGTTTCTGGATGTCTGGCTCGGTTGACGCTGAGTGCGAAACATGGCTCATTCTCATCACCATCACGTTGATCCGGAAGCGGGCGATCGTCGCGTCGCAACAGCCGTATTGGTCAATCTCGGTCTGACCGCTGCACAGATCATTGGTGGCATCTTCGCGGGGAGTCTGGCGCTCATCGCCGATGCGCTGCACAACTTCTCTGATGCCATCTCGCTGATCATTGCCTTCGGCGCACGCAAGATAGCGCGGCGTCCGGCCAATGCCGACATGACCTTCGGTTATGGTCGCGCGGAGATCGTGGCCGCTTTGATCAACTACACCACACTGATCGTCGTAGGCCTGTACCTTGTCTATGAAGCCGTCATGCGATTCATCGATCCGCAAAGCGTCGATGGTTGGCTGATTGTGATTATTGCTGGCATAGCGCTGGTTGTTGACCTGGTGACAGCGCTGTTGACGTACTCGATGTCGAAGTCGAGCATGAACATCCGCGCCGCATTCCTGCATAACGTAGCAGATGCGCTCGGTTCGATCGCCGTCATTGTTGCGGGCACGCTCATCCTGCTCTACGACTGGCGGTTGATTGATCCTCTGGTGACGTTGCTGATCGCGGGCTACATACTCTGGCAGTCGTTCACGGAGATCGGCGCCGTCATTCGTATCCTGATGCTGGGTAGCCCACCGGATACCGATACCAACGAAATCTTGGCAGCGATTCACGCTGCGGACGGTGTCGCTGATGTCCACCATGTCCACCTATGGCTGAAGGACGAGCACGAGCCTGCGCTTGATGCGCATATCGTGATTGATCGAGGACAATGGGATCGAGCAGATGCCATCAAGACGAACGTAAAGACGCAACTGCGAGACGCGTTCGAGATCCATCACACAACGCTTGAGCTGGAATGTTCAGCTCATGCGTGCATCGACACGACAGTGTTTGGTCAGAGCTGAATCAAACGCAAGATAACCTCTATGAAACTTGATACCGTTTCACACAAATTCGCCCGCCATGTCGGTCCCTATGAGCGATTGGCCGATCGGGTGTTCCATCAATTGCTTTGTTTTCAACAGTTCTGTGAACGGGTGATTGACTGTTTTGGCGACATGCAAGCGGCCACCGTTTTTCTATCCAGTACCAGCCGGAAGCTACCATGAATATACACAGCCCCTCGTGGCAAGGGCGTCTCCTGCTCTCAGTCGCATTCGCAGGCATTGCAGCAATTGGCGCTCTGGTCGCGCTGCAGAGCCGTTCACCGGCAGGGAGCGACGCCTCTCCCACCATCGATACATCCGTTGATGAGGAGGAGGCTCGCTCGCTCGAGAAATTGCAATCGTCCTTGGAGAATTCACTGGTACTGCCGTCGAATTTTCGGCAAATCCCGGAGTTCACACTCTCGGATGTGGACGGTGAGCCACTGACCGAAACAATGTTCGATGGACATTGGAGTCTCGTTTTTTTTGGCTTTACCAGTTGCCCGGATGTGTGCCCAACTACCCTTACCGTCGTCAATGGCGTCGTCGAACGGCTCGAGAAAGAAGGTGCGGAACAGCCGCAAGTGGTGTTCATCACAGTCGATCCCGCGCGGGACACTGCGTCACGGATGAAGGACTACGTTGCGTACTTCAATAAGGACTTCGTTGGTGTAACCGGTGAGCAGACTGCGTTGCACGAGCTTACGCAAGAGCTCGGAATCGTTGTCGTCTTCACCGCAAACGACGAAAATCCGGAGGCGTACAACGTCGATCACACGGCCTCGCTCTTGCTCATTGATCCTGAACGACGTGTCCGCGCAAAGCTGAACGCCCCGCACGAAGTTGAGACGATCGTAGCGGACTACATTGAACTGCGCACCGGACTCGATAAGCTCAACTGAACGCATACAAACACTGCAGGGCCGTGTTTCAGGTACCACACACAAGGCACCCTGAGTTTTCACGGTACGTCGAGTTGGATCCATTGCCCCAGAATAGACAAAGCCTCTTGAGAAGTATGATCCCGCCTACCTTGGTGCTCCCGGTAGCCGCCCTGAGCGCATTGCTCGGTGGATCTGCACTTGTGCTTGCATTCGCACCAACAGGGTTATGGCCTGTGGCACCTGTCACGCTGTTGCTGCTATACGTCTTGTTGCAAGGGCGAACACCTACCCATGCTGCGCTTATCGGCTGGGCCTTTGGCCTTGGCTACTATGGGTTTGGTGTCAATTGGGTTTATCACAGCCTACACATTTTCGGTGGAGCTGCTGCTTCCTTCGCCGTCTTCCTGACTGCGCTGTTCATACTGATCATGAGCCTCTTCCCAGCCATGGTTGCTTGGGCATACTCTCGGCTTCAGCAAGGTGGCGTGGAATCAGGTTCACGCTTGAGCGATACCTTTGTATTTGCTGCACTGTGGACGCTTTCCGAGCTGATCAGAGGTACTCTCATGGGTGGTTTCCCATGGATTCTGATCGGCTATAGCCAGACAACAGGCCCTTTGGGTTCGCTGGCACCGGTTATCGGTGTATACGGTATCGGCTTTGTGCTGTTGATATCGACTCTGTCGCTCCTGTCCATTTTTCGTCCGGTATCTCCCGCTAGCCGGATTGCAGCACTTGGGATAGTGGCAGGTGTGACTACATGCTCCGTTTGGGCCAGTGCTACGAGTTTCACCACGCCAAAAAGTCAGGCACTCGGCGTCCGCATGACACAGGCCAGTATTGCTCAGACGGTAAAGTTTGATCCTGATCGCTTGAAGCGCTCGCTGGACGAGTACATAAGGTTAAGTATCGAGAACCTGCCGGATAACATCCATCTGGTTGTCTGGCCTGAGACAGCGATCCCCACTAGATTCAATCGAGTTGAAAACTACTTAAAACCAACGATATCTGCGCTTGATGCACGTGATATTGATGTTCTAGCAGGTGGTTTTGATCGCGTGGGGGAGGCAAGCTACAACGCCGTACGACAACTCGGAGGCGCACAGCAGGTATACCGCAAACGACACCTGGTACCCTTTGGCGAATATGTGCCACTACGTGGCTTTATCGAATTGTTCTCCGATTTCATACAGATTCCGGGGACAGATATTGCTCGTGGTGATGGTCCCCATGTACCGCTTAATGTCGCCGGTGAATCAATCGGCGTCTCAATCTGTTACGAAGATGTCTTCGGTGAGGAGATGAGGGCTCTGTTACCTGCTTCCACGTTGTTGGTCAACGTCTCCAACGATGCCTGGTTTGGTGAGGCTGTCGCACCTTATCAACACGAACAGAAGGCGCGTATGCGCGCCCGTGAATTGGGTCGACCCTTGATTCGTGTGACCAATACCGGCATATCCTCAGCAATCACGCATACAGGCGAAATCATCGGGCGTATACCCCAGGGTGTATCAGATTATCTGGATGTGATGGTAACCCCGCGCACTGGCACGACACCCTACGCACGCACGGGAAATCTACCGGTGCAAGTTGTTGCACTACTGCTGGTAATAGCCGCCTGCATCCGACACAGAAGACTATCGCAGACACGCAGTTAAGCTAATGATTCCGGTAACCATACTAAGGTTTACAATCGGGCCAGTGGTCGCTCGCGTTTAAGATCCCCTTGATTGAAGGTGACACCGTTTTCCTGGTAAGTATAAAAATCGTCGTGGTCTCGTCGTCAGATGCAACAGATCGAGTTACAAGTTAACAGAGTCGTGACGCCGCTCTTCTTACCTTTATTCATCAAGAGCACCGTTCGAACTTTATCGGACCATCAAACAGTACCTGTGCAGATGCAATACTCAAAGCGGTCACAACTATGTTAGCTGTCACTTCCAGCTTTCTGATGTATATGGGTCTTATCGTCGCAGCCGTTGCCCTTGGTGCAATTGTATGGTCAATAGCTCAACCCACGTTACGCATTTGGCCACCGATCCGATACAGTCGCACGACACCGCTAATCGTCTGGGGAACAACCTTGCTGCTGCTTATCAGCATTTTTGGTTTGGGGCTGATCGGGTGGGGCCAATGGGAGATACCCCGCGTAGTACGCTTTGGACTAGGCGCTACACTGATTGTGCTTGGCAACGTGGGCGTTTGGTATGAAGTCGCTCGATTTGGGTTAGAACAAACTGGCGGTGCCAAAGGGTCATTAAAAACCACCGGACTTTACCGTTTCTCACGTAACCCACAGTATCTATGTGACATCGTGTTGCTGTTGGGTTGGGCGTTGCTATTCGCATCGTTGGTGGCCTTACCCGTCATATTGGCCACGATTATTGTATTACTCGTTGCGCCACTGTCGGAGGAAACATGGATGGAGGAACACTATGGTGAAGCCTATCTGACGTACAAGTCGCAGGTGAGACGGTATCTTTAGAAAGCAGTTCATGCACTTAGTTTTCTAGCGCTCCGCTATCACATCTGATGTGTGCTTTTTACTATCGCTATCATGGCGCTGAAGAGATGACGGTAGAGCAGCGCCACTCCAACCGAAATAATCAGTGCAGGTGCTATTGGTCCGACATACGTCACACTCACGAACGTTCAGCCACCAGCCCCGGCCCAGGTCCATCTAGCGTCGTGGCGAAGCGCGTTCTCGACACGGCGAGTTGGGTCGTAGCATTCTGCGCTCCTGCATCAGAGGACAAATCGATCGTCCCGAGTAACGGGTCAACGGGCTGATCGGCAACACGCACCTCGTAGTGCAGATTCGGACTGGTGGTAGTGCCCGTTTCTCCTACCTCGCCAATTATAGTGCCTGTGGACACTCGATCACCGAGCGCCAGACCTTCGGCCACAGCGTTCAGGTGGGCGTATCGGATAATTATGTCCGAGCCATGAGAGATCTCAACAACGCGGCCGTATCCTGAGCGCCAGCCGATGAACGAGACGTCGCCTGATGCCGTCGTTACGATCGGCGCGCCGAGCGCAGCGGCAAAGTCTACGCCCACATGCAAGCGCACGTCGGCGTAGATTGGATGCTTGCGCGGACCGAAAGTTGAAGACAGCCGGCCACTCCCCACAGGCACAAAAAAGGAACGCGATGCCGGTGCACTGCTTTGGCCGTCGAATGATGGGGCAGATTTTGTATCATCGAGCCAGGTCGTCAGTCTGGATGTGGAAGCGGTCGATAAGTTGGTTATCGATGGCGGTGAAGGCGACGGCGAGAGTGTGATGTTGAAGAGAACCAGCAACGGTTGGGAAATAGCCGGTGCCCCCGCTTATCCAGCCGATGCGCTCAAGGTGGACGGAATCATCGATACCCTGGCTTCTCTGTCACCTGGCTTGCCGGTCGCCACCACGGAAAGCGCTCAGGAACAGCTGGAGGTAGCGGACACCGTGTGTCAGCGGCGTCTGCGTTTAAAGCAAGGTGATCAACAGGTGGCCGAGCTGTATCTCGGCTCTTCGCCGGGCTTTCGCAAGGCGCACTTGCGCAAAGCAGGCGAACAGGTTATCTACGCTGCACGTGTCAACGTGTTCGATTTGCCTTTGAGCTCCGACGACTGGCTGGACAAACAGCTATTAGCATACGATACAGTCGATAGTCTGCGCGGACCCGGTATAGACCTCTTGAGAGAGGACGATACGTGGCGCATCGTCGAACCGGCAGCTCAAGCCGACACTCATAAAGTGGTGACCGATCAGTTCGGTTCGATCATCAGCGCGCTGCAGGGGTTGACCGTAACGGGCATTGTTAATGGCTCTATCGCTGCTAGTGAGGGCACGAATGCCGAGCTTGATCAAGAGTCAGAAACAAGCCTGACAGAGGCAGCCCTGAACAAGGTGGAGAACGATGCACTTGAGCTAACAGTGGGTAGTGGAGATAACGCGCTCGTTCTGAGTCTGAAGCGACAGGGTGATGATGTCGTTGCAGCTCGCAGCGACATTGCCGGCGAATTCACGGTGGCACCATCGCTCTTCGACACGCTAAGTAAATTCAACAAAGACACGGTGTTGGTAGTTTCCACAGCTGAACGAAACACGAGCCAACCAGTGGATTCTAACGTAGAGCGGTCGGACCCTGAAGGATCCTTTACCAAGCAAGAGATCGAAGTACCCGCCAAACAAGTGGAAGAATCTGAATAGAGAGGTAGCGAGTGCGCCTACCATAACTATTCCGGTGCGACACGGGTACGTCGCACTGAAAGATACCACTAGCCGATTCTCCCAAGTATTGGAAACGTCTGGAGCAGCCAGTAGGCAAAACGCGTGAGTTGCCCGGTCATGATGGCAATCCCCATGAGCACCATGACGACACCTGCAAGCTTGTAGAGCATGCGGCCAGCACGACCGATCGCCCCGATCCGGCGTGCAATCGTGTCAGTGAACACGGCAGTTACTAAAAACGGAACACCAAGGCCGGCCGAGTAAATGGACAACAACCAGATCCCTTCCGTTGCTTGAGTTGTGGTGGCTCCGACGGTGAGGATGGCACCGAGTATGGGGCCGATACAGGGGGTCCAACCAAAGGCAAAAGCCAAACCAAGCAGGTAAGCACCCCAGGGACGCCCGCCGGGTATATCAAGGTGAGTTCGGGTATCTCGAAGTAGTGCGCCAAAGGGCAAAACACCGAGCATCGACAAACCAAAGACAACGATGACCCCCCCGCCGATCAGGCTCAGTTCGTTCCGCCAACTCAGCAAAACACGTCCCAATACACCAACCCCCGCGCCAAGCAAGATGAACACCGTCGAGAAGCCCAGTACGAAGCACAGACTCAGACCCACTGCACGCAATCGCGCTGCAAATTCGGTCCGCTGTTCAAGTGTCTGATCTGTCTGGCCCGCGATGAAGGAAACATAACCAGGAACCAACGGCAGCACACAGGGGGAAAGAAAGGAGATAGCGCCAGCCAGAAACGCAGCGACAATGCCAATACCGGCGATCTCAGGTGACATGCTGTGACTCGGATGGTTGTTGAAACGGGTCAGACGCCGAGGTGAGTGCTAATCCTGGAATCAGGATCCACTGCAACGGTGGGGACTGCCGGGTGTTGACGATCAGAACGCTCGGCATCCATATTGAGCCGCCCCACCTCTTGTGAATAGCGATGGTAGGCAACTCACCAAACACGGTGTTACCGACACCCAAACCTATTGTCAACATGATTACTCACGATTTTGCAGCAGAACGATTGGCGCTAGCACCAAGGCGGTTAACCTCCATTCCCGATTCGGCATGACGAGATCTCTTACCGGCAATGAATTTCGGCGGAGCAGTGCTTCGATGGAGTGTTATTTGAATACACATGGATTGGCGAGCAGTATTTGCATTAAGGGTGTCGATGTCCGCTGCATCAATGTGCAGATGTGCGCTCTTCGGGCTTTTCGAACAGAGAGAGAACGATCAGCATCGCTGCACCGCAAGTGATCCCAATGTCAGCGGCATTGAACGTGGGAAAGTACCAGTCACGCCAGTACACCTGGATGGAGTCGACGACATGACCGTACAGCACGCGATCGATCAGATTTCCGAGCGCTCCACCAAGCACGAGAGCGATAGCAACACCAAGCCAGCGTTCGCGTGCTGGCATTCGCCACAGCCAGCCGACCAGTACGATGCTGACGACGGTGCTAACACTGGTGAGGAACCACCGCTGCCAACCACCCGCCTCGCTTAGGAAGCTGAATGCGGCACCCGAGTTGTAAGCCTTGGTGATGTTGAAAAACGAAGTTATAGGGATGCGCTCGTACAACGCAAGCGTGCCGTCGATCCACAGCTTGGTTGCCTGATCAAGCAGGGTAACAAACACCACAATGCTGGTGCGAACGACCGCGGAACCAAGCGCTGGCCAACTCATTGGCATATGCCTGCGGTGACACTACCAACGCTGTGTACCGGGCGTAACTCACGCGTTCCGATGTCGAGCGAACGGTTTCGGTAACGCACGCAAGGCACGAACGACCGGGCCATCGGAGCCGCTCCCTCGGGTGCAGAGCTGTCTCCGTTTAGCCGCGCCTTACTTGCTCCAATCACTGCGATATCTCCCACCAGCACCAGACTTTGACAGAACAACGGTCCGATGACATGTGATCTGCACGATCAATGATTGGCCATGTGCTGTGCAAACTCGGAGTCTGTGTTGTGACGATCTCAATTATATTTATTGATCCAAATATGTGCCAACGCGGTGGCACTTGTTTATATGCTCGTCTGTGACGTAGCGGAATGTGGTACTCGGCACATTGAGTGTACGAAACCAAGAATCGAATCACCGCGATGGAATACAGTTTTCTCACTCACCTATCAACTCAAATTAAAAGCATTGCTATCAGGAGAATTAGCATTCAGCAGCCTTATGGTTTAGCACTTTCGATGCCCCGACGAACTACCATGTCCGTAACAGATAGACGTATTTTTACTGATGGTATTCTCGATACTCATGTCGTCACTCGGCAGGAAGATACTGTCGAATGGTTTCAACGATTTCTGGTGCGTCCCATTCGGCGGGGCCCAGCATACGGCCGATTTCTTTTCCCTGTGGGCTGATCAGAAGGGTGGCAGGGATGCCCTTCACGTTCAGTATGGTCATAGCGCTGCCGGTTGGATCGACATAGACTGCCAGCGCATCAAGGTTGAGCTCTTCGTAGAATTTATCTATCGTTGTGACTACTGTGTTATCGATCGACAGCGCAACAACTTCGAATGCCTTGCTGCCAAGTTGTACTTGCAATCGATCTAGTGTGGGCATCTCCTCTCGGCAGGGTCCACACCAGGTTGCCCAGATGTTCAGTAGCACCAGCTTCTCCTTGAACGATGCCAGTGTTCTTTTTTGCTTGTTACCGTCTACGAATGACAGTGCCGGCAGCGGTTTCGGTTCTTCATGAATAGGAAAGCGCAATGATGTGCTTATTACCGACTCGGATGAATTAGGTGTTAAGGTCTGCTCAGCCGAGAAAAATGATACCAATACTACAGTTGTCACGCCCGACACGATCATTAAGAGAACACCTATCAGCAGTGTTCGTAAGATCATGAACCCAACTCCAGATTAGTTATCACGTTTCAGTTTCTGTATCAATGGCCATATAGTTTCCGTCCAGTCGGATGTCAGGATGGGACCGATGTGCTTGTATTTTATAATTCCAGATTGATCTATCACGTAGGTTTCAGGTACGCCGTAGACGCCCCAGTCAATGCCCACGCGACCCTCGAGATCGGTACCTATTCGCGCATAAGGATCACCGTGTTTCATAAGCCATGACAAGGCGTCAGCCTGATCGTCCTTATAGTTGATGCCGTGAATCGGTACCACACCTTGTAGATCCATGAACAAGGGGTGTTCTTGAAGACAAGCGACACACCAGGAGGCGAAAACATTCACCAATGAAACCTGACCGGTCAAGTCGTCACTGGCAAGCTTTGGCGGACGGCCCTCAAGCGCTGGTAGAGTAAAAGACGGCACCTTTTTTTCAATCAACGGAGAAGGCAAACGTGACGGGTCTTCACGAAGACCAAGCCACAGCATCACGCTCAAGCCGAGAAACACTACCAGCGGTACGAACTTGACAAGCAGGTTTCGCCGTCGCAATGGTAGCCCCGCTTTTGGTGCTGAGTTGATGGAAGTCGGTTGTTTCATGACGTACACGTTTACCGATAATAGTATCGGATCAAAAACACCTATCATTTGATGACCCAAAGCGCTAAAACTCGTTCAAACTAAAAATAAAAGATTCTTCAATGACAACGATCAGGAACAGTGCCACCATTAAAAGCGGACGAAAATATGGCTCCATTTGGCACGCATCATCACTATGTCAACTGACTCTCAAGGACATGAGCGTCAGTCGGCTTGCTCACGGCTTTACCTGCCCCACCTGCGTCAATCGGCGCCATGCAAAGAATGTAAGCAGAACGAATAAACCGAGCATCACGATACTGGCAACACCCCAGTTGTTGGAGACCAACTTGTCGATAGCACTGCCAAAGACATAGCCTGAACCGACCAGAATGACGACCCACACAAGTGCTGAGGCCGCATTCAGTGTAGTGAAAGTCGACCAGCCCATGCTGGTCAGTCCAACAGGAAAAGCACCGATGGTTCGCATTCCCTTTGGGTACCGATACAGAAAAATATAGGTAGTGCCGTAGTGTTCAAGCATCAGTTTGGCTTTGCCCAGCCATGAGGCCAGTCGAGGGCGGTTCTTTACCAATATTTCGCCGTATTTTCTTGCTAGAAAGAAGCGCAGTTCATCGCCAAGATACCCACCTGCAAAGGCTGCACCTGCCACCCAAAACGGATCAAGAGCGCCTTGTTGTGCGGCATAGCCTCCAAACAACGGCAACGCGCCACTTTTTAAAGCGCAGTATAAAAACAGGATGAGATACACTGCCGTCCCGTAGTCTCGGAGCAATTGCAATACCGTTTCCATAATACGTGGACGCTACGCCTCAGAGAGTAAGTGTTGTGTCTGTGTGTGAGTGACGTGCTCGTAACGTTCTGCAAGCGCCTGTCTCATGATCTGAAAGGCAGAGGAAAGAAAGAATCCGGCGACTGTCATCGCGACAACCAGATCAGGCCATCCACTGGCTGTTCCCCATACCCCCAGGGCTGCGAACATCACAGCCACATTACCGATGGCGTCATTGCGTGAACTTAACCCCACCGATCGGACATTTGCATTGCCATCCTTATAGCTCAACAGTAGCAGCACACTTGCCATGTTCGTCATCAAGGCAAGAAAACCGATGAATTCCATGATCTGCGCCTCGGGAACCCCGATATAGAACACACGATAAACCGTAGAGCCAAATACCCATAAACCCATCCAGCAACAGGCTGATGCCTTTTGCCAGAGCGGCATTGGTGTGCACCTGAACAGAGGCACCAATCACGACCAGGGAGATGCCGTAAGTCAGGGAATCGCCCAGAAAATCCCGTGCGTCCGCCTGAAGCGCCTGACACTGTGCGATGCGCCCCGCTGACATCTCGACAACAAACATCACTGCGTTCAAGGCTAACCAGCCCTAACCGCCGTTTGTAGTCCGCTGAGAGACCCTCAAAGTTCGCTTCTTGCTCACAACACCCCGCCATCAGAATCAGCCTTCGATTTAAAGATCAAATGCAGTATACTATCTCTAGTTACTAGAGGTTCAAGTGGTAATTTTATGTTTTCTATCGGGCAGCTCTCTAGACAGACACAGGTTAAGGTCCCGACCATTCGTTATTACGAGGAAATCGGAATACTGGCACCTGCAGATCGCACAGAAGGTAATCAGCGACGCTACGATGCCGCCGGGATGGAGCGTTTGAGCTTTATCAAACATGCCAGGGAGCTGGGGTTCTCGATTGACGCCATCACATCCTTGATAGAGCTTCAGGAACACCCAGATCGGTCGTGTTGTGAGGCAACTGATATTGCGACTGCCCAGCTCTCGGATGTGCGTGTGAAAATCAGAAAATTGAAACTATTAGAGAAGGAGCTGGCGCGAATATCCACTGGCTGTGACGGAGAGGGTGTATCAGCAGATTGCTATGTTCTCAAAGCACTGGCTGATCACACACTGTGTGAACGGGAACATTAAAACTACTGGCGAGATTGGATTAAATTTAACGCGCTTATCTGCTGTTTTCCAGATAGCAGCCTATTACTGGTGGTTGTTCCAAACCAGTGGGCTAGAGAGAGTGGCAGAAAGCAAATTTTCTCAATGATAAGCTGATGCTATCAGGTAGTAGAGAGCAATCACGGAAAGAAGATGAAACCTATTGTCATTTCGATCACAATTGTAGTCTATTCGCTCAGTATGCAGCTTCACGCCGGAGGTGTCGACGAGCTGATCAACCACTATGCGATTCAGGCTAAAAGTGAAACGTCACCCTTCACAGGTTTTGATTCCAACCGCGGAGAAAATCTGTATTTGAAGAAATTTGCTGGCGGTAAAACTGATACACCATCGTGTACGTCATGTCACACCAATAGTCCAACGCAAACGGGCGAAACTCGTGCCGGCAAGGTGATTGAGCCCATGGCTGTCTCGGTGAATCCGAAGCGCTATCAAACGCTTAAAAAGGCAGAAAAATGGTTTCGACGAAACTGTAAGTCTGTTCTTGGTCGTGAATGCACCACCACAGAAAAAGGTGATTTTCTGACATTCATGAAAAACTCATAAGGGGTCTTCATGCGTTTGATTGTGCTTCTATTTTGCGCGTTAATTTCTTTGACTGTCTTTGCGGATGACGATCACGCTCAACTAGTCACCGATCAACTGACTAAAAATGAATGCAGTGACTGTCATTTTGCGTATCCTGCGTCGATGCTCCCACAGGCATCGTGGAAAAAGATCATGGCGAGTTTGGAGAACCATTTTGGTGAAGATGCCTCACTGGATGCAGAGACACTTCAACTCGTCACTGAATACCTTATTGCAGAAGCTGGTGATACTGAATTGTGGTCCTCGAGATTCGTACGTGGACTCGATACTCAAAATCCTCCTATTCGAATTACCGAGACCAACTACTGGATTAACCAACATCCCGCAATTTCTAAGGAAAATTTGCAATCTGGACTTGCGGGTTTGAAGGCAAATTGTGCAGTCTGCCATCTTGAGGCCGACAACGGCCACTACAAGAAAGATTGATCAATATGCCAGCGCGTCTGTTTCTAGTTGTCATGGTGGGGCTCTTGGTTCTCAGCGCGACTATGCGTGCTCGAGATGAGAACATTAACCCCGTCAACCATGCATTGACCGAGGAGGAATGTTCCGCATGCCATTTGGCGTTCCCGGCCGCTATGCTAGCTTCGACATCATGGAACCATTTGATGAGCTCTCTTGAGTCTCATTTTGGTGAAGACGCAAGTCTTGATGAAGAATCAATCACCGCAATTACCGATTATCTGAATTCAAGTTCAGCGGATTCATCATGGACTGGCAATCGCTTCAGTCGAGGGCAAACAAACGAGTGGCCAATTCGGATCACGGAAACAGACCACTGGTTACGTGAACACAGAAATCTTTCGTTTAAAGATCCATCGAATTCTGAAGATATCATCCGATCAAATTGCTTAGCTTGTCACGGCAACGCTGCTAACGGAGATTTTCGTGTTGATGATGCATGAGCGTGAAACCCCTGTTTGGGATGTCATCACTCGCATCTTTCATTGGTCGCTTGTGCTTGCATTCTGCACCAGTCAACTGACGGCTGAAGAGTGGGATACGGCACATGAATACGCTGGCTACATCATTCTCGGGCTCGTCTCTTTTCGAATTATCTGGGGGTTTGTCGGTCCACCAAATACGCGATTTTTCGAATTGGTTGAATCACCGAGCACGATCAAGACGCATTTGGCCAACATGGCGACCGGACGACATACTGCAGAGGCAGGTCATAATCCTGCTGGTGGAGCTATGGTTGTTGTTCTACTCGCCTGGCTTACTTTAACAGGCATAACCGGATGGTTGAGCATAACCCTTTCTGGAAATATTGCTGAATCACTCGAAAAGTTCCACGAAATTCTGGGGGAGTTTTCATTATTATTAATCGCAGTACACGTTGCTGGAGTGATTGTGATGAGTTTTCTTGAGCGTCAAGATCTTGCGAGATCCATGATCGACGGGAAAAAACACCTGAAAAAATGAGCCATAGTTATATGCATGGATAAAAATATCTTCACTTGAATTTATTAAAAGGAACAAATAGCTCCAAGACCATATCCGGATTTAATTCTGCGCTCATTGAAGTTACCGGATAGTGTTGTCAGCGTTTTCAATCTGAACGAATTCTCTTCCGTTTAGCTGATTGATGGCGTTCCTTGAGCTCAATGTCCACGTATCTGTCGGTAATCGCGCTGGAGCTATGTCCTGCGTCATCCCGAACATGCTCCCTGGGCCGTCGTTTCACATCATCTGAAATTCCCGTGTGCCGTAACCAGTGTACCGTGGCGTCCATCATTGCTTCGCTATCTTCTTTAAGCCCTTGTTCAGCCAAATGTTCAATGGCACGATCAAAGCAACATTGGACGATGTTTCTCACGTGTGTGGTATTTGTCAGCGGACCTTGTCCGCGGCGCAACGGAAACAACGGTGCATGATCAGCCGGGGAGGGCAGGGCCGTCAGTCCCTGATAGCGCCGCCAGCGCTTCAGCGCGGCAAGCAGTGTGTCACTGACCGCGATTTGCCGTTCTTTATTGCCTTTGCCAACCGTTGTAAACCACCAGCGATTCTCATGATCTTTACGAAAATCATTCATGGTCGGCGTCCACCGATCACTGGCGGCCAACTCCGAAATACGTAAATACATACCGTACAACACCGAGATCATAAATAGCGTTCGTTCGTGGGCCTCTGGATCTTCTTCGGCGAGCTTTTCGGCGGTGCCGATCAACGTTTGCCATTGTCGATCACTGAGTCGGCGCACTGTGGTCTGGCCCTGACGTTTTTGCACGAATTTACTTTTCTGACGAATCAACGCCACCGGATTGGAGACGGTGTATTCTTCCATCTGTAAGTACTGGAAGAAGCTACCGATGATGGCCAGCAATTCTTTAACAGCACCGTTCGATGGCGCATATTGCTGCTTATCCGGTTGCTGTCCTTTTTTGAACGCCGATTTTGACACCGTGGCGACAAAGGGTCGCCATTCTGGATTGGGCACTCGAATACCATCAACGACTTTAAATCGAGGGGCTTTTTTGAGGCCAATCCAGGCTGCTGGTGGTTTTTGACAGAAACGAATGAACGCTTCAATGTCATCACGTTTTAACTCTTCCAGAATTTTGCCTGCAATGTGCCAGCTCCAGTGCAACAGACGTTCTACATCGCGCCGATAGCTGTTGAATGTACCCAGACTGCCGGTATAAGCCTGCAGGAAGTGTCGGGCCATCTCCAGGTCATTGCGCTGCGCCTGGGTCAGATACGCAGGCGCCACCGTACTATCGATGTATTTGACCGTGTCAAAGCACGCAAGCGGTGCCCGACGCTTGCTGGTTTGGGGTGTTGTTCTAGGCATAGGATGGTAGTATACACAAAACCTTGGTTACCATAATAATCACAGTTAAAGGGATTTATTATCTGTTCGGCAACCCCCTCATTCGAACGCGTTCCTCCCGCACTATGACACAACTCACTTTTCTTACATCCGCCGAAAAACGACAATTCAACTCGCCACCCGTTTTTACCAAAGCACAACGACCGGCCTACTTCGCCGTTACAGACGATATCCGCAAGACGCTGGGGAGTCTTCGAACCCCAACCACCAGAGTCGGGTTTTTACTTCAGATCGGCTACTTTAAGCATTCGGGTAAGTTTTTCGAGCGATCCGATTTTCGTCAACGCGATGTCAAATATGTTACGGAACTACTAGGCGTGTCCGAAGCTATTGATCTCAGTGAGTACCGGCCCTCTAGCATGACGCATCACCAATCACTGATTCGGAGCCTGCTGGACTGGACTGCCTTTGATACAAGCAACGCATCTCTCATTGCGGAGCACGTTCAGCTGCAAGCGCAGCAACAAATAAAGCCTGAAGATGTCTTTGCAGCAGCGGTTGACTTTTGTTGGCAACAACGCATCGAGTTACCGTCACATAATCAGCTGGCGCAAGTAATCACCGATAGTTTCAATATTGTTGAATCAGCTCTACTCAACCAGCTTGAGGGAAGTCTGAATTCGACGTCCTGCGACTCGCTGGATAGCTTGCTCTTAAGCTCTGACGGTCTCAGGCCTGTTCTGAGTGACATAAAGCTTATCAACCAATCACTGCGAGCAAAGGATATACAACGAAATGTAGATGCCTGTCAGACATACGCCCAGTATTTTCAACAATTTGAAGCGAGCTACACGGCGTTGGAAATCAGTGAAAACGCGACAGAATACTACGCCACTTGGGTGAAGAAAGCGACATTGGGCCAACTAAAGCAGTTTCCCAATCGCTTCAAACGGTATTTGTATCTGTTAGCGTTCATCAAACACGAGTATTGCATTCGCCAGGATGTGTTGATGGATACCCTGCTCAGTAGTACACGCTCTGCTGTGAATGCAGCTCGAAAGCAAGAAGATCGGGGTGATCTGGAACGACGTTCCGATCAACGAAAAGCCATCCGCGCCATCAACAAGGCGCAAAAAACGGCCAGACACCTGTTGGACGAAATTGCGCGTGTAGTACGTGGTGAACAGGGCGAGCCTTCTGAACGATTGATCAAGATCGAACAATTGTTAAACGACTATGAGGCAATCCAGAGCACTCAGGATATTGAGAAGCTTAATGAATATGGGCGGCAGCTCGACCAGCACACCGATGCGCAGCGCTCTTACGATAGTCTTGAGAGACAATCTGTGCGTCTGCAGCGCAAAGCCTCGTCGATATTGAAAGCACTGGTTTTCGATAAATCATCATCAGAAAGCCCGATATTCAACGCGGTTTCGCATTTCCAAGCCACTGATGGACAGTTAGGGCAACGACCGCCACTCGAATTCCTGTCGACCAGCGAACAGGCACTGTTTTCTGATACCAAGACCTTTCGAGTCTCGTTGTACAAGATTATGCTGTTCCAGGCGATAGCAACAGCGGTACGTGCAGGCAAGTTGAATTTACTCCATTCCTATCGTTATCGCGCAATACAGGATTATCTTATCCCAGCAGTACGCTGGTCTGCTGAACGAGAGCGAATGCTGACACTGTCCAATCTGGAGCAATTTGCCGACGGCGATGCGTGCCTCGTGTCGTTGAAATCAGCGCTCGACAAGAACTACGGGAAAGTAAACAAGCGATTCCTGTCAGGTGGAAATGAGCATCTGAGTGTTGATGAAAACGGCAGCATCAAAATACGTACACCAGCCATACCGTACAGCGAGGATGGTTTTATCGGCCAGGTATTGACAGAGAACGGCATCGTACCTGTGTTACAAATACTGCGTCAGATCAATCAACGCAATGATTTCACAGCCTGCTTCAAACACTTAAGCCCCAAACACCACAAGCTCAAGGCTAACGCTGACACGATTCTCGCCGGAATCCTTGGTAAAGGCTGCAATATCGGCATCGACAAGTTGTCACAGATCTCTCTGGGTATCAATCAAAGTACGTTGAAAAATACGGTAACCTGGTGTTTTACGCAGAAGAATATTCAGGCCGCCAACGCGAAGCTACTATCATCAATGAACCAGCTGGCACTGGCCAGTGCGTTTCAGAAAAACCCGGATCAGCTACATACCAGCAGCGATGGGCGAAAACTCAACGTGGCCGTTGATTCCCTACATGCCGATTATTCGTTCAAGTACTTTGGCAAAGATAAAGGAGTGACTGTTTACACATTCATTGACGAGCTGCATACACTCTTCCATTCAACGGTCATCAGTGCCTCAGAGCGTGAGGCGGCTTACGTGATCGACGGGCTAATGCAGAACGATGTTGTAAAAAGTGATATTCACTCAACGGATACTCATGGCTATTCCGAGGCTATTTTTGCTGCCACACATATGATTGATACAGCCTTTGCTCCACGTATCAAAAGGATGGGAAGCCAACAGCTCTACGGGTTCTCCAGCAAGGCCACCCATCGGCGCCGAGGTGATGTCATCTTACCGAGCCGCACCATCAACCGGAAACTAATACTGAAGCACTGGGATGATATTCTGCGGTTCATGGCCACGATTAAATTGCGCCATAGCAGTGCATCTCAGTTATTTAAGCGACTCAGCTCTTATGCCAGCGATCATCCTTTATACAAGGCACTCAAAGAATTTGGAAGACTAATAAAAACACAGTTCATTCTGACCTACTACGATGATCTGGAACTACGGCAGCGCATCGAGAAGCAGCTCAATAAAGTGGAGCTTGCAAATCGATTCTCAAAAGCAGTGTTCTTCGCCAACAACCAGGAATTTCAAGACGGTAGTCGTGAGGAACAAGAAATAGCGACAGCATGCAATGTCCTGATACAGAATGCGATTGTGTTGTGGAATACGTTGTATTTGTCGCAACGATTATCTGGTATCAGCAATGAAGATGACCAACGAGAGATGCTCATGGCCATTACCAGTGGTTCGCTACTCACTTGGCAGCATGTCAATCTGCAGGGAGAATACGATTTCAGGCAGGTAGCAGCGAATGATGAGCCATTTGATATGAAGAAAATTATGGCGCTGAAGCTGACTTAACGTGTTGGAACGCAAAGGACAGTATCAAATCACGCAAATTCAATCAGTTAGCTTCACTGAATTGAAATCTGGACCCGCTTATGTTCTGGGAGCC
>CAYUZB010000040.1:13536-28793 GCA_964449565.1 uncultured Granulosicoccaceae bacterium | reverse complement strand
AAGAATGTCACCGATCTCATCACCGCGTTCGCCCGGCTCAAGCAAGACCATCATGATCTAAGATTGATTTTGCTCGGCGACGGCGACGAGCGCTCTGCGCTCGAAGCCCAGGTGGCAACACTGGGTGTTGCGGACGCTGTTGACTTTGCCGGCTATCAGGATGAGGCACTTGCCTGGCATCAGCGCTTCGATGTTTTTGCCATGACCTCCAATCTTGAAGGCATACCGCGATGTTTGATGGAATCCATGGCACTGGAAACACCTATCGTGGCTTATGATATTCCGGGTGTTGATCAACTCATCGTCGACGAAGAAACCGGATTGCTGGCGCCCTTTGGCGATGTAGACAAGCTAGTCAAACAGTGCGCCCGTCTTCTTGATGATAAATCGTTCGCTGATACGATCGCTGATCGCGCCTTTGAAACTGTCAATGCGCGTTTCTCGGCACACCGCATGGCGCGCGAATACGAATCCCTGTTCAGCGATATTGTCGGTAGTACGCGCGACTGAAGCGTTACGGGTATCAGGCCGAGAAGCAATTCACGGCAGATGTTTCGCCACAAACGGCCCGATAATACGGGTCACAAATACTGGCAGCTTTTGCCACACTGCAATAACGAGGCGAAACTTCGGATTGTCCGGATTCAAGCCTGGTGGATCGTCCGGGTTGGATAGCCAATAGTGCCAGTACAAGTTTTGTTGTACCGCCCCCCATTGCTTTTTGAACCGATACGTCGGGCCATCGATGGTCGAGCGGCCAAAGTCAAAATAATCGAACTGTCGGCCAATGGCCTCAGACAAGATGTTCCGATACAGAAACATATTGGCATCATAGCGATTGGCACGGCGTAGACATGACGCCCACGGAATCTCCAGTGTCTTGCCGTGTGCGATTAGAAAGCCGGTGGCAACGGCCTTCCCGTCAATGTAGACAACGGCGATAAACGCATCATCTCCAAGCACGTCGAGTAAATGAGCAAAAAAGGATTGCTGGTATATCGGCGTACCCAGGTCGCGCATATTGGTACTGAACACGGCATAGAAGTCCGTGAGAAGTTCTATGCCACCGGTGCGAAATTCGGCTCCATGTGCTGCAGCTTTGCGACACTGCGAACGAAGCTTGGCGCCGATGTCCTTGTCAAAGGCTTCGTCTGTTGTCGGTAAGGCTCGGGTCATCGACGCTTTGTGCTGACGACAGAACCAAGCCTTGCGTTCCCGTGTCTCGCGAATTTCGGTATGCGAGCAACCCAAATGCTCGGCCAGTGCCTGACTGGCATCCATTAAAAGAGCACCAATGGCATCGTCATTGGCCAGCACACCACCATAATTGACGTACGGTAAAGAGACGAGAAATGAGCCAAATAAGGCGCTCTTCATGTGAACAACAGGAAGCAGGCCGGTGATCGCTCCCGCGTCATCTTTCGCCGCGAGCGGATAGACCGTCAAGCCATGCTGATCACGGATGAGACTGAGAAAATTGAAACGATGATAGGCCGTCGCCGCTTTATGTTGCTGGACATAGGTATCCCAGCTGTTTTGGTCGCCACAGACAATGACCGATTCAGGCAAACAATCTTCAGTTGTTAACAATTCAGGTGCCGTTTTCGATGAACCTGATCGGGACTTGGCAGACGAACGTTCACTTGTACGATCAACTGCATCACTGTCTTCGGAGAATACCTGCTGAAAGTAGTCAGGCCTGTGTGGGTCGGCGATGGTATCGGCATCTGTTTTGTCGTCACCGGTTTCGCATGCTTGAGTCGACGCGTGCTTGGCATCGAGCATCGTCTCTGACAGATGCTTGCGCTCGGCCGTCAGTTGCTTGATTTGCCCGGACAAGGCCCGCATCTCGCTGAGCAGAGTCTCGGTGGGCTCGGCGGCCGCCTTGGCTTGGCCAATGCGTCGCGACAACGGCTTTTGCTGCTCGCGCAGTGCCATGATTTTGTCATCCAGGCGCTTGAGTGGCGCGTTGGTGTCGTCTGGTAATGGAGGTGTGCTGCTCATCTGGCTCGGTCCGGTCGATAGAACAAGTGTACCGACCTGTGTGGGACAATCGGGGTTTTTACCTCGCGCTGGCGGACATTGTTAACGACTTAAGTTATCGGCCATTGATGGGTTTCCAATAATATTCCCGCCAGATGGCGATAATAAGGAATAATTGTTTTGTATAAAAATCGGACGAATTTGCAGTGGGCAAACGTGTATTTCAGAATGTCGCCTTGCTGATGGTGATGCCTATGTGGCTGTTGTATCTGCTTATGTCATTGGCAGCTGATCGCGATGGGCTGTTCGCGAGCTTCTCACAATGCTTGAGTTTGTTGCCGGGCAAAATCGGTAGTTTTGTCCGCGTCGCCTTCTATCGGCTGACCATGAGCGATTGCAGTTCGGATTGCACAATCTCATTCGGATGTCTGTTTTCGCAGCGCGATACCTCCATCGCGCCAGGTGTCTATATCGGCCCTAACTGCAATATTGGCAGTGTCAGCATCGGGCCGAATTGTCTGCTCGGTAGCGGCGTTCATCTGTTGAGTGGCAAGGGCCAGCACAGTATTGAATCGCTCGATATACCGGTAAAAGATCAGGGCGGTGTATTTGCAAAGATCTCGATTGGCGAGGATAGCTGGATCGGCAACAACGCTGTGGTCATGGATAATATCGGCAATCACTGCGTGGTAGGCAGTGGTGCGGTTGTCTCCAGAGCGTTCGCGGACTATTCCATCGTCGGTGGCAATCCGGCCGTTCTGATCAAGAGCAGAACGTGAACCAGTTCCGGAAATGGGTCAATCACCGTGGTCTACTACTTGCGTTCATGAATGTATGTATACCTCACGGAAAACTAGCAAGGAACAGGTAACGTGTCGTTAACAGGCTTGGTGTTTTTTCTGTGTTTTGTCGCTGCATCGGGTGCAAGCCTGTTGGTTGCGTCCGGTGCCGTGAGCTTCTATCTGTATCAGTTCGTCTATCTGTTTGCGCCGACTCAGCGTTGGTGGGGCGATAGCTTGCCGGGGTTGCCGTTTTCGTTTATTGCCTCTTCCTTGCTGTTGCTTGCGGTTGTCATTCAGTATGAAAGAACGCAGCATAACCATCTGATTCGGATAGCACCGTTTTGGTGGTTGGTTTCTATTGTGTGTGTGTTCTTTGTGGTTGATTTCTGGGCAGTAGCGCCTGCAGATCATACTGAAGGTCTTATTGACCTGATAAAGCTTTCAATCGTTTTGTTCTGTGCGTTCAAGCTCATTGATACACCGAAGCGACTGGAAATGGCATTGTGGTTTTACTTGTTGGGTTGTGCGTATATCGGCTACGAAGCTTACACGGTTGGGCGTGATGAATTCGGACGCGTTGAAGGAATAGGCCCAATCGACTCACCCGACTCGAACGGTGCTGCGGCGGTGTTGGTTCCCGCCATTCCCGTGTTTCTGTATTTTGTTTGGCGCGTCAGAGGTTATATGCGATATACGGCGATGTTTTTCGCCATTTTTACTCTCAATGCTTTGGTTCTGCTGAATAGTCGTGGTGCCTTTCTGGGTGTGCTGGCAGGTGGACTGTACTCGGTCAGATTTGTTTTCTTTTCCTCGCTCATCTCGTTAAAACAAAGGCTTTACGTCTTTTTACTGATGATCGCCTGTCTCGCGACTGCCTTATACCTGACCGACGATACCTTCTGGGATCGGATGAGTACCATTCAGTCCGATGATGAATTGGAGAGCGGTTCTCACCGAACCGATATGTGGTTTGCGACATTCGATCTTTTGCGGGATCACCCGGGAGGAGTTGGAGTCTATGGTTTTCAGCATTTGAGCCAGATCTATGTCGATCCCGAATTGTTTTTTGACGGTCAGCGATTCAAGGCTGTGCATTCAATGTGGTTTCAATCGATGGCTGAATTGGGTTGGGTCGGCATAATCGTCCTGCTAGGGCTGGTGTTTTCGACCTATATCATGATGCGTCGGGTACGCAAAATGTTATACAAACACAAGCGAATGGATGACTATTTCCTGGCGATTGCCGTCGAATCCGGGCTGGTTGGCTATTTGGCCGTGGGGACGTTTATTGATCAATTCCGAGCGCAGATTCTCTATTGGTTTATTCTGTTTTGCGCTTGCGCCTACAACATTTTTTACCTGCGCTTCAAGGATCTGCCACCGGTGGTGGTACATGAGACGGCAGCGCAAAAAGCTGATCGAAAAGGCTTGCCGCGCTTCCGACTTTCTTGAGCGGCGGGCTCCATAGATTAAACTTATTTAAGGCGTCGCCGTTCAATAGCGTCAATGACGTGTAGCTTGTGGCAACGGTTGAATGTATGGGTTCCAAGTATGTTTTTGTCCCAGTTGGGCTCGACCGCAGATACACGCTTTTCACGATACTCGTCGACGCTCAGTACCTCTACCTCGTTGAGATTGAAGCCATAGCCATAGCGATGTGAGCAATTTTGCGACGGGCGATACAGTATTCCGTTGTCGATAAAAAGCTTGCCCGCCGGGCGAGCAATCTTGCAATCGGAGATCACCGGGTTCATCTTGTGTGGTGTCCAATCGGTCGATAGCAGATCATCCGAATAGTAGATGAACAATTCATCCCAGCTTGAAGCGCCATCGGTTTCGACCACGGTTACAAACATCCACCAACGATTGTCGTGATAGTGCAGGGTTGCATCTACCGCATTGATGCCTTCCATCAGATTCATCACGAATTCCCATTGGTTCGGGAATGTTGTGCACTTGTATAGTTCGACGGTGCCGTTCTCCATCGACTCTGGGATCATGTAGTGATCTTCAGCGTGTTCAAAAACGAAGGGGTAGGACAGATGATAAGGCGTGTCGAGAATGACTTCGGGCTCACTGTAGTTACCCTGCTCATCCATGGTTATCAAAGAAATATGCCCTTTGTTTGTCGCGTAAAGGTATTCCTCGATATACAGGTAATAGGTGTTGTCGCGATAGATGACATGCGGGTCTGCCCAGAAACGGTCCAGGGGAGGGCGTATCTTTTTATAGCGCCAAAGAGAAGAGGAAAAATCCTCACGCAGGTGGAACATTAGGATCCATTGATCTCGATAGAACTTGTTGGTCCACAGTAGCTTGGTTTTTTCCCGGATCTTTTTAAACGTCAGGCGTGCCAGCTCAGCGTTATTGGGGGCGGTGTATAGCCTGTCGGAATAGAAGGCAAGGTGCCGGTTCTCATGTGCTACCTTAGCAAAGAATTCGGTTTCGCCCAGCGCATGCAGCTCGCGGATTTTCCGCGTCATGAATGCCTGTGTCTTCCAGTAGTAATTGTTCTTGTTGTCCTTGACCGACAAGGTATCGGTACAGGAAAACGAGCGATACAAAATGCTGCCGTTATCGAGATCCTCGGTCAGAATCTGCAACACGGAACCCGTCTCTGACCAGCTGGCCATGGATTCCCAAAAGCCCGCAGGGCCACCACGGTTACGCAAGTTATCGCCGTGGTGAAACGACCAGATACCAAAGCGGGCAACATTCAGGATCTCGCCGCGAAGAATACCGAAGCCGCCGCGGATAAACAGATCGACATCGTGGGATCGGATCTGCTCGATATCGTCTTCGAGAAAGTAATCAGACCATTTACCGCGTCGTGTTTTGACCTTGATGGTGGGTACATCCGCCAGCAGCTTTTTGGAACTCACTGCAGCTTCAGCATCGGGGAGATGGGTGCTGCGCTCTATCAAGCGGGCGTAGAGTTCCTCAAGCAGTTTGCGTATTGCCAAATACCCAATACGGCCACGATTGTTGGCAATTTTGGATAACAGTGTCGTGTTCTGTTGGGTCTCCACATCGTTGTCGTTGATAACGACAAGTGTGAGCTCGGCGAACCTGGAGGCTTCCAGATCACTGATCATACGATGGAACCAGGCGGCTACGTCGACGTCGTCGAGTAACAGACCGATTTTCAGCTTATGCCTCACGAGAGGCTTTCTCAGGTCGACAGTTGTGCCTGACGTCGTTCGCGAATCTTGTTAGTAATGAAAGACTTTTCATTTTTATTGAGGAACAGGAACCAGGTCGCAGCAAGGTAGGCGATGGACGCGATGATCGCCTCACCGAAGAGAATAAGATAACCATCAGGTGACCAGCGGGAGGATAGCGCATAAAGTACCCCGTAGAGTACAAGGGCGGCCGGTATCGACTGGATGTAGGTTTTTAGATAATACTGAATGATCGATTTATCAAACAGGCGATTGGTCATCCACGGGCTGAGAATAGCGGAGAAGAATATTTGTGTAATCGCTGTGCCGGCAGCAATTCCCAGCAAGCCATATCGTTGTACCAGCATGATGTTCAGTGCCAGGTTTACGAACGATAAAATCAGGTTGTAGAGCGAGTAGCGGCTATGTTGCGCCATGCCTTGCAGTAAGGCGAGACTGACGGTTTGCGGGCCTTTGAAGATCAGAATGGCAAACAGGATGATCAGGATTGGTGTACAGATTTCCTGATATTTTTCGCCCATCCACAGACCGATGAAATCACCCCCGACGGTCAGTATGCCCACGCAGATCAGGTTCGTCAGGACCAACATCAAGCGAGTGGCAGAGATATAGGTGTCGTATAAAGTTTCTTTTGAACCGCTGGAATGAAGTTCGCTGAACACCGGCATGAAAGTATTGCTGACTGAGTTCAGTAATACTGAGGTGTATTCGCTCAAGCTCCAGGGAATGGAATAATAAGTGATGAACGCGGCGCTCATGAAAAAGCCTATGACAAACGCATCGCTGTAGTAAATGATCTGCCCGGCAACCATCGTAATGAAAGTGAATTTGCTGAAAGCGACGATCTTCTTGCTGGTGCCAAGGTTCGCGTGCTGAAAACTGAAACTCATTTCCTTGTGTTTGCGATGCAAGAAGACGTACATGATGATGGCAGCCAGTACGTTCGTAAAAAGCGCTGCGGCTGCCATGCCGACAAGCCCGTAACCTTTTGTCAGCAGGACATAGAACAGGATGGCCTTTAGCAGAGCAATGAAAATGCGAATGATGTTCAAAACGTCGTAACGTTGCAGGCCGGATACCGCACCAATCAGCACACCGGATAAAACATACAGGGCCATATCGATGGCAGAAATGACGATCAATGTCGAAACAATCGGAGCATAGCTTTCGTCGAAGTCGTAGGTGCGGCTGATGAAAGACGCAATCAGCGGACTGACAGCGACCAAGGCAATTGCGACGACCAGCAGTAGTGCCACGGCGCTGGCAAGAATCTCGTTGGCAGACTTATTTTCGTTCTTCGCGCGGTGTTCTGACACATATTTTGCCACCGCCGACGTGACGCCCAGATCGAGCAAGGACATATAGGCGGTGAGCGACGCGATGATCGACCACACACCGTAGCCCGTGTCACCCAGGGTGTGCACCAGATAGGGCGATAGAAAGAACGCGATAACGATCGAGCCCATGACGCCAACATAGTTGGACGCAACGTTCTTTACGATGGTGTTAAACGAGGCCACGTGATGTCACTTAGGGCGTATCAAATAACCAAAATGGCGGGCGGTTGGTCATTTGACGTAGGCCGATTCGTATAGTTTTTCGTACGCGTCTATCATCTTCTGCCGCTGGAATCGTGTGGAAAAGACCTCAAAGCCTGCGTCCGATAAACGCGTTGCAAGCGCCGGGTCCTGCACCACACGGAGCATGGCTTCGGACAAGGCTTCTACATTGTCCGATGCAACCACCAGGCCATTTTGCTCGTTTGTGATAATTTCAGTGTTGCCACCGACAGCGGTGACGATACAGGGCAGGCGTGCCGATTGCGCCTCGAGCAAGGTCATCGAGGTGCCTTCGGACAGGGAGCACAGCACAAATGCGTTGATGACGCCAAACCAGGGCTCGGGGTCGCTGCGAAAGCCGGTAAAGACGACCGCCTTGCCAAGCTTGAGGCTCGCCACGAGTGACTCGAGCGTATCTCGCTCAGGGCCGTCGCCGACCAGCAGCAGCCGTGTATGTGGGTGCTGTGCGTGGACCTTGGCAAAGGCGTTGATCAACAAAGTCTGATTTTTGATGGTATCGAGGCGCGATACGGTGCCATACACGTAGTGATCGGGTTCCAGGGAGGATTCCTGGCGCGCTTGAGTCACGGCTTGCGAATCGGGACTGACGCCGTGAATACCGTTGTAGATAACAGAGATACGTCGCGCCGGGAACCACTCATAATCAATCAAAGCGTCGCGGGTGGCTGCCGAGATGGATACAAAAGCGCGGGTGGCAAACCCGAGTAAAGGGTTGACCAGGCGACGCTTCCATGAGTAGCGGTCCGGATAGAAACGTCCGTGCTCGGTAAAAATGACTGGCGTGCGAGTGAGCAGGCCGGCCAGTACGCCGTAGACATAAGGTGTGTACTGGTGGCAGTGCACAATGTCGATTGCTTCACGTTTTATCAGCGAGCGGAGTTCTCGGATGAGCGTGGTATCGAATCCGGGGCGGCGTGCCAGTTTGTGCAGTTTTACTCTGGATGGGTCGATACTTTTGGCGACATCGCCGATGGTGTTGTCCAGACAGACAATATCGCTTGCGAAGCGGGTTTCATCGACGCCCATGACAATCTGCTTGATGACCTGTTCCGTGCCACCAATGTTCATATCGTGCGTGACGTGCAGAATGCGCATCCTAGGCACTTTGTTCGATGTAACGTTGCCACCACAGTTCGAATACGAGGAGGCTCCATAGTTCCTGAGAGAAGTCGTGTTTGCCGCCTTGGTGCTTGTCCCACAAGTCGCGAATCACGTTCATTTGAAAATATTCACCGATACCGGCGTTATTCGCGAACAGAAACTTCTCGGCGATCGCCTTGATTTCCTGGCGCAACCAGTTTGCCAACGGCACCGAAAAGCCCATCTTCTTGCGATACAAAATATCTTCTGTCAGCAGTGATTCAAGGCTTTTCTTGAAGATATGCTTGGTCTCGCTCTCACTAAGTTTTAGCCGCGAAGGAATGGTTGCGGCATATTCAACGACGCGATAGTCGAGCAAAGGCGCACGGGTTTCCAGTGAATTTGCCATACTCATGCGATCCACCTTGACGAGGATGTCGCCAGGCAGATACGTCTTGATATCGGTATAGAGTATTCGACTCAAATGATCCTCGGTGTCAGCTTTGTTATAGAAATGCCGTGTCAGGTCTTCCGGATTGTGATCGCTTGTGGCAGTGGCAAAGCTCGGCGTTATTGCTGATTGCCAGAGCGTTTGATTGAAAAAGGAATTGGTACTGTGAAATCCTGCCGCTGAATCCATCGTCAGACTACTCAGCAAGGTATTTGCACGCTTGGCGAGCGATCCCCCGAGCATCTGGCTCATAGCAACCAGTTGCGGCAGGCAATGGCGAATCAAGATATCGGGTGTTTTTTCGCGCAGGCGGTTTTCGGTGCGATCAACACGATATTTTGAATAGCCGGCAAAATTCTCATCACCGCCGTCGCCTGCCAGCGCGACAGTAACCTCTGAGCGGGCAAGTTTTGACACGAAATAGGTTGGGACGAATGATGGGTCGGAAAAGGGCTCGTCAAAGTACGCGGCGATATCGATGAGGTTTTCTTCAACATTGCTTTTTACGGTGAATTCGTGGTGGTTGCAGGCAAATTGTTCCGCGACCTGACGAGCTTGTGCTACCTCATCAAATTCCTTGCTATCAAAACCGATAGCACACGTGGTAACCGGCGATGAAGAATGACGGCTCATCAAAGCGACAACCGCGCTTGAATCGACCCCACCACTTAAAAAAGCACCCAGGGGTACATCGCTGACCATTCGCAGGCGGGTGGCATCATCGACAATGTCGAGTAATTGCTCACCGATTTCTGCTTCCGACTGCGGGGAGATGGACTTGAATGAAACATCCCAATACTGCTCCAGACGACAGTCGTTTTCGCTGACCAGCATCGAGTGGGCCGGTGGGAGTTTCTGGATATGCGTGAAGATGCTGTGCGGGTCCGGGACATACTGGAAGGTGAAAAAGTCCTTTACCGATGCATCGCGAACAGCGCGATCGATATCGCCTGCCTGCAGTATCGCCTTGATTTCCGAGCCGAAAACGAAGCGGTCATCATGTCGGTAGTAATACAGCGGTTTTTTGCCAAGACGATCACGCGACAGGAACAGAGTTTTCTCGCTGGTATCCCAGATGGCAATGGCAAACATGCCATTGAGAAAATCAACACAACGTTGACCGTGGACACCATACATCGCAAGCACGACCTCCGAATCCGACTGCCCGGTAAACCGATGTCCGTCCTTTTCGAGATCTTGGCGTAATTCGAGATAATTGTAGATTTCGCCGTTATAGACCATCACATAGCGGCCACAGGATGAATGCATCGGCTGTTTGCCGGTCTCGGATAGATCGATGATGGCTAGACGCCGGTGCGCCAGGGCGACCGTCTCGTCAATATATTCACCGTGGGCGTCAGGCCCGCGGTGGGCGATGCTATCGCCCATCTGCCGCAGGCGAGTCTCATCATCAGCCAGTGCACGACGGAACCGGGTGAATCCTGCAATGCCACACATCAACTGATTCCTTCGCTTGTATTACCGAATGGTTTAAATCTCGAAAACCAGCGTAGATCGTAGCATCGTTCATGACAGTCGTTGTTAATGTAGGTTATATTCCCGCCGATCGTTAGGGGGAAAGTCTTTGTCTTTCTCGTTATGTATATTTGCCCGGCTGTTTTTCCATGATTTTAATTAATGATTTATCTCACGCTCTCAGAAGCCATGCCGGTAATAGCTAGTTGAATTCCCTGAATCAACAAAACGAAAGCTTGACCAAAGCTCACGAAACTATTCCTGACGACAGGATCGCCAACGCCCTGACGGTGGATGTTGAGGACTATTTTCAAGTTTCTGCGTTTGATTCATTCATAGATCGTAGTGACTGGGATACGTTTCCATCGCGGGTTGAGTCACGTACGGATCTGATTTTGTCGATGTTCGATGAGGCGGGCGTCAAGGGTACGTTTTTTACCTTGGGCTGGGTGGCGTCGAGATTCCCGCAAATGATCAAGCGAATTTGCGATCAAGGTCATGAGCTAGCTAGCCACGGATGGGAGCATACAAGGCTTACATTCATGGAGCCTGAGCAATTTAGGGATGATGTGCGTCGCACAAAAGAGGTTCTTGAGGATCTGTCAGGTCTGCTTGTCAAAGGCTATCGGGCGCCTAGTTACTCCGTCGACCGACACAACGACTGGGCGCATGACATCCTTGCCGAGACGGGGCATTTGTATAGTTCCAGCGTCGCACCTATTAATCATGATCTCTATGGCATCCCGGATGCGCCTCGGTTTGCGCATCGCCGCGGCGCGGCGCAACTGCTTGAAATACCTATATCCACAGTGGCTATGGGTCGGAAAAACTGGCCTTGTGGTGGCGGTGGCTGGTTTCGACTTTATCCTTACTGGCTTTTTTCCCGAGCTTTCAAACGTATCAATACGGTCGACGAACGTCCCGGTATCTTTTATATTCATCCGTGGGAATTCGATCCAGATCAACCTCGTCAATCGGGTTTGGATCACAAAACAGCATTTCGTCACTATCAGAATCTTGGAAAAACCGAGGCTCGGATGCGACGATTGCTGACAGATTTCCGCTGGCAGCGGATGGATGAGACATTTGTGGTAGAAAACATACAGCCGAAACTGAACTGAATTCCCAAAACACGCCTTTAGCGGTCACATATTTTCTCGTTTCGTAATGCGGTCAACAAACGTGAAATATCCGATTCCAAATTGCCGTCGCTAAGGGTGTTGTCTGATAAAGTTGTGGGGTTGTAAACCGGCGAATATATCGGCTTCGGGAATGAAGCGTCAATATTACAAGATCTGCCACTTAAGGCAGGCGGGGTGAGACACAGGAATATGTACGAGAAATATTACGGATTGCATGAAGATCCCTTCAAACTGAGTCCTAGTGCGAAAGGGTGTTTCGAACATGCGTCTTTTAACAAGGCGGTGTCCTATGTTCGCTATGCCATCCATCGCGGCGAAGGTACGGTTGTAGTCACAGGCGATCCGGGTACTGGCAAGTCGACGTTGATCCGACACATGGTGAATTCCTTGCGTGGATCAAAAGTTGCGCAGGCGCACGTCGGCTGTTATGGGCCCGACCTCGAAGACATACTTGAAACCGTAGCTCGATGCTTTCGTATCGACATTCGCGACAAGTCGCCGGCGGAGGCTATTGGCGCACTGCAGGAATTCTTGATTCGTGTTCGCAAAGTAGGTGGGCGTTCGGTCATTGTCTTTGACGAAGCTCAGGCATTATCGCTTGAAACACTTGAGGAAATTCGCCGTCTTACCAATCTGGTCTGGAACGACACGGCTTTGGTACAGGTCTTTCTTTTTGGCCAGCCTGAACTGCTCGATAAGCTCAACCATCCTGATCTTGTGCAATTCCACCAACGGGTTATTGCTTCGACGTCGCTTCAGCCGCTCAATATCGAAGAGACAAAGGAATATGTCTTATCGCGCCTGATTCATTGTGGCTACGGTGGTTCACCTTCTATCGATGAGTCAGTGTACAAACAGATCCATGAAGCAAGTATGGGTTATCCGCGCTGGATCAATCTTATCGGTAGCCGCATTCTGCTTAGCGGTATGGTGCAGAAGTGGGAAAAAATTTCATCCAATGATGTTGATCATGTTCTTGGTGATCTCATCGGCGAAGGTTTATTGTCAGCCAAGTATCGCGCAAGCTTGCTTGAGTCTGACGGGCTGACTCATTGAGTCATTTGATATTTGATAAAGGGCTCATTACACGTGCAATTCTCAATGAATCTTAAAACTCTGCTGTTGTGTTTCGCTTTTACAGGCATCGCTGGCTGCGCCAGTAACTCGGTTCCTTTCACTGAAGAAGCAGAACAGGTAGCCGACAGTTACGAATATGTGATTGGTCCTGGGGACAATTTGTCAATTTTTGTCTGGGGCTATCCCGATCTGAGTGTGACCTTGCCGGTACGTCCCGATGGCAAGATCACGACACGTCTAGCCGAAGACATTGCTGCGAGCGGCAAAACCCCGACTGAACTCGCTCGCGAAATTGAAGGTGTTTACGATGAATTCGTCAAACAACCTACGGTCACTGTCTCGGTGAGTAGCTTTGTCGGGAGCCCTGATCAGCACATAAAAGTTGTTGGCGGTGGCGCAAAGCCCAAGATCGTTCAGTACAAAAACGGCATGACCTTGCTCGACCTGATGGTTGAAGTAGGTGGGCTTGACAAGTTTGCCAGCGGCAACAAGTCGAAACTCGTTCGCAAGGCAAAAGGAAAGGACGTCAGTTACAAAGTACGTTTGCATGATCTGTTGAAAAAGGGTGACATCAGTGCAAACGTCAAGCTTGTACCCGGTGACATTTTAATCATCCCTGAATCTTGGTTCTAGGTCATAGAAGGCTTTAAAAAAAAGCACACAACGGACTAAATCATGCAAATTCTTATAGATAAAGCGGTACATATGTCATGGAGCCTCTGGCGATTTCGCTGGACGGCGCTTGCGTCAGCCTGGGGCTTGTGCCTCGTGGGGTGGTTGCTTGTAGCGAGCCTGGAGCATCGCTACGATGCTAGTGCGAAGATGTATATCGACACTAACCGGGTGTTGGCGCCTTTGTTGAAAGATCTTGCTGTACAACCGGATGTGAAAAATCAGATTTCCCTGATGAGTCGGGCCATCATGAATCGCCCGAATCTGGAAAAACTGATCGACTCCACAGCACTCAAGGATGAAATCGAAGAGCCGGAACACCGAGATTTTATCATCGCTCGTTTGCAGAAACGAATAGCGTTGTTCGATACCAGCGGTGCGAGCTCGCTGTATGGTATCTCTTATAGTCATAAGGACAAGGCGACGGCCAAGGAAGTTGTTGAAAACCTGGTCCAGATCTTTATCGATAGCACCTTGGGTGAAGAGCGGGAGGACAACAGCTCTTCTATTGCCTTCTTCGATCGTCGAATAGCCGAATATGAAGCGCGGCTTGAAGAGTCGGAAAACCGGCTGTCGAGTTTTAAACGAAAGAACGCGGGTTCCATGCCGGGCGAAGTGTCTGGTGGTTTCTATCAGCGCCTGCAGGGCACGCTCAGAGATAGAAACGAGGCAAGACTGCTGTTCGAAGAAGCCGTGAACCGACGTAACTCGCTACGTGCCCAGTTGCAGAGCGAGACGGCTAGCATAGAGGGTGGTTCAGGTGGATCTTCGCCTATCGACTTGCGCATTCAGGCCGCTCAGGACAAACTCGATCAACTACTACTTCGGTTTACTGATCGTCATCCTCAGGTAGCCTTGCTGCGCGAATCGATCGCTGAACTTAAAGCGCAAAAACGCGAGGCGATTGCTAGCGGACGTCAGATCACCGATTTGCAATCAAGTGTCGTCTACCAAAAACTCAGAACGCTGTTGGCTGAGTCTGAAGCGACAGCGGCCGAAATGAGCGCGCGTGTACGTAACTACGATAAACAAGTTGCAGAGCTAAGCGAAACCGTTGATAGCATTCCGCAGGTCGAAGCAGAACTGGCACAGCTTGATCGCGAATACTCTACGATCAAAGCAAATCATGACGAACTTTTGGCAAGACGAGAAGCGGCCCGCCTGACTGAAGCAGTTGACGAAAATACCGGGGACTTCAAAATCCGGCTGACCGATCCTCCGTTCGTGAAGTCGCGCCCGACCGTTCCCAACAAGATGATCATGACAATCCTTGTAGGCATGTTTGGAATTGCTGCTTCTATCGGAATGGTGTTGCTGTTTGCGGTGATCAAGCCAATCTTTTTCACCCAGAGATCGTTGTCTAGCTCCTTGAACCTGCCCGTTCTCGGTACGGTGTCGTACGTGGACTCTCCCGATGAGGCAAGCAGAAAGAAAGCAGGAAGGGTAGTGTTCGGTGCCGGAACGGTCGGTCTTCTAGGGCTGACAGCACTACTGGTTCTGCTTCAATTGCGAGGCATTGAGCTTGAACATTTATTGCCTTCAGAAAAAAAGGCAACCAAGGAAGCTGTTTATCAGGTTCCCACTGTTGACGTCATTAAAACATCCGCATTGGATTCTTCGGTGACACTGGAACTTGGAGGTGCATCATGAAAACCATTGAACAAGCAATAAGAGAACTCGAAGCGGATAATGTGTCAGGTCTGTCTTATCTTGGATCGTCGTCTGTTGGAGAATCATCTTCCAACGATGAAAAGCAACCGTCAGCCGAAGATGGTTTTCGTTTCAATGATACAAGGCCAGAGACCATTTCTACTGCGGCCAGTTCATTGACT
>CAYUZB010000040.1:0-13436 GCA_964449565.1 uncultured Granulosicoccaceae bacterium | reverse complement strand
TCGTTTCAATGATACAAGGCCAGAGACCATTTCTACTGCGGCCAGTTCATTGACTAGCGAGGGCGACGATAATCCACCCACTGACTTTGTCGCAGCGATGGCAGATGCTGCCGCCGAGAAAAGACACGCCCAGGCGGCAACTGAACAGATCCCCGCAAGCCAGTCTCCAGTGAAAAAGCCGCTGGCGCAACCATCGTTGCATGAGCGTGCTGCTCAGGTGGCACCTGATCAAGCGTCTGAGCAAGTTTCTGAAAGTGTGCAACTCGAGCTTGCAGCTGCGAAACCGCAGACGGCCTCGGCCATGCAGCGACCGGTTTTCCCGACCGTTACGCAATTGAAGCCACGTACACCAAAGGCTGTTTCGTCGCGGCTGACGACTAACAAAACGATGCGTCGTCCGGCTAATCGAAGCAAAACGGAGAACGGCTCGATCGACCGCAGCCCCACCGACCGTGGCCCGACCGAAAGAGTATTGAAAAGTGTTTCTGCACCCGTGCAAAACGAGCTGGGGCCGAAGCTTCACATTCCATTGAACGCACTGAAAGAAAAGGGCATGATCTCACCAGATGAGCCCTCATCGATAATCGCGCAGCAGTTCCGAGCCATCAAACGTCCATTAGTTCGTAATCTCGCGAATGCCCCTCTGGGAGTCAACACCAGCGTCATCCTGGTAACCAGCAGTCAATCTGGCGAAGGAAAATCTTTTACCGCGGTAAACCTCGCGATGAGTCTTGCTATGGAGCGGGAAAAAAATGTGTTGCTCATTGATACTGATTCCACCAAGGCTGCTGCCAGTAGTTTGTTAGGTGTCGAAGATCCCCATGTCGGATTGATGGATAGCTTGGTGCGTGATGACTTGAGCGTGCACCAGGTATTACGTACGACTGATATACCTAACCTGAGTTTGTTGCCCGTTGGGCGCGCCCATGGTCACGCAACCGAATTACTCGCCAGTGATCGCATGCGTCGCGCAATCACTGATTTGTCCGAAGGGTATCCGGATCGCATTATGGTTATTGATTCTTCACCACTTCTGCAAACCGAGGAGGCGGGTGTGCTCGCTGATATCGCGGGCCAGATTGTGTTTGTGGTCGCCGCCGAACAAACCGCTTACGCGACGGCACTCGATGCAGTGGCGCGACTCCCTCGAACCGATAACGTTAGCCTGGTGCTGAACAAGGCACGCAAAGCCTCCTCTACGCCATATGGTTACGGTGGTTATGGTTACGGTGCGGCAGTATCCCCAGACGGTCTGAGAACTTAGAGTTTCCATGATGCCTAACGGTAAACGCGCGCTTGGCGTGCTGGTCATTGCTGTGTCCGTATTTACCACACAATCAGTTATGGCGGCGCAATGGGACTTTCAACGAAAGTTGCGTGTGCAAGGGGACGTAACGGACAACGTTTTGTTGACCGACGATGATCCTGAAGGCGCCGGGCTGTTCACGCTTACACCGATTCTATCGGCATCAACCGAAGGCAAGTCCTCGATCTTGTTTCTGGAGGCAGCGGTGGATCTCGAAGCCTACTCGAACCCGGAAAACACACTCGCTCGGCCCCGCTTGTTTGCTGGTATCGATTCCGAGCCAATCCCGAATGTTCTAACTATCGATGGTAGCGTACAGTTCAGACGCTCGACCCTTGATGAGGATTCACTGCTTCGAGAGTTTCCGAATCCTGAAGACGACCTGGTGTATGTCGCGGACTATCGGCTTCGGCCACAGGTGAATGTGGCTTTTGAAGATTTTGCCAATTTTGAAGTTGACCTGCGGCTTGCGCATGAAGAATTTCTGGAAGAAGGTGTTCGGGATGAAACCAATGCCTTTTTCTTCACCCAGTTAGTGCATGTGCCGCAAAACACTGGTGTGTATTGGGCATTGACTACAACTGCCTCCGGCTTTGATGCCAGTGATGACACCGATTTCTCAACCATCCATGGTGAGGGCTCACTGGGCTATGCATTCAGGAATTCCTGGTTGTTTACCGTATCAGCGGGACGCGAACGGTTCGAGGAGCGAGAGATTCTGGACTCGCGTTTTGTCGAAGGCGAAGCGGTGGATAATACCTGGGGCGTTGGTTTGCAATGGCAACCCAATGAACTGACTACGTTCAACGCAGGTTATGAGCGACGGGTCTTTGGTGACGCGCCTTTTCTCTCGCTCAAGCGGGATACACGCAGTGGCGAATTCACATTGTTATGGGAAAGGGTGTTGGCCAAAGCGATAGGTGAGGGGGTTGGTTCGCTGACCGATACACTTACCGGTGAACCACTTGACTCAGCTCCTGGCTCCGGTTTGGTTAATGATCAACTGGTAAATGGGTTGTTTGCACAAGATGTTTTTCGTCTCGATTATCGATTGCTCGGACGACTCAGCGAGTTCAAGTTCGGGATTGCTTTTACCGCAGACGAAGACGAGAGCGACTTCATAACCGGAGAACGATTCCAGTTAGATGCGCAATACACGCGTACCGTCAGTGACCGCTCCAAAGTGGGTGTGATCCTGTCCACCGATGACAGGGATAATTCTATCAATGAAGGTAATTACCTGCGCAACCGATTTGCGATCTTTCTTGAAACTCGATTCTGATCTGCTGACTGGACAGCGTTGACGATGGATATATCGGTCGTCATTCTGACGTTCAATTCAGCTAAAACAATTGAGCGTTGTCTCGAGTCGCTGCACGCATCGCTCGAGTCGCTGAATCTGGAATACGAGGTGTTGGTCGTTGATAATGGTTCTAGTGATGGCACCCTTGCATTGCTTGAGCGTTTGCAAACTGTTTTCGGCGAACGACTTGATGTTAACGCCTTGAAAGATAATCTGGGTACCACAGTCTCGCGCAATATGGCGTTGCGAAAAGCCGGCGGTCATCATGTGATCGTTATGGATTCGGATGCCTATGTCGAATCTGATTCGATCATTGCACTTCGTAATCACCTGTTGGCCAATGATACTTGTGGCATGGTCGTGCCTGCCATGACCTATGCTGATGGTCGATACCAGATCAGTTGTGATCAGTTTCCTACGCTATGGCGAAAATGCCAGCGCTTCTTCGGTTTGAAACAACTGGAAGATGGTGCCGCAGACAAGCGTCAACCCAGTGGACCTATTGATTACGCCATATCGGCATTCTGGATGTTTCCACGCAGCGTGATGGAAAAGGTTGGCTACCTTGATGAGCGTATTTTCTACTCGCCAGAAGATGTCGACTATTGCATTCGCATTTGGCAGGCCGGGTATTCGATTCACTACAGCGATCAGGTGTCCGTCATTCACGATGCGCAGGAAATCTCGCGTCCCAAAGGTCTGTTAGGGATCAATCGCTTTACCTTGTCGCATATCAAGGGTCTGTTCTATTTGTTTATCAAGCACCGATATATGTGGCGTCCGCTGCGGTTTTAGACTCCCCGAAGGGCTCTCGAAAGTGCTCCGGCTCCCCGAACTAAGCTCCTCGACCTTGCTATCGGGCTCGCCAACGGGCTCGCCAACGGGGTTTAGGCACCAGGCTTGGGCCGGATTTTCAAGCTATCCTATTCAAACTGCTCTATATCAAGCTGATTCCAACGCATCCAGCAGCACTTGCTTGGCCAGATTGATCTTGGTCGCGAAGTAGTGACTGCCACCGCGATCTGGATGCATGCGGCTCATGAGGGCCCGGTGTGCATCGACAATGGCTTGTTTGTCCGGATTGGGTGGCAGGCCGAGGATCTCCAGTGCCTCTTCAATGCTGACTGCACCCGATGGCATTCGTGCAGATGGGCCACCACTAGCGTTATCGCCATTTCCATGCCCATCGTAGCCACTGTCGGCTTTCGGCCCGCCCGCCGCTTCCCACTCTTCGCTACGTTCACGCGAGGCATAAGCGATAAGCAGGCGAGCCGCCTCTGGGTCATGGCTTGTCGCGCTATGATACAGGTCGCGTAACTCCTGAATGGTGAGTTCGCTCAGGAGCCGATCCTTGAACTTGCCTTGCAGGACCACGCCATCGAGTACCCCTGTGGCCTGGTCGAGCGTCATGGTTACAGAGCGGGTGTTGACCCGAGACGTCCGATCAGCGCCTGGTTGGCCTCCCATTCCAGCGAATCCACCGGGGCCAAAGGACGAGCCGAAGGTTCGGGCTAAAGACGGCGCAAAACGGACGAGAAGTGGGGCCAGCCGCATGATTTGTGTCATTGCGGCGCCAATAAGGGCGAAAATCGGTGATGCCCGACCTGTCAGGGCTAATGCGAGGAACAGAATGCCAAATATGACCAGGGCAATCTTGATCTTGCCTGCACGGCCCTGAGCGGCCAGCTGATGGTAGTAGCGCTTATGCAGTAGCCAGGCGGCTACCAGTAGCGCAATAAGTAATATACTGCTCACGAACAGTCGTTGCTCTTGCAAGTGGTTGGGTTTGTAGAAGCTTAACTTAAGAAGTCCGAGTTAGCGCTGTTGATCGACACTGATTCAGGTTTGAAACCAAAAATATAATTAAGTGTCTGGATGAGGTAATTGAAAAATTCCCATATAGCCATTCGATATATAAAACCTTCTTTAACTTAGTCCATAAATTCATTGTCAATACATTGGCGTTCGGGTCTGGGAGATATTCACATTGTTATTACATTTGCGAATTCGACGACTCTAGTCAGTCGGCTCGAGTCTGTGGATAATTAGGTTTTCCGGCGTTTTAACGAATTGTGCCGTGAGTGGTTCTGGATTCCTCTTGTTCTGTTGGGTGAGATACGATTTCAACACAAAACACTCATTAAATTGAACTGTGTCAACACGGTGGTAGTTAAAACAATCAAGAGATCAGCTTACTAGCCGCTGGGATAGGAAGGGAGGTTTTCTCTGTTGTCTGAACCTCTATGGAGTTATGTTTTAAGGGTATTCAAGAAATACTCGAGTAGTTCACATTGTCGAGAAATGCATGCTTTGTCTTGGTCGGAAATCCGTTCCAGCTCTAGCATTCATCATCGTCTTTTATTGAAAATTATCGAAATATAATAAATTTATTTTCATTCGGGGACATCGGCTCGAAAAGTATAAGCGCCGACGTTGCACATTTTGAAAATTTTGGGGGGCTAGTCGTTGATTTTCGGTTTCGGTCACTGCGTGTGAGACAACCGCGCCCAACCGACTACCAAATCAAGCTGGTATATCTGGATCTAAAATGTTGCAAAAAATGTACTTAGACGACTTGAAAGAAATGCGAGATAGTGGCTCCCAAGGTAAATACGCCAAAGAAGTCAATCCAAAAAAGTTGGATTTCTTGTTTTATTGGGTCGCCTTGATCAATAAAAAGTGGCCAATTTTTTTCTTCACGGCTTTTATGACCACCATTGCGATTTTCTATACGCAAGTGGCGACACCTGTTTATGCAGCTAATGCGGTGCTACTGCTCGAGTCGCAAAAAGCGAACATTATTTCAATTGAAGATCTGGTCTCCTCAGAACAGGATTCGCTTGATTACTACGGTACACAATATGCGATTCTAAAATCTCGGGCATTGGCTGAGCGAGTCATACTTCAGCTCGAGGCGCAGGGCAATATTCCACAATCACAGTTTGCTGAAAAGCTTGCTCCCTCACCAATGCAACAACTGGTAGGTTTTTTGTCCAAACCTTTCAGGCTCTTTGGTTGGGGGGATGAAACCTCTCCAACTAACAAGGGTAAAGCGAACTCTTCAAGTACTGTGTCCGACGTTGTGGGAGCGGATGGATCACTAGAATCAACGCGGCCCTATAGCGAGACCGAATTTAGTGAAATACTAAGCCAATTCAGGCAGTCCTTACGTGTAAGCCCGGTAGTTAAAACGAAGTTGGTTTCTGTTGTTTATGAGTCAACAGATCCGGAGTTTTCAGCGTTGGCGGCAAATGCGGTTGCCGAACAATACATCGAGAGCGTGCTGGAGCGACGCAGGGCTCTTAAAAGTGCCGCTTCTGAATGGATGGATGGGCGTATCAAGGAGCTAAAGGTAAAGCTCGATGAGTCTGAAGATTCCCTGTTATCGTTTAAAAAAGCAAACGGTCTGGTTGGTCTCAATGGTGATGTTAGCCGACTCAATGATCAGCAGCTTATATTTACCAGCTCAGAGCTCGCCACAGCTAGAAACGAACTCTCAAATGCCAATGACTTGTACGAAACAGTTAAACAGTTTCAAGAGTCGTCGCCGAGTTCCTTGGAAACATTGCCGTTTGTTCAAAACGATGTAGCAGTACGAACCGCAAAAGCTGAGCTTGGAGACGTGCAGCGTGAATTGGTTGAATTAAGAAATCGCTACGGCGCCAAGCATCCAACGATCGTTAATGCAGAAACTAATTTACGATCGCTACGTTCATCGCTCGCCAGTCAGGTTAGGCGCGCGGTAGCAACTTTTGAGAATGATTATCAATTGTTGCAGCAGCGTGTAGAGGCTCTTGAAGCCAGTGTCACATTGGATAAAGACAATTTTCAGATAATTGAAGAAAAGAAAATTACATTGGAAGCTATGGAGAGAGAGGTTTCTGCAAATCGTGATCAGTATAACGAGCTGTTTGATCGAATTGCTGAAGTTCGCATTACAGACGGCTTGGACGAAGCTAATGCGGTTGTCGCAGAACCTGCATGGGTGCCAACTAACCCGATAAAACCGAACAAAATATTCATTATCGGATTGGTTTTTCTTGGCTCACTGTTGTTATCCGCCTTTGTTTCATTTCTTTTAGAGTATCTGGACGATACCGTTAACAGCACAGACGATATCGAGAGACGTCTGAAATCCAAGCTCTTGGGAGTTTTCCCACTTGTTAATTCAGGTTCCTTGCGGCGCAACAACGAACTTCCACTTACTCCACACGAGGCTGTCGCAGCTTCCGAGACATTTTCGGAAGCTGTCAACACTTGTCGTACCGCGCTTACTGTTCGTAACGAATCTAAAATGCAAGTCATACTTGTTACGTCGTCTGTACCAAATGAAGGGAAGTCTACGGTAGCGTTAAACCTTGCCCATTCATTCGGGCAGCTGGAACGAACCTTACTTATAGACTGTGATTTAAGAAAACCTTCGATAGCAAAAGCGCTGAGTATGCCGATCGATAGTCCGGGTCTCTCCAATTTGCTGCTCGGAACTATTCCGTTAGAAGGTGGCGAAAAACGTGATGTTATGAAGCGTGGGATAATGGATTCTTTTGATTGTCTGACTAGCGGTCCAATTCCGGATCAGCCCTTGGAGATGCTGGCTTCAACTAATTTTGTAAAAGTATTGGATACTCTCAGACAACGTTATGACAAAATTATAATTGATAGTGCGCCAACCCATGTTGTAAGCGATGCGCTAATTTTGAGCAAATTGGCAGATAGCGTACTTTATGTCGTAAAACCTCATGAAACTCCGATCAAGCTGGTTTCTAATGGTCTTTCAAGGCTGGCTGACGCGCGAGCTTCAGTCCCTGGAGTGCGTGCCCCGGTTGCTGGAATATGTATTTCGCAAGTTGATCTTGAGAAATCAAAGTCGTACGACGGACTGGAGTTTCACGGTTTGGGTGTTGATTACCACGGGTATGGTAGTTATTACAGGTATGGTGATCAAACTGGTCAAAATTTGAAAGAGAAGTTTATCCCCGACGGTTTACAGGATAGTTTCAATCAGCGGCTGAAAAAAACTGGCTGAGGTGATTCTGGCTAGTCTGTATCTGAGGTACTAGAGATTTCAGCCAGTTCTGATAGTTGTTGGTGTGGGGCGGTTTCTATTTGTAGTCGGATGGCAAATAGTTTCTTAGAACGGGGTTAGTACGTCCAATCTTTGAACTTGGCAGATTCAGCACTCAAACTTTTTTTCAGATAAGTGGCGACTCTACTATCCTCAAATACATATGAATTTGTGTTTCTCGCGCTATATTGTGTAGCAATATTGGCTTTTTCGCCAACAAATTCAGCGACAGAATTGACAGTGCTATGAGGATTGTTAAACATATCCTCACTTTTTATTATTAATATGTTTTCTCTGTCGAAATGCTCAAACCATGGCTTCAACCTTTCTGAATACATACTTCTGTAGACGTAGGAGTTGTGGGTCAGTATATGTCTCCTGCGCGAACTAGACGTTCGTGTATCGAACGCCTCGTCAATCAAGCTTTCTTCTTCGATCATCGCTGTGTACATGTCCCGTTTCTCGAACCCCAATCGGCGCTCATGGAAGTAATGGGAAACTGATCTGTCAACAGGATCTCTTAGTACGATAATGATTTTGCACTCGGGCCCTAGAACAGAGGACACTCTTTCAGGTACTTCCGGAAATGCGAAGTAACTTGGCGTTGCTTCTCCAACCAGGCGAGCTGATTTCTGCAGGCCAAAGTAGCCCCGATATTTAATCGGCCAATCCCAGCGTGTATCAAAGTAACCGACTTCCTTATGCAAGGGTGCTTCTGCGATGCCTGTGTCGACAAGCCAATTGAATAATGAAGTTGTTCCAGCCTTTTGTGCGCCTACAATCAGGAACCCTGGTAAGGCGCGGTTAGGGTTCAAGCCACGAAAGCCTGCATACACATCGACCAAGGAACGAGCAGTAAATCGCATATAGTTACGAAATGACTGCGGTGTGTGTTCTTTGGTGAAGTTGTACAGAACGTTATTTTCAATCATGGCGAAATACGGGCAGAGCAAGGTTTCATTTGTATAATAGCTTTGTCAGGATATTGTATACAAGCATCCCGAAATTATTTGACGGGATTAGCATCTTTTTCACTTGAGTGGTTTTCTTGTCAGGTGAGGGGGCGGATCCAAATCCTACATCTCAAACCGCAAAAGTTATGCTCTTCGTCACATTTCTTTGCAAGACTACCAAACGTCGATTTCATATTATTTCAACCAATGTAGCCATCTCAGCCTATGAGCTCGCCACTTGTGAAGCTCATCAATGTGCTGTCATGGTTCGGTTTTCGCGAATCTCAGGGTTCTATCAGATATCTTTCTAACCTTTTTTGTAATGGTTTGGTCGAGTAGTGCTTTCATCGTGTGAAATTCGCCTTGAATAAGATTTCGGGACTATTTCTAGTGGCTTCGGCAGTGAGTGACGCTGTTCTCACTTTATTTGCATTTAAAGCCAGGGGATTTCAAAATCTACCATGTCGCCAAGCTTTTTATTGGATTCAGCAAATTCCTCAGTTAAACGATCGAGTGTTTCGGCCCGAGGTTCGAATTTCGGACTCGCGTTTCGCTTTTCCAAATCAATTGCTGGATCCGGCTCGAGTCCGATAAATGATTGAATTTTCCTTAGGCTGGCTTTGCTGTCTTTGATCAGTTGCTCGGTAGCTAACACTAATACACTCTCTCGGTCATAGTGGGCGTAGAGCCTTTCTAGCTGAGCAGCGTAGTGTCCTCGTGCCATGTATGAGTAGTGCTGGTGTGGTCGTGACACGAAAGAACGATCACTTGCAAGGCGCTGTTCCAGGCCTTCCAGGCGGCTTGATTCAAGATCAAGTGCTGTATCAATATCCTCGACCGATTCATGCCCTTCCCAGACCATGTGGAGATGATGTGATATGGCTCGTTTAACTGGGTCTCTCAGTAACACTATTATCTTCGTGTGAGGAACTGTTTGAGCCATACGCTCAGCGCCTGCAGGGTGAAACAAATAATATGGGCTGGCCTCTCCAACAATCGCAGTATGTCCGACTTTGGCAGCGTGGTTGTCGCGTTCTTTTTGGCTGGGGAAGTGCGCAAAATACCAGGCTTCATCCTGATGATAACTAGTGTCAAAATAGTGAACGCCTTTAGCCTTGATAACATTGGGCATCATCGCCGAGTGTTGGGACAGAGCTCTAAAAAGTGACGTGGTCCCACAACGTTGTGCGCCTGCAATAACGAAGTCAGGTGGAGGTCGTTGTGCTTGGCGCTTTCTGCTGATGAGCGAACCCTCAAGTACCATCCTTCGGGCATTTCGTCGCAAGGATCTGAGCACGGTCGCGGGCGCTATTGAGGGTTGTTTTGACATAAGCCCCGATTTTTGACAGGTTTGAAGATCATACGGACCATTGCTGCAAAGCTGCTTGCAGGGCAGGTCCGAACTTTGAATCAGAAGTTTTAACTCCAGCACTTTGAGCTGATCTGAATCGAATAACCATTTCCAGTAAAGCTAAAACGATCAATGGTTCTGCTTCGTTTGGAGGCCGATTTGCGACAGTTAGATATTGTCGGACTGTATTCGCCACTCGATCGGTATCAAGTGTTTTGCGCAAAAAACCAGATGAGTTTTCGCTAAGGGCGAAATGAGCGATGTCGATTCCTCGCGGTGCCAGTTTGGTGCATCGCTCCCAATCCAGAGCTGCCACGCGTCCGTTCACCATTCCCAGATTGGCCCGGGTCCAGTCACCATGGCTGGCGCAAATGTCAAAACTATGCCCCCCCCATGTTCGTTCTATTTCCGCGATAGTAGAGCGTAGAATCTCATCGCTGTTACCAGAAACGCCAAATTTTTCTACACGTTCAACGGTGTGGCGCCAATACGAGCTATCACTCAAAGTGGAGTTTGTCACCAAGTTCTGTGAAGCAAAGGCATCCGCAGCTTGATGTGCACTACGAGCGTCACGATTCAAAGGTTCAAGTTCAAGCGGATCGGTTATCAGTATATTGTGGCCCGCGGCCAAGACACCTGAATAGAGCCTGCGCGGGACTACCACCGACATGTCGGCGGCGCCCTCGAAATCTTCGAGTACAGCGCTTTCATGTGCAACAAGGCGGTTCGTCATCTCTTCAGAGCCCAACTTTGCAAAACACAGTGCCTCGCCGGAGTCAGAGATTGCCATTGCAACTGTTTTGGCATTGGGGCGTCCAAAACTTAATCGCAGCGCAATTTGAAAATCGCTGCGCTGTAGAACATCCGCAATCAGTTCTCGCAGCGGAGAGGGGCTTCTTTCCTGAGATATCAGCGATACCGTTGTAGTTAGGTACGAAAAAGTGTTACCTGCCCGGGAAGCAATTTGTAAGAGCGGCGGCATTAAATAAGCAAAACGGTATCCGCCCAGGAACGTCGTAACAGCTGTCTGCATGATTGGCCGGGCACGCGGCAGCAGCAGGCGAGGTGAGCCTCGCTCACTGAGAACAACAAAATGCTCGATAGCGTTCGGGTGTGACCCTCGCACAAGCTCAAAGCCAGGTTTGTAACCGCCAAGGACCATCCCAGCCGCTTCAAATGCTGCTTTGCCTTGCACATTACTCGAGTTGGTCAATTTCTTCTCTATCGTCAATGAAAAGTCAGTATAAACAGCGTGTCCCGATTTCAAGTGCCTATTTTAAGCACATGCTTCTAGAGCCATTCCGACTCTCTGGTGCTGTTACAGTAAAGTTACCATTCAAATGGGTGTTGTCAAGAAACCCGCCACTTTGCTTTCGCGGTTTCTTTTGGATTCTCGTCTGATTTTCCCGTTTTTATTTTAGGCATCAGCCATACCGTTTCAGGCCGTGCCCGGTATCGTTTTTGGTCAACCTGACAGAGAGTCGTGATTTCGTACTTAAGCTCGCTTTGTACCGCACCTCCAGTGTGTGTCATTGCTTCTCGATGTATTAGTTACGAGGCTTTTGCGAATGCCTTACGGTACGCCGTCTCGAAATGTGTGGATTAATATGTGCTACGCGCGCATTGGTATTCATTGGCAGGTGTCATCGAGACGACAAGGGAGTGATATTTTGACCAGACCAATGCCGTTCTGGGAAATATAAGTATATCCATCGCCTGAAACATCTATACCACTTGGCGATATTGTGGCATTGCGATATTCGTTTGTGCTTAAATCTGTAAAAAAAGTGTCTGTGGAAGGATTCTCCATGACATAGAGTGCAGCGTCAACAGAGTTTTTGGAATCCTGTTGTTCTGTTAGCCATAAATTTCCACTGGGATCAAATGCTAGGGGTCCTGGACGTCGAATGGGCGAATTACCCGAGTGTGACGTAATGTCAGTTATCCCTGAACTCCCCGGTGGGCCAAAAATTCCGGTGTCAGCCCCGGTGAATCTATACACCTTGAAGCTAGTGCCGATTGGGGAGCTGTTATCTCCCTGAATTGAAAGATACAGGGTTGTTGGATTGTTATCGTCTGCTGCAATGTATCCCGTATTATAAAAATCATTGTTTCGGAAACTCATGCTTGGCCAGATATTCGCCCAGGTCTGGCCACCATCGTTAGAGCGATGCAAGCCGCTCGACAAATCCACCAAATAAACGACACCCGAATTTCCACTGTCTGGCCATATGAAATTACTTCGATCTGTTGAGCCAATTTCTACGCCAGTGCTTTTTGTCCATGTTCCATTGTGAAGCCTGAATACCCCTTCGCCTTCCACAGCCGCTAGAATCGTTTGAGAGGTCACTGATGTACCATTGTGGTATCCGTATGATACTGCCCGGACCCTTCCGTTGTTTGACGCGGTTGCCGAACTCAAGCCGGTATTTGTCCAACTGGATCCGGAAGGGCTACCTAGTGCCGAAGCAGACTTTACGAAAATTTCCCCACCGCCAGGGTTATTTGTGTCTCTATCCCCGACACCTAGAATAAGCTCGTTTGACTCAATATCAAAAATTACATCATATCCTCGGGATTCAGAGCCAGTAGGTTTGTCTCGAGACATATTGCTGCTTTCAAACTTGGCACTTGTTTCAAGCACGACGTAGTCAGTATTCGCCAAAACTACTTGATTAGGATTGTTTGGATTAACAGCAACGCCGTTGTTTGCTGTAGCTTGCATATTATTAACAGCAGGTTCCCATAACCCTCCGCCATTCTCGGATTTCCATATCCCACCTCTTCCCGAAACATAAATGATGTCATCAGAAACAGAATTTTCAAGTGTGCCGCGGGCTATGTCTATAGAACTAACTACGTTGTTAGTTCTACCCAGTCCCGCTTGAGAAAAGCCGTTAATTCGATACCACCAGTCATGTGACTGACCATAGATCTTATCTGAAACGTTGGTATTCGCATCTACCAATGGAGACCAACTAGCACCGCTATCTACGCTTCTCCATATGCTGGAGTAGTTGGAGCCATTTGCGACGCCACCCACGTTGTTGGTACCAGCATAAATAACATCATTGTTGCCCGCTACATAACCAGCGACAGCCGTCCATTGTCGATTTTCATTGTTTATTGAGAGCCCGGTAGTCTGTAAGGACCAGGAATTTCCATCATATTTCACAATGCCGTCGCTACCAATCGCCCCATAAACGTTACCACTGCTGAGAACGGTCAAGCCTTCTGGGCGTAGAGCTGAGAATTCCAGAGAGGAGGTCGGGGCCGCTGGGTTAGCGTAATCGATCCTGTAAATTCCATTTTTTGAGCTGTCAGTGAATTGAATAGCCGCAAACGCTACGTTAGGGAAAACCGGGTTGTGTGCAACCGAGCGTACAAATCCACTAGTGTTGATGGCCGATACTTCTTCTTCGCCTCCTTGTATAAACAAATGTACGCCGTTCTTATAT
>CAYUZB010000039.1:0-29172 GCA_964449565.1 uncultured Granulosicoccaceae bacterium | reverse complement strand
TGCTGACCTTGCTGACCTTGCTGACCTTGCTGACCTTGCTGACCTTCCAGTTGCTCACGCAATTCTTGCAACTGCTCAAGTGCATCGGCGACCTGTATTCCTTCGTTTTGCGGTGGCTGCAAAGATTCATTGGACGCCGCATCCCGCGCCTCGCTCAGTCGATCTCGCCACTCACGCAATGAATTCGTCACCAGACTTTCACCCGGCAGTACAGTCGCAAACGAGCCATTGGTGATGGCGTCACTTGCTATACCCAGCATTTCACTGACTCGACTTTCATCAAGCCTGTCCAATGCTTGTTCGAGTGCATCACCGGTATTTCTCGCTTGTTCACCAAAGCGCTCGTTCAGATCTACAACATCACTTCGCAAGGCTTCCAGATTCTCCTGCAATTCGCGCTTCTCCTCAGCCAGTCGCGCTATGTCCTCATCAGAGAGCCCACGGGTGAAGTTACCTGCTCTACGATCGCGTAATATTTTATCCACAGCGTTACGAATTTCTTCTTCTGCCGAACGCTGATCGCGTAACAATTTGTCAGCTTCCGACAAGGCGGAGTCAAGACCCGCTTCGAGTTCTGCTGTACGAACCTCATCAAGACGCTGCAATGCATCTTGTAGTTCACGACTTGCATCTTCCGCGGCAGACGCAGAATTGTTACCGGCTTCATTTATTTCACCCGCTTCGTTTGATTCGCCAGTCTCACCCGCTTCGCCCGACTGTGCACTTTGCTGTTCACCTGTAGGTTCACCGGTTGAGGATTCGTCTGCCTGTGATTCATTCAACGCTTGTTGCGCCGTTTCAATTCGTTCACGTAATTCCGCTGCAGCCTCTTCCAATCGACGAGCGTCAGCACCCTGCTGATTCTGAGCGTTGCGCTCCAGTTCTTCCAATTGCTGGCGCAGTTCTTCCAGTTCCCGAGACAACTGTTGTTGACGCCATTTTTCTTCAGGCGCCGGTATCGCCTGCTGACGCTGAGCATCAGCAATTTCCTGTTGCCGGCGGGCCAACTCTTCGAGCTGTTTGTATATATCGTCAAGTTGCTCAGGTTGAGCGCTATTACCGCCTCGGTCGGGCTGTTCGTAGCGGCTTCTTTCCAGATCCATTTCCAGCTCAAAGATCTCCGCCATATCCTGCGCCGACTGTTGTCCGCCTCCACCCTGGCCTTCCTGTTGCGTCATGCGAATATCGGCGAACAAGGCTTCTGCTCGTTGCAGCAACTGCAAGGCGCGTTGTTGCGGTTGTATCGCGTCGGAAAATGCAAGGGAATCGAGAGCATCTGCCGATGGGGTCATCGCTTCAGCGGCCTCGCGCAGGTAATCGACAAATTGACGAATCTCTTCACCCTGTTCGACAAGATCACGGGCTTCAGAACGATCAGCCAAGGTAAGCGCCTGTTCTGCCAACGTTGTCTGCAACTGCGACAGTAGACTCGCATTATCTTCAAGGCCGCTGGTATCACCATCAGCGGCTTCTGTTGTTCTTTGCAAATTCCAGGTCGCCAGCAATATTTCCTTTTGACGCCGGGATATCTCGCTGCCCTCATTGGCGGCGCCGCCACCACCACCACCGCCAGCGCCTGATTCACCTTCGGAGAACCGGCGCTCGAACGGTCGCACATCAACCAGAAGCATATCTGTCTCGGCCACGCTGTCGTGATCACGTACCTTGACGTAATAGCTGATCAGATCGCCTGGCTCCATCGCAATACCATCCCCTGGCACTGCGCTACCGGAATCAACAGCCCCCCCTGACTCGCCAGAGGCTGCTATATCCGCGGGTAAAGTACCCATCGACTCAAGATAGAAAGTATGAGAATTCAATTCAGTTGGCGGCAGAGCAACTGATTGCCAGGGACCAGCATTTACAGAAAATAGAAGTTCGACAGACTCGATGGCAAAGTCATCTTTAGCTTCAATATTAACTTGTAATTCTTCGATCGGAGACGCACTGACATCGCGACCCGGCGATACGATACGCACTTCGGGCGCTTCGTCTCCACGGATAGAAATAGCGTACTCAGCACTTATCGGTACCTCTCGATCAAGCATACGATCTACTAGCTGATATTGACTATCGTTAGTCATTAACAGGCTGGCTGTATACACGCTACCTTCGTTACTCAGCGGGACAATAGACTCACCGACCCGTAATGCACCGTCTTGCATTTCGCGATCGAGCACAAAGCTCAATTCCACACGGGTATTTTTAACGGCTGAAAGATCACCAGCATCCTTGTGCTGATAGGACTCTAACCGCGTCCATTCCGGATAGGTGTAAAGCGCATCGATCTGTTGCAATCTCGCCGGCTGCAGCACTGATACCGAGTACTCTTCACTGTTTGCAAACGATGCATCGACGAAGTAGCTTATCGGTTCTGAGACACGAAATATCGTAAAACGAAACCGGCCATCGGGGGACTTGGGGATAACCGTGTTTCTGAACTCCTCGTCGCTGGACCGAACGTTCAAGGCAACTTCTTCTCGTGCGAATCCCGTGAGTTCAACCTCAATTTCAAGATTCTCGCCAGCCAACAACTCGATGTCACCAGGCAATACCGCTATTTGTCGATCTTGCACAAGGGATTCATTTTTCCACCCCCACCAAATATGCAAGGCTGCGTTCTGCATGTTCTCCGGCGCTTTTTGAAAAAAGCCGGTAACACCAGCCAACAACACCGCAACGAGGGCTATTGGCCATAGCAATGCGCTGCTCGAAACAATACGCCACACAGGCACCCGTTTTGCGACTGACAAACCATCACGCGCCAACAGCGGCAGAAATGCATGATCGGGTTGATTTCGATCTGTGTCGATAAACGTTTGAACACGACCATCAAATGCAGCATCAGACGATTCAATCAGCGACGCACCGCCGTCACTGAACAGCCTGTTGATAGGACGCCATAAAAGGAAGATCACACACAATGCGAGCGTTGCAAATAACGCGGCTCTGACACCGGTTGTAAATGAATCGGAGAATCCGCGATAAATACCTAATAAACTACCGACCGCAGTTACCGCGATCAGTCCTGCAACCAGACAAAGCAGGAAAACCAGCAGCATGCGCCATGTTTCTCTTCGCTTTGCTTGTACTATGTAACGCGTAAAACGCGCCTGTGCATAACCGGGTTCGTTCATGACCCATCTCGCTTGACGTGTAGGCGTCGATTTGCCAACAATGACTCCAGTATAAGGGCCAACACCAGCAGAGGCAGCAAATAACGTGATATTGGCAAGCTGTCATTGACGCTGGCAGCAGCCGTAACAGACCCCTCTGAGTCACTGACAGCACTGGCGTCGGTTTGTTCAGTCAGGACATGACGCTGTTCCCAGGCACTGACCTCGGGTGTGGCCATACGTGACAGATCTGACTCGGCAGGATCAAAACTGACATTCAGCAAGCGCTCACCTTGTAAATCGAACAAGGTATAGACACCCGTTTCGTCAAATGTGATTTCCTGACCCGTCGTCGCAGAAGCGATATCCACAAGGTTCTGCCCTGCGCTGTTTTGAACTTGAACATTGGGTGGCATAAAAAGGCGTGAGCCAACATCAACTTCGCCGGGGATTGATGTACTCGCATCAAAGTAACGCACCAGAGCTTGCATCAACACAACAAAAGCGGGTTGCAACGGAAAGTTACTCGCATTTGCAGTCAGATTGTCGTTGAGCAAAAGCATGATGCCGTTACCGATCCGACGCTCGACCAGCAGAGGCTCGTTGTTTTGCGTTGCCAGCAACACGTTCTCATCGTCTTTAATCGACATGGGACTGACACCGAAAATGCGCACACCACTCCAATCGATATCACTAAGACCCAGCGGGTGTGCCTCATCAACAACGCGCACGCCTTGTGCTGTCGCTATCTCATCACTGGCATCTGGCTCTCCGCTATGGATAACCAGTGTGCTGACGCCACGATCCACTACATTTTGTAAATCGATCGGTATATCTCCTGCCGCCAGATCGTGGAAACCAATGAGATAACGCACATCACCAGGCAGTTGTGCCACAGAAGAACTACGATTGATTCGTGCCAGTCGGTCAGTTTCAATAGCCGTGGATACAAACACATCTGCCGCGCGAGCATCTGCACCAGTTGCAATCATGCCAACTTCCAAAGACGTATTGCGCTGAACGACAACATCGACAGTGTTATCCAGTTCGAGTGCATCTTGCTCTTCAAGCTCGACAGTGAACACCGCAGGTAATCGTTCAGGCAACGAGAGGTTGGCGATTTTAAGTGAAACACTTTTACCGGGCTCCATGTCGACAAGCCGGCGTTCCAGTTCCTCACCCTTATGCGAAATAACAAGAGTACGGCTAACCGAGCCAAGCCCGCTTGATGAGCCCGAGGCGCTACTCGAGGAACTCCCCGAGGAACTAGCCGAGATACTCCCCGAGACACTCGCACTCACCGTCAGGTCCAGTTCAACAAATACGGAATCTATCACCTGTGCCAGCGCTCTGATCGAGTAATTTACCGTGTCGTCCTCACTGACATCAATGACCTTGAGAGACGCTATGCCAGGTGCGAACAAGGCGTTTAACTGACTGGGCAAACTATTGCGCTGTGTGTCAGTGATCACCGCAACATTTACCGGCAATGCTGATTCACGCGCCAGCCGATCTATCTGCTGCATGACCTGACCGTAGTCAGCAGCGCTTTGTCCAGCTTGCAACGAATTCATCATGGCGATGGCATCTTGGGCCGGCACATTCTCGGTGGTGTACCGTGAAACCGCATGCGAGAACCCTAACAGTTGAACCTGATCACTCCCGGGTAAGTTTTCGAGCAACTCGCTTGCTTGCGAGATCGCCTTCGACCACCTATCTCCTGCCTGCATCGACAAAGATTGATCCAGCGCCACAACCTGCAAGGCTTTGGCGTCGTTCGCGCCAAGTTCACGAAGCAGGTAGGGTCCCGCGAACAACAAACACAGCAATAAAAGGAACAGGGTACGCAGTGAAAACAACGTGCGGTAACGTAATCTGCGCTTGCGCGACACAGGTGGGCGTGTCGCATCAAGAAATCGAGTGGATGGAAAACTGTGCTCATCCGGCTCGCTATGACTAAATCGATGCAACACGATTGGCACAAACAAGGCCGCCAAGCCTAACAAAAACCACGGGGCAATCAGACTCATCGACCACGCCTCTCACGAAACTGCAGATAGGCGTGCAACGCTGCATCAAGCGGTTCATGCGTCATGAGTTTCACATAGTCAGCACCAGTTCTTCGACAGGCTGACTCAAGCGATTCAGAATGTTCGATGAATCGTTTCGTATAGTCGCCTACCAAAAAATCAGGATCTACAACCACGGTATTGCCCGATTCCAGACTTTTCAATGCGCGAATCTTGCCGGCTGCAGGCGTAGCTTCTTCCTGATCATGAACGTGGAATACGGCGATATCATGACCGCTATGTGTCTGAGCCTGCAATGCCGAAAGCACCTCATCAGGATCAGCATAGAGATCGGATACGAGTATCACCAAGCCACGGCGTTGGCTTCCGGCATGCAGGGAATCGAGTGCCGCAATCAGATCCGTGCCCTGACCCGCTTCCGTGCGTTCAAGCAATGCGAGATTCTGCATCAGGGCATCCGGTTTGGAAGATGGTGCATGACGTGTCCGTACACCTTCATCAAACACCGTCAATCCTATCGCGTCATGTTGACGACTTGCGATATAACAGATGGATGCCGCCAGGTAGCAAGCTTGTTGCAACTTTGTGGTCGGCTCACCAAAAGCCATGGACGCACTTGCATCGAGCAAGACAAACACGGTTGTATTGGTCTCACCACGAAATCGTTTGATATAGGCTCTGTCAGTTCGGGCAAAAACATTCCAGTCAACAAAACGCAGATCATCGCCTTCGTTGTAGGCACGATACTCGGCAAATTCCTGGCTGAAGCCAAAATTAGGCGACCGATGCAAGCCGGTCATGACACCATCGACTACCGTGCGCGCAATAAGGTCAAGTGTCCCAAGGCGTGCCAGCACCTCTGGCTTTAACAGACGTCTGGGATTAGCCGCCAAGATCAGGCAGCCACTCGTTGGTCGACAAGGTCACGCAGGATATCGTCGATACTGACACCATCGGCTTCGGCGAAATAATTGACCATGACGCGATGGCGCAACACCGGAGCGGCCAAGGCATCGATATCCTCGGTCGTGACATGGTAGCGCCCTTCCATCAAGGCGCGCGCCTTTGCAGCCAAGGTGATGAACAACGCGGCCCGAACGGAGGCGCCAAACTTCACATACTTCTTGACTGTGGCGGTGGCCGCTACATCATCAGGGCGAGTCGCCCGAACCAGTTCGACCGCATATCGGCCCACCTGCTTTGACACCGGGACCTGCCGTGTCAATTGTTGAAAAGCCAGAACCTGCTCAGCTGAGGTACAGGCTTTCACCGGTGCCGGCGGCGTGTCAGTAGTAAAGCGTTCAACAACGGTCAATTCATCTTCGAGTGGCAGGTAGTCAAGCAGGATGTTGAACAGAAAACGATCGAGCTGCGCTTCAGGCAGAGGATACGTACCTTCAAGCTCTAGCGGGTTCTGGGTCGCCAACACGAAAAATGGCTTTTGGATTTGATGTTGCGTACCGCGCACGGTCGCTGAGTATTCTTGCATGGCCTCAAGCAAGGCCGCTTGCGTTTTGGGCGGCGTACGATTGATTTCATCAGCCAGCAAGACATTGGTGAAAATTGGTCCCGGGATAAAACGCCAGGATCGTTTGCCATCATCATCGTCTTCGATGATATCAGTACCCGTGATGTCGGTCGGCATCAAGTCCGGTGTGAACTGTATGCGATCAAACTTTAGTCCGAGCGCATCGGCCAATGTGCGGACCAGTAATGTCTTTGCAGTACCGGGCATACCGGTCACCAGGCAATGACCACCGACAAGCAAAGTAATAAGCAAGCTTTCGACAACCTCATCCTGCCCGACGATGATTCGGCCAACTTCACTTCTGATACGTTGAGTGACTTGACGAAACTCGCTGACAAGCTCTGCGGCTTCGGCGTTGTAATGCCTTGAATCAGTCACGATGGTCTCCGGTTAATTCCAGCAACAATTTTTGTGCTGGACGATAAAAAGGGGAATTTTCCAATGCGTTGAGTACTTGTCGGCGAGCAACCACTCTGTCGTCAAGTAGCAGTGCCGCTCGCGCCTTGCCAAGATAGGCTTGTGCCGGATCATCTTCGCGCATGGCGAGCAAGGCATCGAATTCACGAATGGCACGCTGCGCATCACCTTTGGCCAGGTAGTGATTACCCAATTGGGCATGCTCATCACTCACGTAGGGCATGACCCAGTTCAACGATTCGAGAACCGCTATGGCTTCATCATCTCTTCCAGCCACCGTCAGGTCTGCTGCCAGGCTCTGCAGCGTATCAGGATCATGCCCGCCTCGCGCATGCCACTCGATCAAAGTTTCAAGCGCAGCATCTTCATCACCCTGGTCTCGCTGAGCCGCGGCCAGCACTTCATAACCGTTGCCACCGGTAACTCGTTCGGGATAACGTCGTATGAGATCTCTGGCCAACGCTTCAACACTGATCCAGTCACGCAATTCACGCGCTTGCAGCAGTTGTTGTACTGCCACCCGATAGCTGTCAAGAGACTCACTCAGTTCACCATATTGCACTTGCATCGATTCGCGAAAGGCAATGTCAAAATCGTCAGCATCAAGCCCAATCGCCTCTTGCAGCGCATCTTCAGTGCTTACCCCGACTGCAAAGGACTCAAGCATGCTGACCAAGGCCTGATGCCCCCAACGTTCACTAATGAAATCGCAGATAAGTCCTGCCTGCATATAAGACACGTGCACCTGCCCTTGATAGCTTGGGCGAACAAACCCGTTATCCAGTTCGGCGATCGGCAGAAACTGCCCAGCTGAAAACGCCGTCAGTGTATCTACTGGCAACTCTCGATTAGGTAAGGGGCCCGTATTCCACTCTTCGTAAACTGACAGGCCTTCACTGAACCAGCGAGGCAAGCGATGATTAGTCGCTTCGAGCGTGAACACATGGGCGATCTCATGCCAAAGCGTACTCCCCCAATGAAATTCTCCGCTGGCGCGCGCTTTGGGTGAATCCATCGCGGTCAAGTAACCAAAGGTCACGCCAAGCAAACCGATACCCGGAGTACTGACGGTACGCACGCCGAAGTCGTCATGATCGTGATACAGCTCAACGACCATTGGGCGCTGCAATTGAAAGTCGTAACGCTCAGTAAAAACCTGCACAGCTCGTGTCGCCAAGTCAACAACATAAGGCTCCAGTGCGTCAGCGTCTTCTCGATCCAATCGAATCAGTACTCGACCGATAGTCGTTTCGGGATCGTCAGCGGCACTGACATCAACCGTGCTGACACGCATGTCATCAACACCATCGAGCAGTCTCAATGTGTTAACTGTCTTCGCGTCAAAGGCATCAATGGAAAACGCCTTGAGAAGATGATATCGAGCCGCAAACATATTGTTGATGCGTAAGAGATTGATCCCAAGATCACGGTGCGCGGTCGCCAGATCGGGGTCGATATTTACCGCTGCCTGGTAAAGTTCGACTGCCTCACGATAACGATAAGTAATGATGTAGAAGTGAGCCGGTATGGCATATACATCACCATACTGCGGATTTATCTCCAACGCCTTGTCTATCCAGGGTTGTATCGATTTTCCGTCGAGGAGATCCGCACCTGCATGCAGGGCATATATCTCGAGTGGTGGCAAGCCCTGCTCTTGTATCAGAGACAAGGCACGGTTAAGCAAACCTCTGGCGGTATCAAGATTCTGAAGTTCCAGCTCGATGCGCGCGCGTAGAATCATCGCCTGAACATTTTCAGGGTGTTGGGTCGTTATACCGTCCAGCAACTGGCGAGCACGACCTTCAAACCCTTCTGACAGTGCTTTGGCAAGCCCGATTTGCGCAGGTAAAAAAGCATCGTCATATAACAAGGCTTCTCGAAACAGGGCTTCAGCATCGCTGACCTGATGCGTCTCCAGATACAAAAGTCCCCAATTGGTCTTGATGGCAGGATCCGTATCACCTGCGGCCAGATCACGATACAAACGATTGGCGGTCTGCACATCTCCAAGGGCCGCCGCGGCATCAGCCTGCACAAGCCCATCTGAGGTATCGAATACACGCTGATAGCAATCGACAGATTCTTGTTTATCGCCACTGTACAAGACGGTATCGCAGGATTTCAGCGCGTCATCGCGATTCAGGTCGTAGTGAATCGTTAGAGCGTGCAACTCGGTTGCGAACAGCAGTACACAAAACAGCCCCAGGCACTTTGTCATTTTAGCTATTGCCATCAGTGTCACTCCAGCCTGTCGCGTCGTCAATCGAACGTTGCAGTCGCGCCAGTTCAAGTAGAACCGATTCCAGGGCAGCATAGTAATCATTGGTCGACAGACTGGACTTTTGCTGCTTGATTGCCGTAAACCGTTGTTCCAAACTTAACCGTTGTTCAAGCAAAGCGAGCACTTCCGGATCATCCTGAGCTTCACGTAATGCACCAAGCTTTGCCAGAGCAATGGATTCAGCACCATCGCCACGTAAACGAGCATGTTCAGGGGCCAGCAAATTTTGCGTCTCATAGTACTCACGTGTTCTGTTGTCAGCGAAACGAAACGCTTCAGCCGCGGTCAGGATTTCGTTGCGATCAAGATCTGCCTGTTCCGTACCGATGGCCGTTGCCAGATACTCGGGAAAACGTACTGCGTTGAGTTCACCACCGCTTTTGGTTGCGGTTATGACAACGCGACCCGGTTGGCTCAGCACATCCAGCAAGGCGCCGCTGCTGCTGGTCGCCAACACAAGTAATTGCTCTGGTGCCTGAACCAGATTCAATGCGGAGACAAGATCTTCAGTGGTCAAGTCAGGGCCTTTGATATTAAAGCGCCAGGTTGTCGCATCACTGGTGCCATGGCCAAGTAATACCAACACAAAGACATCGGCAGGTGCGCGTGCTTGCGTTTCGAACGCTTCAAGCAAGCTATCACGATCGGCCGTTTCATCAAGATAGATAATGGCGTCATCATCAATTTCAAGACTCGAGAGGCCATCGGCTATAGCCGTGCCGTATTCTTTGAACGCCTCGCTGTATTCTGGATTCCCGCCAAGCCCGCTAACCACCAGCGCAACCGTTCGAGCCTGCGACAGCGAAGGGGCAAGAGAGGCCAAAAACAGCAACATAAAAGCAACACAATGTTGACGCATTACAAACGCTTCCACTTCAGTCGTAGTAACCACTCGATCCCTTTGGCAAGCAGTAGCAACAAGAAGAAAGCGGGCATATTCCAAAGTGGCAACCGGGATTCTCGTTTTAGCGCAGCGTTCTCGTTGACAAGTATCGCCGGTAACTCGCTGATTCTGTCCAGCGGTAAGTACTGACCACCTGTTGTTGTTGCCAGGCGTTCCAGGAAATCCCGATTGAGTTCGGTGCGATAACGCTCGGCATTGCCCGATTCTCTGAAAATCCAGCTCTCTCTGGTGACCGGGGCGGCGGAAGGTGCTTCACCCTCGATCGGCGAACTGACTTTGATCGCATACGGGCCATCAATCGTGGTTGGAATACTGCCAACAAAGTGTCCACGCTGATCATCAAGTCGTCTGACCGACACGATTTCCTTGCCGCCATCCGGGCGAGTGATTTCAACCGATAATGCGTTTTGATCCACGGTCGAGAAATCGGCGTTGTAGGCAAGCAGGTTCAACTCGGCTGAATCGGAATCACGAATGATCGGGGAATCGGTGGAGACGCTTAGTCGGGGTGTCGTGTCCTGCACCAATTGCTTGAGCAAGCCCTGCCAGAATTTTTCGTGACGCTGATCTTCCGAGTTCAAGCGCATTTGCCAGCGCCAGGTTCCCGAACTCCCCATGACCGCACTATTACCACGCCCATAGCGTTGCCAAACCAGCAGTGGCCGGGCGTTGCTGCCGTTACTATCCAACACTTCCAACAGTACGACCGCACCCGGCTTTGGTGTACCCAATGATTGATTATCGGCAATCTCGGGCAAGGTTTCCCAGGCTTCACGATTGCTCTGCGCCTCGGTATCCAGTTCAAGCCACGGCGTTCTCAAGCCGGCAAGTGTGGGTCGGACTTTCGCTCGGGTACGTTGATACGTTTCAGCATCAAGCGCTCGGTCAAGCTCGACCGGGAGGGCTGCGGCTGTGACAGAGCGTGCCCAACCGCCGTCCGCCAAGCCTTTTCGTCCGGCCAGCATCAACAGAGTACCGCCCCGAACACTGACAAAATCGCGCAAGGCCGCCTGCTGCTCGGTCGACAACTCAGCGGCCTCCAGACTGCCGATGATCACGGCATCGTAGGCAAACAATTTTTCAACAGTATCGGGAAAGCCTTCACTGAGCTCATCGGCATTCGCCACGCCCTGGCGATAAAATTTATTCGGTGATGTGCGTAACAAGCTGACCAGTTGCACGGCATCGTTGTCATGCACCGCTCGACGCAAAAATTTATATTCCCAACGAGGTTCACCTTCGACGTACAGGATACGACGTGCATCGTCCTGCACATCAAGCATTCTTGGCAGGCGATTATTATCTGTGTTGGTTTCCGACATTGGAGAATCTATCGAAAATTCGATGCGCCGAACACCGGCACTACCCGCATTGAACTCAACGGTGTGCGTGCTCTCATCCTGCCCACTCGGCAAATCAAGATCAACCGCGGCGAGCAGTTCGCGTCCCGCACTGACCCGCAGACGGGCAACGTTGGTCCCGGCATGTCGAACCACCACAGTGGCGACGATGTCAGCATCGACATGACTCTGAGATGGCATCGAGACGTTACGAATTTCGAGATCGTCTTGTACCACTTCGCTGCCTACGCCAATGGTATGAATAGGAATGCCGGCTGAACTAACAGCCTGCCACCATGTGGCATCCATTCCGCCCGCATTGTCCGCACCATCACTGACCAGAACAATCGCTGCCAATGTTGTTTTGTTAAGGTCGTCAAGCAAACCATTGAGACTACCAGCAATGTTGGTTTTTTCATTGACAGTGTCGTCCGTCAACGCCGACAAGGTATCGACCGGCTCAAGCTGACTGCCAAATCGATAAAGATCGTGTTGAAAAGTTGAAGCGTCGAGTAGATCGTTTCCTTGTAGCGCATCGAGCATGTCCTGACGGCGCGATACGTCGCCCACATCGGCAATCTCCATGCTGGAGGAACTATCGAACAACCAGGCTACGGCATTTTCACCTTGCTCAGTAAGTGATACTTCCAGCGCCGGCCTCCAAAGCATGGTCAACGCGGTCAGTACGACTATCGACTGCAGAGCGAGAACCGCAACTTTTCGACCGGTGCTGATTGATTGACGTAGGCTGGAAAAAAACAAAAATGCCAAAATGATGGCAGCCACCAAAAACAGGCCAATCAGTGGCCATCCACTTTCAAAGACCCACGTGGCCTCTCGCCAGACATCAATGGGCTGATTGAACAGACGTTCAAACATACTGGCGTTCAGTTACCTTAATCATCATTGCTGAAAATAGCGGATTTGATGTGCACCGCCCCTTTGGGCGATACGACTTAGGAGCTCGAACGGACCCTATTTGTTCCCATTCAAGTACTCCCCCCCTTGATCCTAGAGCACTGGCGAGCAATTCGGCAATTTTTGACAGATTCCGTCGAACACGCAACCGTTAAAACGTGCAGATGTAATACATTGTTTCCTGACGGTCACAATAAAATGGAGTTCGACCAACAAAGTACGTATAGTTGACATACTAAGCCTTTTCAGGCAATACCATGATATCCCATATATTCAGGCAATCCAATGATCACTGACACCCTGAAAAGCTCCTCGGTTCATATGAGCAGACTGATCGCTCTAGCCTGTTTTACCGTACTGCTGTTATCAAGTCCGGCGCACGCCCGCAAAGTGGCAGGTGTAGAGCTTGAAAGTTCTCTGGCAGTAGGTGGTGAAGAATTGATACTTAACGGCGCCGGGCTTCGCAAGCGGTTGTTCATCAAGCTCTATGTCGGCAGCCTTTACCTGGGATCACCCAGTAATGACGCTGCCGGAGTCATCGCCGCGGATGAATCAATGGCCATTCGTCTGAATATCTTGTCCGACCTGTTGACTCGCGACAAGATGCTCAAAGCGTTGAAATCAGGGTTTAACAAATCCACCGGTGGCAACACAGGCCCTGTTCAGCCACAGATCGATCAAATGATTGAGCTGATGACGGATAAAATCCGCCCCGGCGACAGTTACACATTTGCCTTTGAGCCAGCCGTCGGCACTCGCATGTCACGCAATGGAGAAGAACTGGGCTTGATAGAAGGTCTTGAGTTCAAACAAGCCTTGTTTGGTATCTGGCTTTCTGACAAACCCGTTCAAGCTAATCTGAAAAGTGCGATGCTTAAGGGCGGCTAAGCGCTTCCTACATCGCGGTCTACATTTGCCGGGCCTCTTACCCTATCCCAGAGACCGATAAAGATTCGATGTGTTGAACACCAGTCGGGCGTTATTTTGACTGGGTGCTTTTATCGATTTCCGGGCGACTACCACCTAGGGAGTCCCTTAGCATTTGCGAAAGTTCAGCGAGCTTTTGCAGGTTGTCGCTACCTATTTTTTCTTCCATGTAGTTGTCGGTTTCTTTCCATGCCTTACTTATATCATCCAGCAAAGCGGCACCCTGCGTTGTCAAACTGATGATATTTCGCTTGGCGTTATCAGGGTCTTTATCACTTTTGATGAAACCCAAGGCGATCAGGCGGGCAGTCATTGTGCTCATACTCGCAGCCGTAATTCCAAAGCTACGTGCGAGTTCGACTTGCGCTACCGGCCCCAGACGATTCAATGCTTTGAGAACACGCGCCTGTCGAGGCGTCAAATCCAATGGCACCAATTTGATACGAAGGTAATCTTCAATCAAATCCGCTGAATGCAATAACAAATGAAACTTGTATGACTGTGATTGACGCCCCATAGTTAGCATGCTAACATAATTCACACCAACGAATTACGAACGTTAAATCCAGTCTTTCGTTGTGTCAGCAAATCCACTTGTTTAAGAGCTCGTTGAAGCATGAGTTATCGCTCCTCGCGTATTGGAACACTTTTACTGGTTTTGGCCATTGTCTCGCTGATAGCAGTAGGCACAATGATGTTTGGTGCCCGCCTGGGTTTATGGGAACCAATAGTGGGTTTTGGCTACATTCGAAAGTATATGAACCCGATTGCCTACGCCCTGCTTGCCATAAGCTTGGCGGGTTTCATTTATCAGCTGATCACGCGAAATCGCGCAGGCACCGTCAAGGCCTTGCTTGCCAGTTTAATCGGGCTAGGGCTTTTGGCACCAATGCTATACAGCATGGTCAAGCCGACAAAGCGCGCACCACCGATCCATGACATCACAACCGATACGAATAATCCTCCACAATTTCTGGTGTTGGATGAAACTCGCCCTGGAGCCAAAAACTCATTGGTTTATGCAGGAGAGAAAGTCGCAGTCATTCAGAAAAAAGCATATCCGCAAATAGCACCTATCCAATCGAAACTCGCGGCACCGGAAGCTTTCGGCAAAGCCTTGAGCATCGCCAAACAAAAAGGTTGGGAGATCGTCGCAGAGGATTCAACGGCACTGCGCTTTGAGGCTATTGCGCGCACTGCGGTTTATCGTTTTATGGATGATGTAGTTGTCGTGGTTACCCCAACGGATAACACAAGTCGTGTGGATATTCGTAGCATCTCGCGTATCGGCCGCAGTGACAGAGGCGTTAACGCAGCGCGTATCAGCGATTTCATTCAGTCTTTTGGGAAATAAATGCCTCGCCCCTCTCGGGGCAAGGCACCGCAAATACAAATTTCCGTTCAAGGCTCTAGCGGGCACCGCCAGCGCTTTGCAATACGTCGTTCGGAAAATCATCAACCATGATGACCCGACGGGTCGCTTCGCTGGACTCTAGCAACAACTTCGATTCATCCTGATTAATGACATTCTCGGTCACCATCTGCTGAATCCAAGTTGGATAGTCAACATTGTACGGCTGCTTTTGCTTGCTGTTCTTGAGCTTTCGACCCGCGTCTTCAGCAGCTAAAACGGCACGCAAGGCATGCTCGACACTGCCTGTTACATCTTCAGGATCATCACTTCGATACACGCCTTCGGTCAGTCGATCACGCGCTTCATTATCTTCGAGCAGAATCTTTGCACAGGCTTTTGTCAGTCTGTCATTGGGTGTGCGAAAGCGACGACCCAGTGGAAAAACAATACCTCGCAGCAACAAACCAACAGGTGTATTCGGGAAGTTACGCAAAATCTGATCTAGCGCTACCTGAGTTTGAAACAGGGCTTGTCTGACCGACCATTCAAGTAATGGTTGGTCTGCTTCCGGTCGACCCGTGTCTTCAAAACGTTTCAGCACGGCGGATGCCATATACATATGCGTCAAACCATCTGCAAATCGACCGGACAACATCTCCTTGCGTTTGAGATCACCACCGAGGAACAACATGGCGAAGTCAGCCAGAAACGAATAGGCCGCACTCATGCGGGAAAGTCGTCGATAGTATTTGGCATTGGGCCCATCAATCGGTGAATCCGCGAACGCGCCTTTGGTCACCCCATGAAACAGCGAACGCGCACCGTTTTGAATGCCATAGCCAATGTGCCCCATCAAGGCAACATCAAAACTCTCCAGCGCTTCTTGCTGGTTAGGCAATGATGCTGAGGTGATTTCTTCCATCAACCACGGGTGGCAACGTATAGCACCTTGGCCAAATATAATAAGCGAGCGCGTCAGGATGTTTGCGCCTTCAACCGTGATGCCCACCGGTATGGCCTGGTAAGGCCGACCCAGGAAATTACCCGGCCCCATGCAGATACCTTTACCACCGACGATGTCCATACCATCGTTGACTACGACACGCATGTTCTCGGTGTTGTAGAACTTGAGGATGGCTGACACAACCGAAGGCTTTTCACCTTGATCAAGCGCAGCACAGGTCAGTCGACGACCCGCATCCATGGTGTAAGTCAGACCGGCGATGCGGCCCAGCACTTCTTCGATACCTTCAAACTTGGCGATAGGTAGATTGAATTGCTTGCGAACCCGAGCATAAGCGCCAACAAATCGTGACGCTGCCTTGCCTGATGCAACACCATTCGATGGTAGCGAGATTCCTCGACCTACCGACAGTGACTCCATCAGCATTCGCCAACCCTGCCCGACCATCGGCTGACCACCGATAATCCATTCCATTGGAATGAACACGTCGTTACCACTATTCGGACCATTCATGAAGGCCTGATTCAGCGGAAAGTGGCGGCGCCCGATATTGACTCCTGGCGTGTCGGTTGGTATTAGCGCGCAGGTTATGCCCAATTCATCCTCTTCACCGAGCAGATGATCCGGGTCATAGGCCTTGAACGCCAAACCCAGCAAGGTCGCGATCGGGCCGAGCGTGATATATCGTTTTTCCCATGTCACACGCAAACCGAGAACTTCCTTACCCTCGAATTCGCCCTTGCAGACAATGCCATAGTCCGGCATGGCGCCGGCATCAGAGCCAGCATCAGGACCGGTCAATGCAAAACACGGGATCTCTTCACCCACAGCAAGTCGCGGCAAGTAATAGTTCTTTTGTTTCTCAGTACCGTAGTGCAGCAGTAGTTCAGCTGGACCCAGGGAGTTCGGTACCATGACACTAACAGCCCCTGTGACACTACGGGTAGCGAGCTTGGTGACAACTTCCGAGTGCGCCATCGCAGAAAAACCAAGCCCACCGTACTCCTCGGGAATAACCATACCCAGGAATTTTTCTTCCTTGATGAACTTCCATACCGACTCTGGCAAATCATTCAGTTCAAAAGTGATTTCCCAATCGTCCATGATCGAGCAGAGTTTATCGGCAGGACCGTCGACGAACGCTTGTTCCCTTTCGGTTAAAGTCGCTTCCGGGTAACTGATCAGTTGTTGCCAGTTTGGTGAGCCGCGAAATAGCTCAGCTTCCCACCAGACAGTACCTGCATCGATAGCGACGCGTTCGGTTTCAGACATCGGCGGCAAGACCGCCTTGACATATTTAAGCAGCGGCATGCTGACAAAGCGGTGTCGAAGACCTCGGACGTTGAAGAGCACCGCGAGGATAATCGCAACAAGCACCAACAATCCGCCAAAGAAACCACCAAGGAAACCTAGCAGGTAAGCGACAAACAACACCACACCAACCGCACCGGTGGCAATTGGCAGACTCGGACGAAATTTGGACAGCGTGAAAAGCGTACCAGCCGCAACGACCAGCCAAAATAGAATACCCATTAAGTTTCTCCTTACGTACGCGACGGTGAATCAGTTCATGTCAATAGTGATATCGTGGCTGTTGACGCACCTGACGTGCCACTTTTATCGCCAATCAATCGATCAGTGTGACTACACAACCAGTATAAAGGTCCCGGACCCGTGTGTGTCCTTGATCACCCGACAACTGCGGGCAAACCTGAAATTCCGTTATAGTCCCTCTCACCAGTGCCAGTTTGAATACACACCATGGACCCCTTACAAGAAGCCTACACCGAAATTCTGACCGAAATAGGTGAAGATCTGGAACGCGATGGACTGCGTGATACCCCGACGCGTGCCGCCAAAGCCATGCAATTTCTGACTCGGGGATATCAGGAGTCGCTCGAAACCGTGGTCAATGGCGCCATATTCGAATCCGATAGCGAAGACATGGTGATTGTGCGCAATATCGAGCTCTACTCCCTGTGCGAGCATCATCTCTTGCCTTTCATCGGCAAGTGTCACGTGGCCTATCTACCCAGTGGTAAGGTGATTGGTCTGTCCAAGATTGCCCGAATAGTCGACATGTATGCGCGACGGTTACAGATTCAGGAAGCACTGACCAAGCAAATCGCGACCGCCATTCTGGATGTCACTGAAGGAATCGGTGTGGGAGTGATCATTGAATCACAACATATGTGCATGATGATGCGTGGCGTCGAGAAGCAAAATTCCTCGATGACGACATCGGCCATGCTCGGCACCTTCCGCTCCGATATCAATACGCGCAACGAATTTCTGTCCTTGATTAGAGACTAGGCGTTGATCCGGGAACAGGCTTTGATCCGAGGCCAGGGTCAGGAGTGAGTGTCGACGCTATCCTCACTACCAGGCTCGGCCCCCTGCTGGAGCTGCCATAGGTCGGCGTACAAACCATTTTTGCGCAGCAGCTCATCGTGAGTCCCTCGCTCGACAATAAGACCAGCATCAAGAACCAGTATCTGATCAGCGTCAACGACAGTTGACAATCGGTGGGCGATGACAAGCGAGGTCGCTCGCTGAGCAACGGAGTTCATGCCTTCGAGTATGGCTTGTTCGCTACGCGTATCGAGACTCGAGGTGGCTTCGTCAAAAACGATTATCGGTGGGTTTTTAATTACCACACGTGCGATGGCCATGCGCTGCTTTTCACCACCAGAGAGTTTAAGCCCTCGCTCGCCCACTACTGTTTCATACCCTTGTGGCAAGTTACTGATGAATTCCGACAAATTCGCCCGGCGAGCCGCTTTCTCCACCAAGGCATCGTCGGCATCCGGGTTCGCATAGGCCAGGTTATAGCGAATGGAATCGTTGAACATGACCGTATCCTGAGGCACTACACCCAGTGCCTGACGCAAGCTTGCCTGCGTACAGTCACGAACATCAACATTATCAATACGAATGGCTCCTTCACCCACGTCATAGAAGCGGAACAGAAGGCGGGAAATGGTTGACTTTCCTGACCCTGAAGGACCGACGACTGCAACCTTGCTGCCGGGTGCCACCTCGAAGCTGACGCCTTTGAGTATCGGGCGCTCAGCCAAATAGGCAAAATGCACATCGTCAAACTCGATGCGCCCTTCATTGACGGTTAGCGTCACCGCATCAGGCTTGTCGTTGATCTCGGGCGCGCGTTCAAGCAGGCGGAAAACCAGATCCATATCAGCCAATGCATACTGAAGTCCGCGGTAGACAAATCCCAGCGCGTTCAACGGTACAAACAGTTGTAGCATCATCGCGTTGATCAAGACGATGTCACCAAGTGTGATGGTTGCATTGGCGACATCGCGGGCCGCGAGCATCATGATAAAAGTGACGCCGATGGAGACTATTGCCGCCTGCCCGAAATTGAGCGTCGACATCGTCATCTGACTCTTGACGCCAGCATCGCCCCAATCGCTCATGTGTTCATTATAAGAATCGACTTCAAGTCGTTCGTTGTTGAAGTATTTGACCGTTTCATAATTGAGCAAACTATCCACAGCGCGGCCATTGGACAAGGAGTCAAGGCGATTCATCTCATGGCGAAACTGCATACGCCAGCCAGAGAACTTCAAGGTAAACGCTATATAGATGAAGACAGTGACGACGATAACCAATGTGTAGTGCCAGCCGTAACCACCCAGCAGAATACCTGCAACAAGCAGGAACTCGGCGATGGTTGGCACGATATTGAAGACCAACAGATTGATGATTGAACTCAAGCTATTGGTGCCGCGTGACAAGTCTTTTGAGATGCTACCTGTTCGTCGTTCAAGGTGATAGGCCAACGACAGATCATGCAGATGTGTCAGAACACGTGTCGAGAGCTCATGCATGGCGCTATAGCGCACGCGTGCGAACAGGGAATCACGAAGTTCCTTGAACAAGGAACTGGCGATTCGCAGCAATCCGTAGGCCGCCACCAAGCCAAGAGCCACCAGCAGAACATCATTGTTGCCGTTCGCAACGCCATTACCGTCGTCAAGAACATTGACAATGCGCTTGAGTACCAGTGGCACCGCGACAATCGCAAGCTTTGCGATGACGAGACAGGCTAGAGCGACAAGTACCCGACCCCGGTACTCCCACATATAAGTGGTAACCTTTTTCAGGTTTTCGAAATCACGCCGATTACTATGCGGTTTCTCAACGCGGCCATTGCTATGCATCAGGCGCTTTGTTTCCTTTGGGCTAGGTCGATAAATTCAAGCGCGTCATCAACCAGTGCAATGGCAGAACTCGCTGTGCTCGCCTGCTCACTCAAGTGACGCCGCCACAGACGAGCACCGGGGACTTCCTGAAAGAGTGCAACAAGATGACGGCTTAATGCACTCAGGCGCACACCCTGCTCCATCCAATCCTGCATATAGCGGGCGTAGCTTCTCGCTACCATTTTCAAGTCATCGATATCGGGTACTGGATTACCTTCAGGCTCATCGTAAAAGATACGTGTATCAGCTTCTCCCAGAAACGACGGATGATAGTAAGCTTGACGACCGATCATGACGCCATCGACCTGCTCTAGTTGCTGAGTGATACCGTCCCAAGTGTCGAACCCACCGTTTATCGTGATGTGTAAATGCGGAAACGCTTCCTTGAGTCGGTAAACGTATTCATAACGAAGCGGAGGAACGCTTCGATTTTCACGCGGGCTCAAGCCATCGAGCCAGGCTTTGCGCGCGTGAACGATAAAACTTTCGCAACCACCGTCAGCGACCTTACGCACAAAATCTTCCACCACTTGATAACTGTCATCACGATCAATTCCGAGCCGACATTTGACGGACACCGGAATCGATACGGCCGATTGCATTGTGGACACCAACAATTTAACCAGCTCAGGCTCTGCCATCAGACAGGCACCGAAGCGACCTGACTTGACGCGATCGCTCGGGCAACCACAGTTGATGTTGATTTCATTGTATCCATACGCTTCGCCAATCGTTGCTGCCTCCGCCATCTCGACAGGATCAGCCCCCCCTAGCTGCAGAACCAACGGCGCATCATCTGTACCGGTTTCCAGGAGGTAATCGCGATCACCATGAATGACCGCTTTGGCGGTCAGCATTTCGGTGTACAGCAAGGTATGCCGAGTCAGCTGGCGGGCCAGAAAACGAAAATGTCGATCGGTCAGCTCCATCATCGGCGCGATGACAAGCCTTCGGTTCAGATCGGGTACGGGGGTCGCTGCGGTCACAAGGCACTTGCGGTGTTCAGATCACGAATGGAGTGTAGCGCGACTCGGACAGCGAAACACTTGAGGCCCCTCGAAATTGGGATATTTGTTTGGGGTAGTTGCCAGTCGGCGTGAGTCGCCGCGACAGTTTCAAGACTACTCAGACATCAGGACAAGGAGTAATTTGAAACGATCGATTCCTTTACGAGATGGACACCCACCATCGTCAATCATGCACAGGCGTCCATTGCCGCGAATCATGAGAACGCCACATCGCATCAATGACTTCAGAGACTTCCATACCATCGCGGAACGTCGGCCAACTCGACTTTCCCGCATGAATGGCATTCAGAAAGTCCTTGGCTTCAATGATCAACTGATCCTGATACCCGGTCCCATGACCTGGGCCCAAACAGAAGTTCACATAATCAGGATGTGCTGGTCCAGTCAGTATCTTGCGAAATCCGCGCTCGGCTTCCGGATCCTCCATACGGTAAAGCCAAAGGCAATTTTGATCTTCCTGATCAAAACGTATCGCGCCTTTGGTGCCGCTGATTTCATACGCATACCCCATCTTGCGCCCGGTTGAAATGCGACTGAAATACAAATGCCCCATGACACCTGAAGCAAATCGGCACAGGCAATGCGCATGATCATCGTTAGTCACTTCTTCGCGCCCCTTGCCAGACTCAGACGGACGTGTGTGATGAACCGTTTCTATATCAGCATTGATGCTGGCGATCGGGCCTAGTAACGCCATCGCCCCATTGATCATATGCGACGACAGATCACCCATGGTGCCATTGGCTCGACCACGGGTACGCCAGTTGCCCGGAGATTCTGGCTCGGCCAGAAAGTCTTCCGTATGCTCACCGCGGAACCAGGTAACGTCACCAATCTCGCCACGTGCGATGAGATCACGCGCATATTGTGTTGCGGGTGTTCGCACATAGTTGAATCCAACCATATTGACGACGCCAGCAGCTTCTGCTGCCGCCACCATGTTGCGCGCATCTTCGAGTGTTGCGCCCATTGGCTTTTCACACATCACCGGTTTGCCACGCTCGATAGCGGCGAGCGCTATTTCCTTGTGCGTTGATTGGGGTGATGCAATGACGATCGCCTCCACGGCTGGATCCTCTACAAGCGTCTGCCAATCAGCCGTCGAGCGTTTGAAACCGAAGGCACTGGCTTTGGCCGCGGCCCCCGCCTCAGTCGTCGCACAGAGCATCTCGCACACCGGTTTCAAAGGCGTATCGAACACCGCGCCGACTGCATTCATGGCGACACTGTGTGCCTTGCCCATATAGCCCGCCCCAACCACGCCTATACCGATACTTGTCATACTTGGCTTTCAACTCGCGTTCTTACTCGTGAATAATGGATAGTGTACCCGGCCGGCTGCCTATTCCAATGCCTAGGTCGCTAACAAGCTACCGAAGCAGGCTCTCAACGTCTATCATGCGTTCAATTATTGAGGAGAACACACCATGAAAACCCGTGCTGCCGTTGCCTTCGAATCAGGCAAACCCCTGGAAATTGTCGAAGTCGATTTAGAAGGTCCAAAGGCTGGCGAAGTGCTCGTCGAAATCAAAGCGACCGGCATTTGTCACACGGACGAATTCACGCGCTCTGGTGCCGATCCCGAAGGTGCGTTCCCGGCCATTCTGGGACACGAGGGCGCGGGCGTGGTGCTTGAAGTCGGCGCCGGCGTGACCAGCGTTGCACCGGGCGATCATGTCATTCCGCTGTACACGCCGGAATGCCGCGAGTGTGATTACTGCCTGCATCCCAAAACCAATCTTTGCCAGATGGTACGAGCCACACAGGGTCAAGGTCTGATGCCAGACGGCACATCGCGTTTCTCGTACAACGGCAAACCCTTGCTGCACTATATGGGTTGCTCAACCTTTGCCAATCACACCGTATTGCCGGAAATCGCATTGGCAAAAGTCCGCAAGGATGCACCCTTCGACAAGATCTGTTACATCGGCTGTGGTGTGACAACCGGCGTCGGCGCGGTCATGTTTACGGCCAAGGTAGAACCGAACTCAACTGCCGTTGTATTTGGACTCGGTGGTATCGGGCTTAATGTCATACAAGGGTTACGCCTGATCGGCGCGCGGCAGATTGTGGGTGTTGATCTCAATCCGGCCAAAGCTGAAATCGGCAAGAAGTTCGGCATGACCGACTTTGTCAACGCGGGTGACTTCGGTGACAAGCTTGTCGATCACCTGGTCGAGCTGACCGGTGGTGGTGCCGACTACTCGTTTGAATGTATTGGCAATGTTGAAGTCATGCGAGCAGCCCTTGAGTGTTGTCACAAAGGCTGGGGGGAAAGCGTCATCATCGGTGTTGCCGGCGCTGGTCAGGAAATCAAGACCCGCCCCTTCCAATTGGTGACAGGGCGTGTATGGCGTGGTTCCGCATTTGGTGGTGCCCGAGGCCGCACGGATGTGCCGAAGATCGTTGACATGTATATGGAAGGCCGATTGGATATCGACAACCTTATTACCCATACCATGCCACTTGAAGACATCAACAAGGCCTTCGACCTGATGCACTCGGGTGAAAGCATTCGCAGTGTGGTGATTTACTGATCATGTCATTAGAAAAGGTTTCAAGCTGGGCAAGCTTTGGCGGCACCTTATCGGTTCATCAACATGCGAGCGATGTGTGCCAATGCCCAATGCAATTCGCGGTCTACACACCACCGGCTGCCAATGACGGCCCCGTACCCGTTATCTGGTTTTTGTCGGGATTGACATGCAATTGGTCGAATGTCATGGAGAAATCCGGCTTGCAACGTATTGCCGCCGAACTCGGTGTCATGGTCATTGCACCCGATACCAGTCCCAGAGGCGAACACGTTGCCAATGATGATGCTTATGATCTTGGTCAAGGTGCCGGGTTTTATCTCAGCGCTACCGAGCAGCCATGGGCGCCCCATTTTTCAATGGACCGTTACATCACTGAAGAACTCAGTGCACTGGTTTTCAAAACGTTCAACGGCGACCCTGATCGCCAGGGAATAACAGGACATTCTATGGGTGGCCATGGTGCGCTGACACTGCACTTCAAACACCCTGATCGCTACAAGTCGGTATCCGCCTTTTCGCCTATCGCAGCACCTTCTCAGGTGCCATGGGGGCAAAAAGCCTTTGGTGCGTATCTCGGTGATGATAAACAACAATGGGCACAATACGATGCAACAGAACTGGTGGGTAAATACAAAAGCGACGCTCACATACTGATTGATACCGGTGACAGTGATCAGTTTCTCGCTGAGCATCTTCGACCCGAGATCTTTATTGAAGCCTGCAAAAATGTCGGACAATCACTAAACTATCGCATGCAGCCTGGATACGATCACTCTTATTGGTTTGTAGCAAGCTTTATCGAGGATCACCTGCATCACCATGCGCAGGCCTTGGGTTAAGACAGTTCGATGTTGCCGCTCGACGGACTGACGGTCATCGAGTTACATGCTATCGGCCCGGTGCCATTTGCCGGCATGCAACTACACAAAATGGGCGCTCATGTAATCAGAGTCTGCCCACCAAATGATCGTAATATTGGTATCGAGATAGGTGCTGAAGCTGACCTGCTGAATACGGGTAAGGAACAACGCCAGCTTGATCTGAAATCCGCTGATGGCATCGAGCAATTACATGCCTTGCTCGAAGAAGCTGATGTGCTGCTCGAAGGATTTCGTCCGGGTGTGCTGGAACGCTTGAATCTTGATCCTGCGACAGTCACTGCCCAGCACCCCAGGCTGGTCATTGGTCGCTTGTCGGGTTTCGGTAATCAGGGAGACTTGAGCGAACGAGCCGGACACGATATCAACTACCTCGCACTATCAGGTGTACTGGCGTCAATCGGAACGCACGAAAAACCTGCGATTCCATTGAACCTTGTCGGTGACTTCGGCGGTGGCGCCATGCATCTACTCATCGGTGTTCTGGCACAACTTGTCCAACGCGGTATTTCAGGAAATGGCGGTGTAGTCACCACCAGCATTCTCGGCGGTACCATCGGTTTGACACCCATGATTTACGGCCTGATTGCGGGTGGACGTTGGGATCTTGCGCGTGAGTCGAATCTTCTCGATGGCGCTTTGCCGTTTTACCGCGTTTACAAAACACGCGATGAACAACATGTTGCCGTCGGTGCACTGGAAGCGAAATTCTTTAAAGGTCTACTTGAACTGACAGGCTTGAACCAGGTGATCGATGCAGGAAAACAATGGCAGTCTGAACACTGGCCATCGATGACCATGGCACTGTCAAGTGCATTCGCCTCGCGTGATCGCGACAGTTGGGCGACTGATGCAGCAGCAATTGATTGTTGTGTCAGTCCCGTGCTTGATTTTGAGGAAGCTGCACACTACCCGCACAATCTGGCCAATGGCTGGTATGACAATCAGTCGTTTGCAAAACCCGTGAAGTTTGTCGACTTCAACGCTTAGATTATTGAGGCGCAGATCAAGAAGCGCGTCGGGTCGCCGCCGACATGGAAGAATGTCCACGATCGGGGTTTGGCTCCACCGTACTCTTGACGATATTCTCGAGTTCGTCAGCACCGCCAACATGACTGCCATCTATCCATATCTGCGGCACGGTAATAGGCGTTTTGGGTCCGACGATCGGTTTTACTCTGCCCAACATCTCGTACAAAGCACGCGGCTCTTTGACAACATCATGGTAGGTGTATTCGATGTTGGCGTTATGCAGATACGCTTTGGCACGAACACAATGCGGGCACATCTCCTTGCCGAATATATGTGAGCCCTCGCGGGAGGAACGCTGAACATGGGCCGCGATAATCGCTTCGGTCAATACGCCACGATTGAGCGCATGTCCTTGACTGACGAGCTGCCCTTCCACCATAACAATAGGTGCGTGCCAGCCGCCACGACGCAAGGGTTTCCACCAACATGACAACCAATCGTGAGTTTCGAGTTCAACCGGGATACCGGCAAGCTCTGACTGAAACGTATCCTCGATGACGTCGGAGGTCAGCGAACACTCGCCGCAAGGAATGTTCACCTTGAACGGGCCCCAGCTACCCGCCCATCGGTACAACGTAACCTTGACAGGTGTTTGATCGCTATTCATATGTGGGCTTCATTCATCACGACGATGTGAGTCCGATCCATTTTAAACTATCGAGTTCCGTATTTCAGTAGCGAATCTGACTTCAATTGCGGTGATGACTTGCAAAATAACACTGTCGCGATCAGCAGAATTTCACCAGAACCTGTGGACGGGCCTGCACAGGTATTGAAACCCGACGGCATCCGGCACCGAAAAAGTCACTTCAAACGACGCAAGCACAAATGGAACATGATTCCACCGGACAAATGCTTGCAGGAATTATTGGCGGTTTTTTGTGGAAACCTGTGCATTGTCTGACAACGCTGGTTAAGCTAGGCCAATGCAAGCGATCAACTTTAGCAATAGTTACGCGGCCCTGCCAGAGGTATTTTTTGCGCGCCAGCCCCCGGTAGCGGTAGCCTCGCCGGCATTGATAAAACTCAATGATTCATTGGCACAATCGCTGGGCCTGGATGCCGACTTCCTCGCATCGGAGAACGGAATCGCCATGCTGTCAGGCAATGTGGTACCTGATGGTGCGGATCCGATCGCAATGGCCTACGCAGGGCATCAGTTCGGCAACTGGGTTCCACAACTTGGTGATGGCCGGGCGATTCTGCTGGGTGAAGTCATCGACAAGCAAGGCATTCGGCAGGATATACAGCTCAAGGGCGCAGGTAGAACGCCGTTTTCGCGTGGCGGCGATGGACGCAACTGGCTCGGGCCCGTATTGCGCGAATATGTGATCAGCGAAGCGATGGCGATGTTAGGGGTGCCAACAACGCGTTCTTTGGCCGCCGTCAGCACCGGCGAGTTCGTGTTTCGCGAAGCGGCGATGCCAGGGGCCATACTGACGCGCGTAGCGCGAAGTCATGTTCGAGTAGGTACGTTTCAGTATTTTGTTGCACGTAATAATATTGACGCTATCAAGACGCTCACCGAACATGTCATTGCCCGGCACTACCCGGAAGCTGCTGAAGCAGAAAATGCGGCTCTTGCGCTATTGCAAAATGTGGTCATCGCCCAGGCAAAACTCGTTGCCCACTGGCAATCGATCGGCTTTATTCATGGCGTCATGAACACCGACAATTGCTCCATCAGTGGCGACACGATCGACTACGGCCCTTGTGCATTCATGGATACTTTTGAAGCAACAAAGGTTTTCAGCTCGATCGATGTCATGAAACGTTATGCCTACCAGAATCAACCACGTGTTGCACAATGGAACGTGATGAATCTGGCGCAGTGTCTTCTGGATTTACTGCACGAGGATAAGGACATTGGAATAGAATTGGCACAGGAAGCAATTAATTCCTTTGAAGATCATTTTATCGCTGCCTACACGAATCGCATGCGGGCAAAACTCGGCCTGCTCGAAGAATCAGATGATGATCTTGAATTGATCACCGATCTGCTTGCCACCATGGAATCTGGAAAACTGGATTTCACGATCAGCTTCAGAACACTTGCCACTCGAAAGGACTTAGACACCGACATCTTTGCCGAGAATGGGATGCTTGGGACCTGGCATTCACGCTGGCAACAACGTCTGTCGCTTGAATCGCACGATATGGCGCGCGCTCAACAGTTGATGCGCTCCAGCAATCCCGCCATCATCCCGCGCAACCATCAGGTCGAGGCAATGATCAACGCTGCAATTGCCGGTGATTTCTCACCCTTTGAAACGCTGAACAAGGCATTGCAAAACCCGTTCGATGTCGAGCATGACGGCTCGGAGCTGGCGGCGGCACCGCTTGCATCGGAGTTAGTTACGCAGACGTTTTGTGGTACGTAAAGTAGATAACGTACGTAAATTGAATCCAGTTTTGCGGTAGCCGGTCACTATCTCAGTGAACCGTCAGACTTTCACGTAGATGCTGCGCAGCGGCTTTTGCGGCAGCGCCAGGCTTCTTGGCGACAATCATCGCCATGGCATATTCATCCAGCACCGGCAAGTCTGTTTTACCAGTCAGTTCGATAATGCCATTGACACAACATGAGGCAGGTATGGGTGCGATCGCAAGATCGGCAAGAATAGCTGCGCGCTGACCCGAAATATGCGCGCTCATGAACGCAATACGATAATCGATCCCCTTCGACTGAAGGCCATCGAGCGCAGCATCGCGCCAGGAACAACCCTCCTCCCAAACGGAGATCGGTAAAGGCGTCTTTTCATAGGCAATACCATTACGCGCACCTGCCCATGTCAGTCGTTCGCGAAAAACGATTTCCATATCTGATTTGAGCTTGGTTTTTGGATTACAGGTAACCAGCGCCAAATCCAGTTCTCCCTTGCGCACACGTTGTTTGAGCTGTGACGAAGAATCAACGACAACATCGATAGTGACGCAACAATGCGTTGTGGCAAAGCGTCTTAGCACTTCCGGCAAGTGGCGCTCGGCTACATCATCTGTCGCCCCCAGGCGTACAACGCCCGCGACATCCGGCAACATGAAACGCTGCATGATTTCCTGATTCATGTTCAAAAGACGACGACCATGCTCGAGTAGCAATTCACCTTCTGGCGTTACTGTGACTGATCGGGAATCACGGGTGAAAACGGGTCGCCCGACCAGCTCCTCGATTTTCTTTACCTGCATCGACACAGCAGAAGGTGTGCGGTAGACCGAGGCCGCCGCCGCCGAGAAATTGCCCGTCTCGGCGATAGCCACCAGCGTGCGCAGAAGATCGAGCTCCAACAGGGGCATTTGTGATTCCAATGAGGCTCCCATAAAACCCTCCTTTCAATTTATTTGAACGATAAGATCAAATCTATTCGTTTGATTTAATCACCATTGAGCCGCAAAGTCTACCCACGGCACCGAACTTCCGGTCCGGCTATCAGGAGATTTTCATGAATGCCCATTGCACCAGCCCTGACGAGGATTTAATCGTTACCCCTGAAAGAGCAGTTTGTCAGTTTGCCCACCCGTGGTCACTGATGGGTTTGACTACTCGGCTGAAAGAATACCTGAACACCTTACAGCGACGCCGTGAGTCTAGAGATGCGTTCAAGCATCTGTTGAGTCTCGACGAAGCCTTGCTCAGGGATGTTGGTGTTACTCGCGCTGATGTTGAGTGGGCGGCTCAATTGCCACTGAGT
>CAYUZB010000038.1:4458-30374 GCA_964449565.1 uncultured Granulosicoccaceae bacterium | reverse complement strand
CATAGTTGCAGCTGAGCTTGCCTCATTTGCAGCCGCACTTGCAGCCGCGCTTGCACAATAAATTTCGGTGCAAAGATCTTTAACCGAAGTCTCGGGGTACTGTTGTGTCCCAGTGACGAACAAACACTTCTTCGTTATTGGTGTAAGCGCGTAGTTCTGCTTCGACGTAGAAGTTGTTCTTGTCACAACGCATTGCAGTTTTTGTGATTGTCTTGATGTGCCAGTCTTCTCGCCTGGACCACCATGTGTGTGTGCCTGATGCGATCGCGGAAAGTGGGTCATCCGATTTGATACTCCAGCGCTCTTCGCGCAAGTGACGCGTGCGCAGATGATGTTTCGGGATTTCCTCTTCGCCGGTATCACTTGTCACGACATAGTGAGTGAAACCGCTCTGTAGATCTCGTTCGATAATGCGTTCGTCACGTGATGGTGTGATGACCTTGTAGTGCGGCAAGGGATCAGGGCTTTCAGGTGCCGCAAGTTCGCCTACCGTTGCACTGTTGAGTTGTGGTAACTCCAGGCGTGTCTCGAGGCCAAGTTCGATGCTGGCGGTTACCGATTCCGGTGGTGGCAATATATAAGGCCAGTAATTGGTGGAAATACTCAAACGAAAGCGATGACCTGTCAGAAACCTGTATCCACATTCATTGAGATGAATAGTCACGGCTTCCGATTTCTCAGGTGTCATTGCTTGAGGTACTTCCGAGCCATGCCGATGAGCAAGATTCAGCACACCCAGACTGACTCGATGTGAAACGCCGTCAGGATGGACATCGATCAATCTAACGGCCAGATTTCCAAGCGGTTTGTCGATCGAGACTCGGCAATGGAAAACCGCTCTGCCAAATACATCAAGCGGCTCAGTCAATTTCGGAGACTCGAATACCAGTGAAAATGCATCATCGATGCGCTGATCCGCAGGCATCTCCGCAGCATCGGAGGTCATCGTAAACACCTCTCCACAAGCGGTACCACAATCATGAGGTGAGTTGATGCTGACAAGTACCTTACTTTCGTCGGCCGTGACAATCTTCGGCTCGTTGGCAAGCTCCCCACGAGTATCTGGATAAAACGACAAGTAATTTGGGGCGTAGGTTTTGTCTACCGCAATCCATCGCCCTTGTTCTTCTTCACGACGCGCAGCGGGTCGCGAAGCTTCATTGATGAAGGCCTGATAGTCAGGCCACGTTTCAACCTTATTCTCGCTTGTGTCAGACCTGTCGGTTAGCCAATATTTCCACCAGTCTATTGCCATTCCCGTGTAGTCCATGCGCGGACGTGGCCATGCAAAGTGTGGGTACTTGTGAATCCAAGGTCCGACAACCGCTTTGTGCTCGCCCGGTGCCTGATACAACAGACTAGGTGGCGCATTGACATACAGATCCGCCCAGCCGCCAATGATCATGGTCGGCGTATCAAAAGTTTCGATCGAGTCAATGATCGAACCATGTCGCCAGTAACTGTCTCGACGTTGGTGCGACAGCCATAACGGGAGTAACCAGGGAATATTCTCGAGACGATCGATCCATGCGTCTTTCCAGTCGTCGCGTAACAGTGGATCAGGTGGGCGTGAAGTGAAGCACAGCATCACGTTTGCCCAGTGGAAGTTCGAATACAACTGGCAACCATTCTTGTAGTGGATGTCGTCGTTATAGCGATCAACGGTTGAGCTTAGCGATATGGTGGCTTTCAGAGCAGGTGGCTTTCGTTCTGCGAGCTGCAGTGCATTGAAACCGCCCCAGGAAATTCCCATGATGCCAACCGAACCATTACACCAGTGTTGACTCGCTATCCAGGCGATAACTTCCTCACCATCGCCAAGCTCTTGTTCAGAGTATTCATCGTCGAACAATCCGTCTGACTCGCCGCAGCCTGCAATGTCAACGCGTACACCAACGATTCCAGCTTGTGCAAAATCTGAATAGGTGCATTCATCGCGTTGCGCTGTACCATCGCGTTTACGATAAGGAAGATATTCGAGCACGGCCGGCGCAGGTGTCAGTGATGCAGAATCTGGCAACCAGAGACGTGCCGCCAGTCGACGGCCATCAGACAGGGTAATCCAGTCGTTCTCGATAACCGTGTGGTGGTTCATATCAACTCAACCATCGTTGGTCGAGATCGTTGGTATCGACGCAGCCAATTTGCTTCATCGTATTGACAAGCTCATCGCTAAGTATCTGGATGGCATGATCTGCGCCTGGTTCGCCTAGTGCAGTAACGCCATACAGGAACGGGCGGCCTGCGAGAACAAAGTCGGCACCGCTGGCAAGTGCGCGGGCGACATCAAGGCCGCTTCTGACACCGCTGTCGAGCAGCACGGATACTGATGGACCGACGCTTTGGCGAATGGCGGGCAGACACGGCACGGTTGCCGGTGATGAATCGATTTGACGCCCGCCGTGATTCGACACAACTATGCCATCGACGCCGACACTCGCAGTTTGTTTTGCATCGTCGACATGCATGATGCCCTTGACGACCAATTTTCCGGGCCATAAATCGCGAATGCGTTTGATCTCGTCAAGCGTCATGGGTTGCGTCAATTGCGTACTCAGGAATGCCATGGTGTCGTTCAGATTGTGCCCAAAGCTGTATCGTTCAAGCGTGCGAAAGCGAGGCAGACCGGCCTTGGCGGTGGCTAATGCCCACGATGGGTGTAATAGCGTCTGTGCGATATTGCGCAAATCCATGCGAGGAGGAATGTTCAGTCCGCTGCGAATCTGGCGTTCACGTCGCGCAGGTACTGGTACATCCAAGGTGAGTATCAGGACGTCGAAACCTGCGGCAGTCGCGCGCTCGAGCACGTCTTTCTTGATATCTGGATCAACCGGTGTGTACATCTGGAACCAGCCATTGTGTCCAACGTCATCGTTCGTGATAGCGCCAATGGATTCGATATCGTTGGTCGCGACAATGCTCAAGCCATAAGGGATGTTTGCGCGTTTCGCCGCGGTTGCTAGAAATTGTTCCGTACCAGGCCACATGATGCCGCACAGACCCACGGGTGCTATGCCGAAAGGCTGATCCCAGCTTCTGCCAAACAATGTTGTTTTGGTTGATACCTTGCTCACGTCAGTCAGATAACGCGGTGTCAGTTCGATGTCATCGAAGGCATTCGTGTTTCGTGCAAGTGAGGTCTCACGACCGGCACCGCCTTCCAGATAACTGATCGAAAATGCGGGCAATCGCTTGCGTGAGCGCACGGCGAGATCGTCTATCGTCGGGTACTGCTGCATCAAGGGTTTCATGGCTCAATCGTAAGCCTTGCCGAAGGTTCTCGCCAGCTTGTCAGAATTGATCATAATTCGTGTTGTATCGATCACCAGTTGCAGTTCGCTTATGCCTACTCTGTATCCATACCACTCAAACAGGGAAACACCATGGAAATACAGATCGCCAGCAATCAGGTCCTGAAACCCGTCTGGCAACCGGAGTCGGCCAGCCGAGCCTGTCGTGCTACCGGCATTCTGACGCGTACGGGCCAGAATCTGGGGCGCCCGTTTTGTGTCAGGGATGTACGCTTTGATGGTGAACATTGCTACTACCGCATGGCACCCGGTGGCGCTGCTTCAGGGCACTGGTTGGCCGATGACGGGTCTATCGACTATCAATCATTTGCCTGTTTGATCATTGATCAGCTTGCGCGGCTTGAAGGTGGTTGGCAGTTCGAGTTGTTCGACTGTCCCGGCGGCGAGTCTCAAGGCCGGTTCAAGGCCTTGTCCATGGATATTTACGACTCATGGACCATCGATCTGGCAACCGTCTGGCTGAAGGTTAGTCTTAACACGGCAGATCAGAAATCGGGCCGGAAAACCCAGACGCACGGCTGGATGCCCATGTTGCTCGATAGCGTCGAACCGGCATTGCAGCTGGCTTCTTGAGTGAAGGGTGATTGACTGCCTTGCGGTCCGGGAGACTAATCAGAACAAGCAAGCGAGTTGTTAGAAGAACTTCTGGAGCATTGTGGTCGATTGAGAGATCGGCTGAAAACGGGATTGGCGCACTGGCTGTACTTCGCGGGCGGTATTGGTTAATATCAAATTGTTAATACAAATATCTGGTACTTAATTGATCCGTTTTTGACCCGAATTTTTAATGGCAATTCTCGACTACTCCCCGGATATCTGGCAGAAATCCCTCTCGCTTGCCGATGCTGATATCCCTCGTGCGCTGATACTCGAAGGAACCTGGTGGCGGGAGAATGCGACGGTTAACCGGCTTGCCAGACTGGAAAATGTACGCGAGTTGGATTTTCCCGATATGTTTATCGGAGAATGGCGGGGCGTTACTGTGGCTTATTGTTGCGCCTATGGGGCTGCGCGTGCCGTCGAACCTGCGCATATTTTTGCTCAGCTCAAAACGCCACTCCTTATTCAGATAGGTACCTGCGGTATCCTCAATCCCGCGATCCGTCCAGGCACCGTGACATTGCCAGAATTCTGCGAAGCGCGTGACGGGATCTCTTCAATCTATGGCGCGGCTGAATCGTTAACTATCAACAACAAATGGATTGCATCGGCCGAACGCTTGTTGCAGGATCGGGGTGTGGACACGAAAAGAACACGTCATCTCACCTGGCCGAGTCTGTTCGCGCAGTCCAGGGAAATGTGTGATACCTGGGCTGAACGAGGTATCGAGTCGATCGATATGGAAACAACGGCCGTTGTCGGGGTGGCTGATTATTTCAATGCATCTGCCGTGTCGATGCTATCTGCCTGGGACGTGCTAGAGCACGACAAGACGTTTCTCGATCCATTATCTGACGTAGATACGGCGAGACTAAAATCGTCGAATAATCTAGTCTTTGACGTCGCCTTGTCTCTGGCCGCAATTGTTCAGAGCGAAAGCGCTACACGATGAGTGGTAAATACACTGATCATGAAACAATAGTGGTATCCAACAATAAGCAAGCTTGGAGGAAAAATGAAGACAATTAAGTGGGGACTATTGGCATCCAGTCTGACATTGCTGCCGGCGGCGGCTTATGCCGATACGGCCGACGGCGAGTCTCTGATCGGGAAACCTTGGGACGAGATCACCGCGCTGGCCAAGGGCGGTGAAGTAAACTGGTTCTTGTGGGGTGGATCGGACAATATCAATCAGTATGTCACCGAGTTTGTCGGTGGGATACTCAAGGATCAGTACGATATAACGCTTAATCGGGTTGGACTAAGCGATACGGTGGAAGCTGTCAATATCGTCCTGGGTGAAAAAGAATCGGGTGTCACCGACAAGGGCTCGGTCGATATGATCTGGATCAATGGTGAAAATTTTCGCACCATGAAACAAGGTGGTTTGGCCTATTGTGGCTATACCGATACGCTGCCAAACAATAACCTGATTGATTGGGACAATCCCGCCATTGCCAATGATTTTGGCGTCCCGGTCGATGGCTGTGAAGTGCCTTGGTCAAAAGCGCAATTTGCATTTGCCTATGATACGAACCGCATGGATTCGCCGCCGAAGTCAATTCCCGAATTGCTGGAGTGGATAAAAGCGAATCCAGGCAAGTTTACTTATCCTGCACCGCCAGACTTCAACGGGTCTGTTTTTGTGCGGCATGTTTTTTACCATGCAGCGGGCGGGGTAGACAATCTGCTGGGTGATTTTGATCAAGCGCTTTTCGATGAAGTAGCCGCGAAAACCTGGGAAATTCTCAATGATCTGGAGCCCAGCCTGTGGCGAGAGGGTAAAACCTATCCGGCCTCGATCAGTGCCATGGAGCAGCTTTATGCCAATTCAGAGGTAGATCTGACCTTCAATTATGAGCCATCGGGTGTTGGCCTCAACATCGAGAACGGTGTGTTCCCACCAACGACTCAAGGCTATGGACTGACAGACGGCACGATCGGTAATACGAACTATACGATTATCCCATTCAACTCGCCAAACAAGGCCGCGGCCCTGGTCCTGCAAAACGTTCTTTTATCAGGTGAAGCGCAGTATCAAAAAGCGCTGCCTGATGTTTGGGGCGCAGCAACAGCCATTACGGTAGCTAATACCAGCGCCGAAATTCAGGAAAAGTTCGCGTCGATCAAATCTCACCCGAATGTGGTCCCGGCGGCTGAACTTGCCAAGGCTGCATTACCGGAGTTACAGGCATCCTGGATATCGGCGATTGAAAAAGGCTGGCTGGAAAATGTGGGTAACTGACATCGATCATTTATATCGTTAACTGATTCGATGGTTCATCTCTATCAAACCGCAGTGCAAGGATACACTGCGGTTTGATGTCGACTTTGGGTTCACGCTAGCGCCGGTTCATGTCCGATCGCCTGAAAATTTTTCTGTTGTTGCTCCCCGCCATGTCACTGATCGTGATTCTGTTCTTTGGCGGTCTGGTAGTTGGACTGATGCGCAGCTTCAACTATATGCCGGTCATAGGTCTGACCAGTCCTGACTGGAGCGCATATGTCTCGGTTTTTACTGACAAGGAATTTTATCTCTCCTTTTTGTTGACCTTTCATATTGCCTTTACGTCAACAGTTATTTCCTCAATTTTGGCTATTGGGGCGGCCTTGCTACTACGTCGACAGTTCGTTGGTCGAGCGATAGTCAACTTTCTTTTTCAACTGAACCTGACAGTTCCACACCTGGTTGGCGCGATTGGCATCTTGTATCTTTTTTCGCAATCGGGAAGTTTTGCAAGGCTCGCAGCTGAATGGGGAATGATTGCTCGACCGGGTGACTTTCCAGCCTTGGTGTTCGATCCCTATGCGATCGGTATCATCCTGCAATATGTTTGGAAAGAAGTCCCGTTTATCGGTGTGATCATTCTCGCGAACATGCAGTCAATCGGTGAGGACTATGAAAGTGTTGCGCGTTCATTGGGTGCCAATCGTTGGCAGTCGTTTCGGCATGTGCTCTTGCCATTGATCTTTCCTGGGGTTCTGTCAGCTTCGGTCATGGTATTCGCGTTTACCTTTGGCGCTTATGAAATCCCCGCGATACTCGGATCGAGCTACCCGGCCGCCTTACCGGTACTGGCATATCGAAAATATACCGATGTGGATCTAGCCGCACGACCTGAGGCAATGGCCATGGCCATCGTCATTGCGTTACTGAGTGCCGTCATGATCTATTTCTACATTCGGTATTCGCGTCGCAGGATACGTGGTTGACATGAATGAGCGCGAGTCGTTTCCGTTACGTAGTATGCGATTCCTTACCGGGCTCGTACTGATTACCTGGTTGGTCTTGCCTTTAGTCCCGCTAGCGATCTGGTCATTTGCCAAAGGGTGGTTTTTCCCCGATATCCTGCCTAAGAACTGGTCATTACGTGCATGGGAGTATGCTTTTTCCGATACCGCTGGCGTAATTGACAGCCTATGGTTGACGATTGGCATTTCATTAGCCGCTACCGTCTTATCAATCATCGTTGGCATTCCGGCAGGTCGAGCACTTGGCATGTACAAGTTTCGCGGCAAGGAGATTGTCGAACTGATGATTCTTGCACCAACCATTGTTCCTGGCATCGCGGTGGTGCTCGGCATTCATTCGGTTTTCATTTCGATGGGTCTGAACAATACCGTGACCGGTGTCATCCTCGTTCACTTGATTCCGACACTGCCTTACATGGTGCTCGTCATGTCCGGAATTTTTTCCAACTACGACCCCGCCTTTGAAGCGCAGGCGAGAAGCCTGGGCGCATCTTCACTGAAGACATTCTGGTATGTCACCTTGCCGGCAATCATGCCCGGCATCATCGTCGGTGGTCTCTTCGCATTTCTGGTTTCCTGGAGCCAGTACATTTTGACCTTGCTTATAGGCGGTGGGCGAGTGGTGACGCTGCCTTTGTTGTTGTTCAATTTTGCAACGTCTGGTCGTAATGACATAACCGGTGCCATTGGCATGATCTATATCTTGCCGGGCATCATCATTCTGTTGTTGACTGCTCGGCATTTGTCCGGACGTAGCGGTGCAGTCGGAGGCTTTGGACAAATTTGACACACGTATCCATTAACAAGCTGACCAAGGTCTATCCCGGAGCGAAGGAGCCATCGCTTGATCAATTATCACTGGAGATAGAGTCCGGTGAACTGACCGCATTGCTTGGCCCGTCCGGCTGTGGCAAGACTACTACGATGAAAATGATTGCCGGGCTGTTAAAACCAACATCAGGTGATGTGACGTTTGACGGTCGTTCCGTTCTCAAGGACAAGCCTGAGGATCGGGGCGTTGTGATGGTATTTCAGAACTATTTGTTGTTTCCGTATATGAGCGTGGCCGACAACGTCGGTTTCGGTCTCAAGATGCGAAAGATCGACAAGCGTGAAATTGATCAACGTGTCAAAGATATGCTGGCACTTGTCAAGTTACCGGATCTAGGCTCGCGTAAGCCAAGTGAATTATCCGGCGGTCAGCAGCAACGCGTGGCATTGGCACGAGCACTGATTGTTCAACCAAATGTGCTGCTACTGGATGAACCTTTGTCAAATCTGGATGCGCACCTGAGGTTCGAGATGCGGGATTTGATTCGCAATCTGCAGCAAGAGATGGGTATCACCACAATCTTTGTAACCCATGATCAGGAAGAGGCTGTGGTACTGGCTGACAAGGTTGCATTGATTCTGGATGGTCGTTTGAAACAGTACGATGAAGCGTCGGTTTTTTACAAACAGCCTGTGGATGAGGCGACAGCACGTTTTTTTGGCGGCCAGAATTTTGTCAATGGCCTGGCAAAGGACGGCGTCTTTGAAGCTTCCTTTGGGCGTCTGGCTTTACCTTCTGACGCAGCAAGTGGTTCTGGAAAACTGACGGTGAGGCCAGAAAATATAAGAATTGCGCAGGCCCATGATAACAACGCCATTGAGGCTACTGTGCACGAGAAATTCTATCTTGGCACTCAGACGCGGCTACAACTGAATGTCGGCGATGAGATACTACATATGGTCTCCAATCCAGCTGATGTTGATAGCTTGAACGCTGGCGACACAGTGTCAGTTGCGTTACCACAAGAAGCGCTTTGGTTGCTCACCTCATGAATGAGTACTTGATATGAAATTTGGCATTCACGCCGGTCTTTGGATGGCTCGATGGACAGATGAAATCACGCCGATCTTGAAAACGGTTGCTGATCTCGGTTTCGATGGTGTGGAAGTGTCACTGCTAGGGATGAGTGATGAAAAGGCCGACGCGCTGGGGAAAGCGGTCAAGGAGTATGGTCTCGAAGTTACGTGCTCCGATGGTCTTGCGCCTGACAAGGACATCACTTCAGCGGATCCCTTAGTCAGACAAGCGGGTATTGAATATCTCCGTTGGGCGATAGAAACGACAGCCAGGATTGGTTCTCGCGGTCTCGCTGGTGTTGTTTATGCACCCTGGGGTATGTATGACCCTGCGAACAAAGTGCAACGAGCAGCACGTTCGAGTGAGGCTTTCGCAGCGATCGATGATCACCTAGCCAAGCATGATGTGACCCTTGGCATAGAGGCAATCAATCGCTTTGAAACCGATCTGGTAAACACCGCCTCTGAAGCGGTCGCTATGGCTGAGGCTTCCGGCTCGAGTCGTGTTGGTGCCTTGCTCGATACCTTCCATTTGAACATCGAGGAGAAGGACATTAAGTCAGCGATTACGCAGACCGGTGACCGCCTTGTGCATTTCCACGTGTCCGATAATGATCGTGGGGTGCCGGGATCTGGTCATGTACCTTGGACTGAGGTTCAAAGTGGCCTGCGGGAAATCGGCTATGACGGCTGGATAGTGGCTGAAATGTTTGTGATCATGGGCAACCCGGCAAGTCGGGATTTGAATATCTGGCGCAATATCGAACCGGATGCCAGTGACGCGGCGCGTCGCGCTTTGTCCTTCATGCAGGCAAGCTTTGCATGAGTGAGCAATTGTTTGAAGCATTGCTCGCTCGGTTTGAATCACTTGAAGCGGAATTGAATGCACTCGATGCTGCCACGGGTGACGGTGATCATGGGACAACGATGCTTAAAGGCTTGCAAGCCGTGGTTAATGAGGTTGAGAATCCGGCGAAATCATTTCGACGAGCTGCAGGTGGCGCGTCTGGTTCGATATTCAGTGTTGTGCTTGGTGCAATTGATCAATGCGAGAAGGAGCAGGTGAGGTTGTCAGACGCCCTTCAAGCCGCTGCAGTGCGTATCACCGCATTGGGCCAGGCTGTCGCGGGCGATAAGACGATGTTGGACGCTCTGTTACCTGCGGCAAAAGCAACGTCCATTGCCGATGCAGCAAAAGCTGCACGCGACGGGGTTACCGCGACTCGCGATATGGTGGCAAAACGTGGTCGTGCCAAGTATGTCGAAGGTAAGGGGGTGGGGCATATTGATGCGGGTGCGCGGTCAGTTGCCGAAATACTTGATGTATTTGCCGAACGCTCTGTTCAGGGAGACATATGAAGAAGCTGTATAACGACAAAGAACGTATGGTCGATGACATGATCGACGGCTACGTGGCAGCCTTTCCATCAATTGTCTGCCGCGGTCGTGATCCGCGTGTGGTGCGACGCAGAAAACTTCGTACACATGATGAAAAAGTTGCTGTTCTGATCGGCAATGGGTCCGGACATGAGCCGATAGCAATGGGCTATGTCGGAGAAGGCTTGCTTGATGCCAACATCGTTGGCGATGTCTTTACCGCGCCCTCACCCGATCTGATACTTGAAGGTATCGAAGAGGTCGTCGGACCCCCCGGTGCGATACTGCTGATTTCCCGGCATGAAGGTGATGTCATCAATGGAAATGCTGCCGCGCTGATGGCACAGGATGATGGACTCGATGTACGTCCCTTACTGATGTATGACGATGTATCGTCAGCGCCAAAGGGGTCGGAAGACGAACGACGTGGCGCTGCGGGTACGCTATTTATCTACAAGATACTCGGTGCCGCCAGTGAAGCAGGTCTGTCGATTGATGAGTTACAGAGCCTTGGTGAGGATGTTCGCAGTCGTACTCGCACCTTGGGTGCCGCCGTAGCACCTGGTATCTCGCCGCTGACAGGCGAACGAATGTTCGATTTGCCCGATGATGATATTTTTATCGGCATGGGTGTACATGGCGAGCCCGGTGTCTCTCGGCGCAAGGCAGGTCCCGTTCGTGATCTTGTAATCTATATGTTGGGCGAAATACTGGCTGATCGACCAATCGAACCTGGTACCGAAACCGTTGTTCTAATAAATGGCTCCGGTGGCACCACAATGATGGAATTGTTAACGGTTTACGCGGAAGTGTCGAAACAGCTAAGCACATTGGGCGTGTCGAATGTGTCGCCAATGATTGGTTCGTTTTCTACAACACAAGAAATGGCTGGATTTTCAATTTCATTGTTTACGCCAACACCTGCAATGCTTGATTACTGGCAAGCACCGCATGCCTCACCGTATTTTCCTGCGATTGCTAGTCCTACAGTGCTTGGTACTGCGAGGAGCACATGAGCATGTCCACCACTATTGAAAAAAATATTATTGGTGTCGCCGTTGACGCAGGCAGTGGGCTCGAGGCAGCGTTACGCAGTGCGCGTGGTTCAGCCGCAAACAGTGATGATCCTCGGGTATTCAAACGGGCTATTCTCGAAATACTTGGCGCCGGTGCCAACACAGTATTGGTTGACGCAAACCTTGGCCCGGAGCTGCTTGCATACTATCCGGCAAACTGTCGCAAGATGCTTGCCTATGAAGCGGATGTCTATCATATATCTGATGATGATCGCATCACGGTATTCCCCGAGAACCTCGATGTTGAAGATTACGCGCGGTTAGGTGTTGATCAACTGAAATTCTTCATGTATTACGCACCTGATGATGACTTTGCTCTTAACAAACGCAAACAGGAATTAGTGGCAGAACTTGGTGAGCGTTGCAAAAAAAACAAACTACGTTTTTTGATGGAACCACTTGTCTACCATCCCTCTGTTGCCTCTGGCACGGCCGAGTACGCGGCCATAAAGCCCGAACTCGTGCGCCGTGCGACTGAAGTATTTGCCAATACCAAATTCTGCGCCGATGTTTTGAAAGTTGAGATTCCGGTTGATCTGTCGTTCGTAGAGGGCTTTGGTGAACCACTCATGTCACGCGATGAAGCGCTTGCGGCGTTTTCTGCCGCGGCTGAGCCTGTGACAGACGCTCAACTTGTTTACCTTAGCGCCGGTGTTTCCTTTGAATGGTTCAAGGCATCACTGCAAATGGCCTGCGAGGCTGGTGTTGATTTTAACGGCTTTATGTGTGGTCGTGCTTTATGGGCGGATGCGGTTGACATTTTTGGACGTGAAGGCGAAGTAGGGTTGCGTCATTGGCTCGATGAGACTGGCCGACCACGCCTGGATATCCTGAAAGCAGTACTTGATTGAAACTTTAACCGGATAGGCTGACTTATGGTATCGAGAATGAAAGTCGGGCTGATAAAGGCTTCCTTGCCAAGTTATTTTCCAGACAAACATAAGGTGTGGAGTCGCTGTGAAACCTCACTTGGTGAATTGTGTAGGGACGAATCTATTGATTTGTTTATCGCACCTGATATACCAATGGATGCAACTGAGACCTTGAGCGCTCTGGATGTTTGCCATCAGGCTGATGTTGATTTCATTTTAGTTCTACATGGCGGATTTACGATGGGTGACGTCGCCCGCACCATTGCCGCCGCACCTGTACGCGCCGGCTTCTGGTCGATCCCCGAACCAGTGCGAACCGGGGATATTCAGTTAAACAACTTTGTCTCCTTGAATATGTCGATGTCGATTGCTCGTCAAGTACGAACACTACATAAAGATCCTGTGCAGTGGTATCACGGCGCACCGGAAAGTGAAGCGCTCAAATCAAGATTGAGAAATACATTCAGAGCGCTGAAAGCACTGCACACCTTGAACAACGCGCGCATTGGGGTGATCGGCGGTCTGGCTATGACTTTCTATAACATGGAAGTGTCGACCAATGCCTTACGTCGTCGGCTTGGTGTTGAGGTTTCACATATCGATATGCATGATTTGACTGATCGAATGCAGGCGATCAATACAGATCGAATCAAGCCCGAGCTTGACGCTATGTCATCGGCTGCCAGCGTCGATGGAGTCAGTGATTCTCAGATGGAATTGACAGCGAAGGCGGCATTGGCGATGCGCGATATAGCCTCTGATAATAATTTTGCTGCACTGGCTGTCAGTGACTGGCCCGCTTTGCAAGCCAATCCTGGCATGCATCCGGGAGCGGCTTTTACCTGGCTTGAAGAACAGGATCGTTTGCCAGTAGCCTCCGAGGGTGATGTGCTTGGCGCGGTGACGCAGCTTGTCGCGAAGTCATTGACCGGTAAAGTGGGTTACTTACTTGATATGACTGAACCAGACCTGGATGCGGGCGAATTGTTGATGTGGCATGGCGGTGGTGGTCCTTTGTATCTGGCAGATGATGCAGGAGCGCGTTGGATCAATCATCCGATGATTGGTCGCGGTACGGAAGAAGGGCCGATATACGGCGCGATATCCGATCTGTATTTCAAGGAGGGCCCTGTGGATGTTTTTCGTATCGCTCGCGATGCGGGTGCGCTTTTCCAGATGCAAAGTTCAGTCAAGCGGCGTGACCCGAATGGATTTACCGGTTGCCGAGCTTGGTTAGAAGATTTTCATATCGATGGCGAATCGTTAACACTTGACGATATTGTGGCGACAGTGATGGGGCATGGTTTGGAGCATCATTTCGTACTGGTCCCGGCTGACATATCAGCGCCCTTGAGCGAATTGGCTTCGTGGTCCGGAATGGACTTACTAGGACCTCGAAAGGCTAAAGGGTATCTTGATGCGAGGGATTATTTGTAGTTTTGTATTTTCGAAACGCTACCGAGCCTGACTTTAATACTCGCGGCGGCTGGCCTGTTGTGGAGACGCCGAGTACGTTCAATGAATGTTTAGTGGCCTTGATTGGCTAAGGCGCATCTATAAATTTTGCAACGATTTAGCTTGCGCTTTAGCCGATTCAAATTCTGCCCGCTTGTGACGAATTTCGTCGACGGTTAGACGATCTGGATTAGAATAGTCATTCTTCCATTGTTCTGCTCCTGGCCACTCGTATGGGGACTGTACAGTTGTACGTGGTGCTAAAGCGGTTTCCAATAGATTCAATGCCGCGTCTATCAAGCCTTGTTGATTCTGAATATCTCCCGGTATTCCTGCGGCATTTCCTAACGGAAAATCACTAAAAAGAAATCGTGGTACTCCTACATGTTCCACAATATCTTTTGCGCAGCCGAGTATCACGGTAAGTACTCCAGCGTCTTCGAGTGTTCGCGCCGCCAGAGACACCGACTGATGACATACCGGGCAATTGGGCACGAGAAGGGCAACATCAACTTTGTCTTCTTTGGCAAATTCAAGCAAATTCTGGCAATCGACATCGATTGTTCTGGAGTGAGATCTGTTAGTCGGTAGCCCGTAAACGTGCGGCGCCAATGCACCGATGCGACCTTGTTGCCAGGCAGCTTCTAATGCGTCGAGTGGAAAGTAACTATTCGGATCCTCAGCGGTCGTGTGATCTCTATCAATGGCGATATGAGATATTCGCAAATCTGGTTTCGGAACTATCGGTAATCTATACACCGAATAAAATTTAGCGCCAGCGTTATATGCAGCCCCAGGACCTTGGTCCCCTTTTTCTGGATCGTACGGGGCGGCGGTACTGACAATACCTACGGTGCATTCTGAAATTGGTTTGTTCGGATGTGTAAACGGTACAAATTCAAAATGGGCCCATTGGTAGGGTGTTTCGTAACCTAATGCCTGATAGTAACGACATGTACGCTTGATGTACTCTACAGGTTCCGTGTCATTGTTCATGATGCTGTCGAGCTGATATGCGCACGCTCCAGCTTGTCATAAAAATCCCTGAAGATTTCATCCCGTTGTACATCATGCGCTTCTAACATCAAATGGCGGTTCGGGTCTGGTTTCCAATACAGTTCATTGTCAAGAACTGGTGAGTTTGTCAGCATCGTTGGAACCCATTCAGGGTTGATTAACCAGGCAATGTCGATAATATCCCAAATTACCCAGGTGCGGCGCGCAGTGTCTTCGATAGCGAACATTTCGTGCAGGGGATTGTTTTCGTAAAGATGATGCAAATAGTTGCCAATCTCGCCCTTGCCTTTAACAAAGGCCTGCATTTCAGGCAGGGATATTTTCAACTGAGCGCCGACGTGATAACCCGGTAGATAAACAAGCGGTGCACCACAGTCAAACAGCAGTCGAGATGCGTGTACATCTTGCACCAGATTAAGTGACGGTCGATTGCAGTTCGGGGCATGTGAAGGATAGGCAGACGTCCAGATCACAACAATGTCAGAGGTAATCTCAGGTGCTTTTAACAGCGCGGAGGCAATATTCGTCACGCAACCCATGGCAGCAATATAAAGTGGCTCATCGCCCGATTTCGCAAGGTCGATTATTGCCTCAACAGATTCCGACATGATTGGTGTGTTTGCGTCCCGCATATATTGGTCAGCACCACGAAATATCTGGCCGCCGCGGTTAATGCCGAGCTTGTCGTAGACGGTTAGTATCTCTTCATAGCTCAATTCCATGCCTTCAGCCGGGGTGACGAAATCAAGGTCTTTTGCACGTCTGCCTTGCTTGTGCAGTCGTTGAATCCAGCCGCGTAAGCTGCCAACTAGATGCTCGTCATGAGCATGGCCGCTTTCCATTGCCTGTTCAGCCTGGATCAATTCCGCTTGATGATGGGCGAAGGAAAAGGGTTCGGCCGTCACAGCCTCGACATGCATATGCTCCGGCGACAATAAAGCCCAGGCGAGTGCATATTGATCATCGATTTCATTGGCTGTATCGGTATCGACTAGCAATCTTACCGGAGCTGTCGGTGGTGTTAGTCGTTCACGCATCAGGTCTTCATCGAGTCTCTGGAATACAGTGCTTGACATAAGTTCTTTGCTCAAATGTGGCGTGGTGAACGCGAATGTGGCGTCAGGTTGAAACTCACCGAACCATTGCGGAAAACATCTTCATGAAAAACAACGTTGCCGTTTTCATCAAACGCTGAACAGGCTTGTCTGAGTAAGGGTTGATCGAGTGGAATATTAAATATCTCTGCCATTTCTTTTGTGCAAGCAATTGGGCTTATATCTTCGCAAGCGGTTGACCATTCAAGATTAAAGCGGGCGCGTAGTATACGTAGTATTGATTGCTCGGGGCCTTTCTCGGGAAAGTCGATTGCGCTTGCTCCTTTAAGAAAGTGCTTTGGTGCGTACGTCATGACTAGCATGCGAGGTTCATTGTTGACCTCACGTAAGCGGCTGATACAGGTGACCGCTTGATTACGTAGATTCACCGGCAAGTGACTGGTCTGCTCGACATTAGCTTTGTAATTGTGCAGAGATAGGAAGCGCGACGTGGGGTCAAGTCCCTGGCGAAGCATTGCATCGGTGAAAGAAGTTAGACAGGTATCTGATGCGGGTGATAAAGTTAGTACCCTATAACCACTACCTTGCTTGCGTTCGATATAACCATCCTGTACAAGCATGTCCAAGGCGCGTCTGATCGTGACTCGAGAAATATCGAAATGCGAGGCAAGTTCGCTCTCTGTTGGTATGCGGCCACCGACCGGATAGCGTCCAGCTTTGAGGCGATCCAGTATTTCTCGATAGGCTCGCTCGTATTTCGGGGTGCCCTCAGCGCTCATGCCTGGCTCTGTCTTTATCTTTGCTAGTAGACATTTCTGCAAGTGCCTGTTCACGGTCCCGCAATATGCGTCGGTTGATCTTCCCGGAAGATGTCATCTCGAAACTGTCGACAAACGCTATTTCACGCGGCGCCTTGTAAGCAGCGAGATTTGATCGGACATGTTCGGTTAGTTCACTGGCGAGTTTATCGTTCGGGGTATAGCCATCCCGCAATTTGACGAATGCCTTGACGATAGATCCACGCTCGGTGTCTGGCTTGCCAATGACTGCAGTTTCAGTTACTGCGCCGTGTGCTAGCAGACTCTCTTCAATTTCAGCGGGACCGATGCGAAAGCCAGATGACTTGATCAGATCATCCGAACGCCCCTTATACCAATAGTAACCCTGTGCATCGCGTACAGCGAGATCGTGGGTGCGCAAGTAAGGCCCCAATTTCATCTCGTCTTCCTTGTCTGGGTTATTCAGATACCCGATAAAGCGTGTTGGGGAATTATTTCCGGTAACGATTTCTCCGGGTTCTCCATCGGTAACCACGTCGCCTTCGCTGTCCACCAACTTTACATCATGCCCTGGATATGCACGTCCCATCGAGCCGGGTTTTCGATCGTACAGCGCACTGCAATTACCAATCAAATGGTTGACTTCGGTCATCCCGTAAAATTCATTGCAAACAACACCAAGCGCATCTTCCGCCCACGTCAATGTATCCGATGCTAATGCTTCTCCTCCAGTGCAGATTACACGTAGGGCAAGATCATAGTCCTTGCGTGGTTCGCGGGTTCGTGCAAGGCGTTTTATAGCCGTTGGTGCTAGGAAGGTGTGTGTCACCTTGTGGCGAGCCATGAAAGTATATCCTTGTTGTTCGGAAAACCGCTCGAGTGATGTCGCAATCGGCCGGCCCGCCATCCAGGCTGGAAATACCATGTCCAGCAAACCACCAACCCAAGCCCAGTCTGATGGTGACCAGTACACGGCATCTTCTTCTTGCATGGACAGATTAAAAAAGAGGTTGATTGATGGTGTGTAGGCCGCCAGCACGCGGTGTCCGTGCAAGATGCCTTTGGGTTTGCCGGTGGAGCCCGAGGTATACATGAGCAGCGCTGGATCATCGGCACCGCGGTACGATGGTGTAAAGTGCGACGCCTTTGATTCGAGCGCTTGAGCTAAATCCAGTTCCTCTCCTTTGGGTTGTCTAAGCAAGACATGTTGCAAGTGAGGGAAGAGGTCGGTGTGTTGTTTTCGAAACGTGCTCCAGGCGGATTCATCGGTCAAAATAACTTTCAGCCGACAGTCATTCAAGGCGTGGCGCAATGTCTCAGGTCCATAGAGTTGCGACAAGGTGACGGCAACTCCACCGAGCTTACAGACTGCCATATGGGCGATGGCGGTATCGGGGTGTTGACCTGTGTGAATGCCGATAAAGTCGCCGGGCCCATATCCAAATTCACTCAAGGCACTGGCAAGATTGTGCGCAGCGGTATCTACCTCGGCGAATGTCTGCGTGTGGATACGGTTTTGCTCATCCTCATAGATCATTGCGGTTCGATCCCGCGAATCAGGTCCGAGATGTTGACCGACTGTCATGTGAAAGAGATTAACGTTGTCAGGCCATTCAATTTTTAATTGATTGTCCCGCAATACCAGATTCAGACTTGTTAAAGTAGCTGCATCCATGTTGTAGCTACTCGAATCAAATTCAGGTATGTCCGAACTACTTACGTCGTTGGGTGATGTCATGTGGGTTCCTGTACCGACGCTTCGGTGAGAATCAGCTGTGGAAGTTTACTAATTGTTTTTTTTATGATCACTGTTGTTGCAGATACGGAAACTGCATCGAGTGCTACGATGCTCGCTGTATCCACGCCATCGAACCGCACCATGGCGAAGTCTCCATCAATACCGGTTGTGCGTTGCAAGATTTTGGCTGTTCCCTCGATCTGCTTCCATCGGCCATCGGTGTTCCCGCAGATGCAACTGCGAAGCGGAGGAAAGCTGATGCGCGAGCAGCTTACACATTCGCGTGCGATGATTTTGCCGTCTTTCAGGCCATCAACGTAGGGCGCGAGCCAGCCGGTGTTCAGTTGGTAATCAAGTATCAGTTGATGATCAATCATGATGGTGCACCGCACAGGATGGTGGTAGCGGCTGTTGTACAAATTCCGCCGTGGGTATCTGCCAGTGCATAACTCGGTGGAGTAGTGCGTTGTAAATTAGCGTGGTAACGGCCTTCAATCTGCATTGCGCAACTGGCTGTCTGAGCTACACCTGTTGCACCAACAGCTGCCCCTTGACCCAACAAGCCCCCTGAAGGGTTGATAGGGCAATCACCTTGAATCGAATATTTACCTGACTTAAGGTCTGCGTGAAAATCATTATACAAACCTAGGGCTATCAATGCCTGTAATTGGGCACCGGCGTAGGCATCATAAACCTCCGCCAACTCTATCGAGGCTGGAGTAATACCTGCTTCACGACAAGCGCGTTGCATGGCTTGTGTTTTGGCTTTGAAGGTACCAGGCTCATGGCGGCTACCAAGATGCGCATGATCCGATGCGGCCCCAATGCCAGCGATTCGTGCCGCCTGTTTTCGAGCAGAGGGGAGTGCATCTGATGCGGACAGAATGATCGCGGCTGCACCATCACTTAACGGCGAACAGTGTAAGCGTCGGTATGGAGAGGCAATTGCCGGAGAATTTTCGATGTCCTGCTCTGTATGCTGTCGGCCCAGATGAGCGTTTGGATTATGTGTCGCGTTAGACCGATTATTGATCGTCACAGCAGCAAGATGTTTGTTCGTCGTTTTGTGTGTGGTCGCAAAGCACTGATAGGACAGTGCATATAAAGCTGTCGATGTTATCCCTGTCATTCCATCGGTCCAGGTGTCAAATGAATATCCGTATAAAGTGCGGATAGTGTCAGCCGACAATTGTGAGGCGGAGGGGTCAACTCCGATGACGGCTACATGTTTGTACGCCCCCGATTGAATCGCGTTGACGGCGGCATGGATGGCTAATTGTCCCGAAGCGCCACCGCCTTCAACTCGTGTTGTTGCGACACCATGCAGCCCGTTGTCACTGGCCAGAATCGAGGCTGGATTCAATTGCAGGGTAAAAAAATCACTTTCTGAGGCGACGAACAGTGCCTCGATATCGCTTTTTTCGAGTGTCGATTGCTGTAGCGCCGCATGGAATGCCGAGTATGCCCAATCACGAAAAGACGAGTTGTCCTTGCGCCGGTTGAACGGCGTCAATGCGGTACCGGTAACAGCGACCTTCGGAATCAGTTTCATGCCTCTTAGTCAATGTAGTCGTGGTTTGGTCGTACTGGAATACTTATGTTGACTTAACAAATTTGTAAAGACAAGTTATATTGTCTCCAATCGTTGAAACACCGTGTTATTTCCGCCTTCGGTGGTTTTTTGCAATTTGATCAGACTCAGTGTCCTCAGAACAATTGCCAGCAATACCCATCCGGCATCTGTACATTGCGGCTGCGCTGTGCTTTTGTGCCGGTGGTCTATACGGCTGGAGTGCACTTGTACCGCTCGTCGAAAACACGTTTGCGGGATCAACCGCTGAAGCGGGTCGTGTTTTCTCTATCGCTATCGTCTCGTTTACGGTTGCAGTAATTCTCATACCTCGACTTGCTGAGGGCGTTCGAAGCCTGTTTGCCAGCGGACTGATTGGTATCTTTGGTGTTGTCAGTTTGCTGGTGGCAACTGCGGCAGGGACTTACTGGCAATTTCTACTGTGCTTTAGCGTCGGCTTCGGGTTTGTCAGTGGTGCTTTATATATCAATGTGTTGACCTTGGTTGCAAAGACCGGGCGAACGAGCTGGTATACGCCGTTGATGGTAGCGGTGTTTGGCTTCGGGGGCGTTGTGTTCGGCCCACTGTGGCGTCAGATGATCGCTCATGGTTGGGAGGCAAAGTCGTTGTTGCCATTGGCTATTTTGTTGTTCCTCAGTTCGGTCGTAGCCGTGCATTCTGACTATCGATCGACAGCAGTTCGATGGCGTTTGAATATAAGCTTACGCTCGTTATTAGCGGGTAATAAAAGAACTCGTCCAGATGTCATACAAACAAGCTATGGCGGACGTTTTGCGCTGATATGGGCGATCTTTGCAACTGGCTCGACTGCTGGTTTGATGGTGCTGGGTCTGGCATCAAAAATCATTGAACAGGCAGGGGGTACGGTAACTGTCGCTAGCGCTGGTCTCGCAGGTGTCGCGCTAGGCAACACTTTAGGCAGACTTTCAGTCGGCGCACAGTTGTGTTTCATTAGCTCAACACAGACGGCGTTTTTGGCGACGCTGACGATAGGTAGTGGATTGCTAGTCGTGTTGTTCAGTGACGTTGCCGCCTCGACGGCCATCGGGCTTTCTCTCGTTGCCCTCGGTTATGGCATCATGGCGTCGGCAGTTCCTGTCATGGTGCAGCGCCAATTCGGAGCCACCAATTTTTCAAGAATCTTTTCCATTACCTTTACGGCATGGGGCTTGGCCGGATTGATATCCCCGTGGCTTGCGGGTGTTCTTTTTGACATTAGTGGTAGTTTTTCAGCAGCCATTCAACTGGCTTTCGCGGTCACCATTCTGTGTGGTTTGTTACTGAGCTGTTTCGCAGCGACAGAGCGGGCTGATGTGTCCTGAATCGAATTCCACTTAATCAGGCTGCAGGCTGAAGGCTGCCGTCGCTTCGGAGACAGTTTGAACCTGACTCGCGGCAGGCGAGCGATCATGAAACTCCGCAAGATTCACGCTGGCGAGCGCTGTCAAAAGTTGACCGCTTGGTACAAAATTAATGAAAATGTGTGAACTTACCTAGGTTTCCTGCCAGTCAATGGTCATATGTTAGCCTGCCAGCAGCGTATTCTTCCATGAATGTAAACAATCCTGTGAAATTCTGTCAGGGATGGCAATTACTTAGTAAAATGGGTAGGTCAGATGTATGTCCGCACGGAATTTAATTCTTCGCGGTATTCTGTAGATAGAAGAACTGCAATCCATACGAACAAATTAGAGGATTTATGACTATATTGAAAAAAGCTGCTGTTGGTATCGCGATGTTACTGGGCTCGGGTTTTGCTGCCGCCGAGTGCGGTAATGTCCAGATCGCTGAATGGAACTGGGCATCGGGTGAGCTGATGGCCAATGTTGACAAGATTATTCTTGAATCCGGGTACGGTTGCACGGTTGAACTCGTTCCGGGTGCGACAACCACAACCTTTGCTTCGATGAACGAGAAAGGTCAACCGGATATCGCTGGCGAGCTCTGGATCAATGCGGTCCGCGAGCCCTTGAACAAAGCATTTGAAGAGGGTTCATTGATCTCTGCAAACGGCAGCCCGATCACGGAGCTGGGCGAAGGGTGGTGGATTCCACCATCAACCGCGGAAAAGCATCCAGAACTTAAGACTGTACTCGATGTGCTTGAGCGCCCGGATCTGTTCCCGGATGTTGAAGATCCCTCCAAAGGTGCGTTCGTTGGCTGTCCGGCAGGTTGGGGTTGCCAATTGGCCAACGCCAATCTGTTCCGAGCGTTCGACATGGAAGCAAAAGGTTGGAAGCTTGTCGATCCTGGTTCAGCAGCGGGTCTTGATGGTTCAATGACCAAGGCAGTCGAACGTGGCGAGAACTGGTTTGGCTATTACTGGTCGCCCACAGCGATGATCGGCAAACACCAAATGGTCAAACTTGATTTTGGAGTGCCTTTCGCTGGTAGCGAAAACTGGGATGGTTGTATTGCAAAAGCGGAACAGGATTGTGCTGATCCTAAACCATCTGCATGGACTGAGTCTGAAGTTCATACTGTCGTGACTGATGATTTCAAAGCCAGCGCCGGTGACGAAGTGATGAGTTACCTGACAAACCGGGTTTTCCCCGGCCCAATCATGAACGACATGCTCGTTTACATGGGCGAGAATCAAGCCGGTGGTGAAGATGCTGCGTTTGAATTCCTGCTCACCCAAGGTGACTTGTGGGAGCAATGGGTCAGCGCTGACGTTGTTGAAAAAGTGAAGTCTGCGCTTAACTGATCAGGTTTAGTTCTTTCAAGCGGTAATATGTACAAAGCCTGTCTGCAACTCGTGGATGGGCTTTTTTTTTGTCGCACAAGGCATCTGGAGCATTACTTAAGTGGAATTCTGGACTAACAAATTTCCAGCAATGGGGCGTACAGATCTTCGAGATCTGAAAAAATTCATTGATGAAAAATTTCGTGTGTTCTCCCGAAGCTGGGGTGAATCTCTTGAGAATTTCTTTCATCCCTTGCTCGAATTTCTTGTCTGGTTTGAGAAGCTCCTGCTAGCGACACCTTGGCCAGTTATCATCTTCGTCATCGGCGGACTTGCCTGGCTCGGTTCGCGAAGCTGGGGTATCGTTATTGGCTCTGTCCTGTCCTTTCTGGCCATCGGTTATTTCGGTATGTGGAAAGACACGATGTCGACACTGGCTATCATTTCCGTATCGACCATTGTCTGCATATCCGTGGGTATTCCTTTGGGAATACTGATGGCACGATCTGATCGGGTACAGTCCGTCATTACCCCGGTGCTGGATATCATGCAGACTATTCCTGCATTCGTATATCTCATACCGGTTGTCATGTTGCTCGGTATAGGCAAGGTGCCTGGATTGATTTCCGTGTGTATTTATGCGATCCCGCCTGTCGTACGACTGACCAATCTCGGTATACGCCTTGTTGACAAGGAAGCACTGGAAGCTGCCGATGCATTTGGTGCCAATTATCGACAACGCTTGTTTGGGGTGCAAATCCCGTTGGCACTACCCAATATATTTGCGGGTATAAACCAGACGATCATGATGGCATTGGCTATGGTTGTTATTGCATCGATGATTGGTGTTGCGGGTCTTGGTGTGCCGGTGCTTCGTGCCATCTCCAACCAATACCTGGCGTTAGGTATCATGAATGGTCTTGCGATCGTGGCACTTGCCATCATTTTTGATCGTGTCTCCCAAAGTTATGGTCAGCGGCTGCAGCGCCATCGCCATGGGGAACACCATGACTGATTCAAAAATTAAAATAGAAAACCTCTACAAGATCTTTGGCAAACAACCTGAAGATGCGCTTGAACATGTAAAGCAGGGCGTTGGAAAAACCGAACTGCTGGAGAAACATGGCCATGTCTTGGGTCTGAAAGACATCAATCTGGACATTCCAGGGCGGGGTATATCGGTCATCATGGGTTTGTCAGGGTCCGGTAAATCAACCTTGATTCGTCATATCAACCGCTTGATAGAGCCCACAGCAGGTCGAATGGTGGTTGATGGCGAAGATGTTCTGGAAATGAACAAAAGCCAACTGATCGATTTTCGCCGTCATAAGGCATCTATGGTTTTTCAGAAATTTGGCTTACATGTACATCGTACGGTTGCCGAGAATGTCGCGTACGGCTTGGTTGTACAAGGGGTATCAATGAAGTCGGCCAAGGCGCAAAGTCACAAATGGCTGGAACGCGTTGGGCTTGCAGGTTTTGAAGAACATTTCCCTGTGCAGCTATCCGGTGGTATGCAGCAGCGGGTCGGTTTGGCAAGAGCGCTGGCAACTGATGCAGAAATATTGCTGATGGACGAAGCATTTTCAGCACTCGATCCACTGATTCGTACTGATATGCAGGATGTATTGCTGGACTTGCAGAGAGAACTGCACAAGACCATCGTTTTCATCACTCACGACCTCGATGAAGCACTTCGTATTGGCGACAAGATCGCCATCCTGCGTGATGGAGAACTCATTCAGCAAGGCGATCCGCAGCAGTTGATTATCAATCCTGCTGATGATTACATCTTCGACTTCGTCAAGGACATCAATCGCGGCCGTGTCCTGCAAGTCAGAACGTTGATGTCCACAGATGGTACTGTCCAAGGTCCTGAAATCGCTGGTGATATGGTTCTGGAAGATGCCCTACAGGCGGTCGCAGCTACCGAATCCAGGTCAGCCAATGTATTGGGTGAAGGTGAGCATATCGTTGGCAGTATTACGATGGATCAGATTATCGCAGGCCTAGCACGTCCGGATGAACTGTCTCAGTCTGGAAATCAGTATCGATAGACGGTAGCCTTGTCGGATGAACGATGATGTACCGACAATGCTTTCCTTGGGATCAGACGACTACGACAGCATTCTGACCGCTTTCCAGTGGGACATCCCTTCCTCTTTTAATGTGGCAAACGCTGTATGTACCCGCCACGCTGACGGGCAGAAACGGCTCGCTCTTATCACCGAAAACGAATCTGGCGAGTCTGCCAGATACAGCTTCGATGATATCGAAGACTTGAGCCTGAGGCTCGCCAGTGCGTTTCGTGCATTGGGTGTCGAGCGTGGCGATCGTGTGGCGGTCGTGTTACCGCAACGCCTCGAAACCGCGCTGGTACACCTGGCCGCTCATCATTTGGGTGCCATCTCTTTACCATTGTCTGTATTGTTTGGCGACGAAGCACTGAAATACCGATTGATTGATAGTGGCTCAAAGCTTGTCGTGACTGACTCTTCTCACGCCGAGTTGATCGACTCGTTTCGTCATGAATTGCCAGAACTTGTGACACTTTTGGAAGTTGTTGCTGACGCACCGACAACTATGGAGACGCTGGAATTTTTACCGGCAAACGATTTGCACTCGGGTATTGTCACTAACGACAAAGCGCGCACAAAAGAAAATTTCTGGCAACTGCTGAGCTCCAGCGCTCCACTCGAAAGTCCTGTGTCGACATCAGCTGACGATCCGGCTTTCCTGTTGTATACCTCAGGTACCACTGGGCCACCGAAAGGAGCCTTGATCGCACATCGATCCTTGATGGGAAATCTCACCGGTTTTGAAGCATCACATAATGGCTTCCCGGTTGCGGATGATATCGTTTACACACCGGCAGATTGGGCGTGGACGGGGGGACTGCTCGACGGCTTGCTGCCGGCGTGGTACTACGGTGTACCGGTTGTAGCTTACGACAGCAAAAAATTTCAGCCCGATGCCATCATGTCCTTGATGTCGAGGCATAGGGTGACTTGCGCTTTCATTCCGCCGACTGCCTTGAAAATGTTACGTAGCAAGGTGGATCTTTTCGACAGGTATAAGTTGTCACTTCGTAGCGTTATGAGTGCGGGTGAAACGGTTGGCGAAGAGTTGTTTACCTGGGGACGTGAGACATTGGGCATTGAGATAAACGAGATGTGTGGACAAACCGAACATAACTATCTCATGGGCAATTGCAGCGCGCAATTACCGGTCAAGCCGGGCTCGATGGGTAAAGCCTACC
>CAYUZB010000038.1:0-4358 GCA_964449565.1 uncultured Granulosicoccaceae bacterium | reverse complement strand
GATGCTACTCGAAAAAAATATACAGGGGATTGGTTTCATACTGGAGATGTAGGCTATCGTGATACTGATGGCTATCTCTGGTTTGTTGGACGTGATGATGATGTGATCAGTAGCGCTGGGTATCGAATTGGCCCGGGCGAAATTGAGAATTGTGCCTTGTCCCACCCGGCAGTTTTGCAAGTGGCGGCCATTGGTGTCCCTGACCCTGATGGAATTCGTGGTGATATCGTGAAACTTTGTGTGGTTTTACGTGCCGGTGAAAATCCGTCAGCATCCCTTGAATCGAGTCTAGGCCAGCATGTTCGCCGTCACCTTGCTGCGTACGAATATCCACGTCTAATTGAATTTATGGATGCCTTGCCTTTGACTACCACTGGCAAAGTGCGTCGCAATATATTGCGAGAGTGGCATGAAGGAAAAGATAGCGATGATTGAACCGCTTATCAGTGTTGGTGAACTTATTGCGCTGCAAGAGGGGGATAGTAATGCTCTGCTCGTGCTGGACTGTTCCTGGCATCTGCCGACGTCAAATCGAGATGCTACATCAGAGTTCGGTAACGCATGTATAGACGGGGCCCGCTTTTTCGACATCGATGCGATCAGCGATCCAGACTCGACATTGCCCCATATGCTGCCGTCGGCAAGTCTGTTTGAGAACAAGGTACGCAAACTTGGCGTAACTGGTGATACTCATATCGTTGTCTACGATACTTCAGGCCTTTTTTCTGCCGCACGTGTGTGGTGGATGTTCCGGGTCTTCGGGCATGACAAGGTCCAGGTGCTGGATGGAGGGATGCCGGCGTGGCAGGATGCCGGAGGACGTTTAGCGCAAGGTATCAAGGTAGATCTCGAGTCTGAAGATATTACCGCGAACAAGAGCGAGTCAGAAAAACAGTTCAAGGCAGTTCTTGACCCCTATCGAGTAGCCAGTAAACACGATGTGCACCTGGCAAGCAATGACAAGGATATTCTTATACTTGATGCTCGATCACGTGCGCGATTCAATGGCGAAGTTGCCGAACCACGTGCTGGCCTCGCATCCGGGCATATTCCGAACTCACAGTGTTTGCCATTTACCGATTTGTTGGAAAAAGGGCATCTACGTGATCGAGCGGCACTTGAAAACATGCTGCTGTCATTTGGAGTTTCACCGCAGGATATCGCAGCGAAAAAACAAACCGTTATCACAACTTGTGGTTCGGGAGTTACCGCAGCTGTTATCACGCTTGCGCTAGAGGTCGCGGGATTTGGATTGCAACGACTGTATGATGGCTCCTGGTCAGAATGGGGTCTTCAAGCTTAAATCAGTCTAATAGATCCAGCAATGCTTACCATATTTTTTAGTCTATACGGTGTTTTTTTCATTCAAGTGTTTGAACTCGATTTCTTATGACAAACGATGTCCCTCAAGGGCGCTCTAGCAAAACTGTTGGTTTGGTTGCACTTTGCGCTATCTTATGGGGGCTTTACTGGGTACCTATACATGTCTTGAGTAACCGAGGGTTGTCAGGACCAATGGTTTCCTTGCTACTGACATTGGCTGCAACTCTTATAGCATTACCTATTTGGCTTCGTTCCAAGCCGCGTTTGCCTGAATGGCGATCATTGCTCGGTGCTATCGGTATTGGAGCTGCGTTTTCACTTTATGGAATTGCTATCACCTATTCAGATGTGGTCAGGGTAGTGTTACTTTTTTATATCGCGCCCGCTTGGAGCACGATTATCGAATGTTTGTTTTTCGGGAGACGTTGGTCGTGGCGTAGTTTGTTCGGTATTGCTTTGTCGTTACTGGGCATTATTGTAATCTTTCGTGGTGAGCTGCCGCTTGACGGACTGGGGGCGCTAGGAGACTGGATGGCGCTGTTTGCAGGTCTTAGCTGGTCTATTGGCTCAGCCTTGATGTTTTCGGCGAAACGTATCGATCTGAAAGTCATGATGCTTTCAAGTTTTTCAATAGCTGTGGTTATTTCAGCTGCATGTCTTTTGTTTTTAAGCAATGAGAGTCGGTTATTAGCCACAAATCAAATCGGTCCACTCGCCGTAACGTTTGGTCTGTGCGCTCTGTTTGCGATGATCTACGTCTACCCGGTAACCTACATCACTCTGTGGGGTGCCACCTTGATATCCCCTGCAACCATGAGTTTTCTGTTGACGCTGGAAGTGATAGCAGCTGTGGTTTCAAGTGCTATTTTTCTAAATCTTGGCTTTGGTCTGATAGAACTAGTCGGGACTTGTTTGATCATTTCGGCAGCTTTGGTTGAAGTTTTGCGCCCGCGCCAGGCTTGAGCAACTGCCGACTGGATCACAAAGGGAGTCCAGATTCTTCAAATATTGACCATGGAATCACCGAATGGAGGCGATTTTTGCCTGTAAATTCAACCCGGTGCGGCCTATTTGATGCGCTCCGGCAAGAGTGGACTTGCGGAAAACATGGCAATATTTCGTCGAAAACGGACGCCTCAGATCAAGCGAGCAATTGCGGAATTGCTCGAGCCTCGCGTAATGTACTCTGCCGATACATTGGGTCCGCTCGCATCCTTACTTCCTGATGTAACTGACGAGCAGGATATCGAATTGCCGCTTCCGGAGAAGTGGCCGTCAGATGCGGCTGATCAATCAAGGCAAATTGCCTTTGTCATGTCCGATCTACCTGACGTAGAGCAGATAACATCGAGCCTTGATCGAGCTGGGATAGATATTGTCTGGATTTCGCCCACTGATGATGGCATCCAGCTTATAAGTGAAACGCTTGCCGAATCAAACAATCTGGATACGGTTCATATCATCTCTCATGGAGCACCATCGTCGATTCAATTAGGTGCGTTTTCTCTCGATAATGAGTCCATCGATCTAGTCGAATCACAGCTCAAGTCCTGGGCCAATGGGCTTGAGCACGATGCTGATATTTTGATTTATGGATGTGATTTCGCAGATGAAGAAAATGGTAGCGAACTGTTATCGAGAATAGCTGAGCTTAGTAAAGCTGATGTCGCAGCCAGCGACGATCTGACAGGTCATGAATCGCTGGGAGCCAACTGGGAGCTTGAGGTTACGGAAGGCGAAATCGATTCAACAACATTCGATGACGAGGTGCTTCGCCTCGAGTGGCGAAACGATTTATCGGTTGCCACCATCGTAGTTTCAAATCAGAGCGACTCTGTAGATCCTGATCTTAACGCAACTGTTGATACCTTGGGATCCGACCCAACGTTAAGAGAGGCAATTATCGCGGCCATGAATACGCCGGGTGATGTGACCATCGAGCTTAGTTCAGCAGGGACTTATTCTCTTAATCGAAGCGGTCAGGATGATGTTGGACGAGTTGGCGACATTGATATAACCATGGTTAATCCCACTGATGAACTGATAATAAACAATACCTCAGGCTCATCTGTGGTCATTAGCCAGACAAGTACAGCACGTATTCTGGAGATTTTCCAAGGCGCCTTACGATTGGATGATGTTACGCTTACTGGTGTCGGTCATAATGCTGATGGTGCGGGGATATATGTTCACGAAAACGCTTCCGTGATTGCAAATGATTCCATATTTGAAAACCTTGATTCGAACAATAGACTTGGCGGTGCTATATATAGTGAAGGTACTATAGAGTTGATTGATTCTATAGTTAGAAACAACCAGTCGTTTGGTGGCGGTGGAATATATGGGACTAATACGAGTAATCTGATTCTGACTGAAACTGATTTAACCGGTAATAGATCAATAAATGTAGGCGGTGCAATTTTAAGTCTTGGAAATATGACACAAAATGGTGGTTTAGTTGAGCAAAATTTTGCTGAAGGCTTGGGTGGTGCTTATAGGCTCGGCGGCGATAGTGTCATACAAGGCGTAGATTTCAATAACAATACCGCTGTGCTTTCCGGAGGGGCACTTTCGAGCGCTGGAGGGTCTTTAGCGATATCGAATTCAACGTTTACAATGAATAACTCTATTTCAGGGCGTGGTGGAGCAGTTAACGTTGGTATCTCGAGTTCATTCAGTTTGGATGACGTGACATTTACTTTGAACACTGCAGTTGGTAATGCCGGGAGCGGCTTGGTTCCAGCGGGTGATGGTGGAGGCGGCGCACTTGCCTTGAATACACCTTGGGCACAGATTAACAATGTGTTCTTTATTGACAATACTGCTCATATTGGTGGTGCCGTATTAGTCTTGGATAGTGCTGATAATGCTGTTTTTGAGCAAGTCACATTTTCCATGAATTCCTCAGTAGCCAATCACACAGGCAATGATAACGACGGTGGTGGAGTCGCTATTTATTCGGATGGTGTTTTGTTTTCCCGTGTCTTATTTAATAATAATACTGGGATGAATGGTGGTGCTGCCTACCTGGATGA
>CAYUZB010000037.1:6736-30643 GCA_964449565.1 uncultured Granulosicoccaceae bacterium | reverse complement strand
TTTTGTCCGGTGACCATATTTACCGAATGGACTATGCGGCCATGCTTCAACAACACGAGGAACTGAAAGCTGATCTTACGGTTGCGTGTATGCAAGTTCCTGTATCTGATGCGAGATCGTTTGGTGTCATGACAATCGATTCGTCAAACAAGGTCGTTCGCTTCGTGGAAAAACCGACGGTTCCAGACCCGATGCCAGGTAATAAAAACTCGGCACTCGCATCTATGGGAATATATATCTTCAATCATGATGTGTTGGCCGAGCAGTTGTCTCGTGATCATTTAGATGAAACATCAACCCATGATTTCGGTAACGATCTGATTCCTCGCCTTATTGATACGCATCATGTTTGTGGTTATCAATTTGGGCGGCAGGAGGGCCGAGTGACCCAGGACCGATATTGGCGTGATGTCGGTACGATCGATTCCTATTTCGATGCGAACATGGATCTTCTCTCGCCATCGCCTCCGCTGAACCTATATCAGAATTCATGGCCAATTCGAACTTACCATGGTCAGCATCCACCGGCGAGGGTAGTGCCCGCGTCTGATGTTAGCTATGGTGATATTCAGAATTCGATACTCGGTGGCGGAAGCATGGTAATCAGCGCGAAGGTTGTCAATTCGATTTTATCTGCCAATGTGCGGGTCCATGAAAATGCACAGCTGGACTCGAGCATTATCTTTGATGGCGTGGAGATCGGGGCTGGTGCGAAATTGCGACGCTGTATTGTTGATAAAGATGTTCGTATACCGGCAGGTATGGAAATAGGTTATGAGCACGAAACGAATTCCAAATTGTTCAAAGTTACCGACAATGGTATTGTGGTGGTATCCAAGGATTTTAATTTTTTATTGTCTGTTAGAAGATTTTGGAGAAGGTTCTACGAGCGGCGTAGTTGGCGGGGTCGAGATCGGCGGGGGCGTCGATCTCGACTGGTCTACTATTCGTGGCGAGGGTACGCTCTACAAGGGGCAGGTCGCTGAAATCGCCCCCGACAACCTTATCACGGCGAGTTATGCCTTCGGACTGTTTGCGTACTACTACGTGCCTGACGATGCCAACACACTGCCATTCGAGGTTCTGAACTACTGGGTAGAGGACTTCTGAACCCAAAAAATAAACCAATGAATTTAAAAATTCGATCTGACTGCGCTTGGCTGCTTTATCAGCGGAGTCAGATCGAACACATAGAGCTAGATTAGCTAATTTTCTGGTATCGATTGAGTCTATGGATAAAAGATAGCTCTAAATGGTTTAGAGGTTTCTTAATTGATGCCAGCTCCCACTGTAGCCGGAATAGTGATTGCACCAATACTGACTCGACCGTCTTCTGTGATGGCCTCAACTTCATAAAGATAGCTCACGCCACTCTCTAGGACTGAGTCATAAAAGCTCGTGCCATCGTTGGTGGCGACTAGTTCCCCATCGCGAAAAATCTCATATTCGTTAAAGGCAGCATTTCGTGACCAGAAAATTTCACCTTGAGACGCGTCGTAGCGTTGGCCTGTTAGACCATCCATGTTGGTATCAACATCAACGACAAAAATACAATCGAACGTAATCTGCCCTTCACCAAGCTGACTAAGATCAACTTGACCGGATAATCTCACTCGGGCTGACGCATTGGCATAGATCCCCGTACTGCCGAACTCGCCTTCGCCGCGCAAAACAGCGTTGTTCGGTGAATTGGCACCCGTGATATGGGTGAAGACAACATCGCTGTTTTCGGTGGGCCAATTCACAGCTTGTACACTGGTCAAACCTTGCACAACGAGTCGACCATCATCCAAGTTGAACACAGTCGTACCGACTAACTGTACGCCACTGCCACTTTCAGTGTCAGGACCAGCAGCAATCTCGCTAAGACAGTCTTCAGCGGTCCCCAACAACTCGCCGCTCTTCAAATCAAATATATCTGCTACAAAACAATTGGCATCTAACAACCCGTTCGCATTGGGACCTACGCCTAGTGTATCGGGAACAACGTTAGGTACCGCTATTCCGGTTCCTTTGTAGTTGATCGTCATTCGTTCAGTTGCTGCATGCGTAGTTGTCGCTGTGGCGATGGTTAATGAAATTAAGCAGGACGCTCCAATGGGTGAAATTCTAAACATGTTTTATATCCCGTGAAATGTGAATTAGATGGCTAGGTAAATTATCGAGAACTGGGTAAAGCTTTCTTTTTAGGTATGTCGGAAGCCATGTCGCCCCCTCCTGAGTTGAAAGTAGTTTTACGAACGGTGATGTGTATGCTCCAGTACAGATACGCCGTTTCACTAACCCATAGGAGAACAATAAACATCCAGTTACCTTGCATGAGCACCGAAGACACATTGAAAACAACCATAAGGCTGGCCGTCACCAACGAAGCTGACAACACGTTGCGCAACAATTTCTTCGCACTGTTAACGTCCAAACAACTAATTTGCACTCAACTAAATGCCAGTATGAAAGTTAGAATCCCCAGAAAGTCAATTAGTTGAAGCGGTCCTACCGCGCTATGTCCAACATGAATTTATCGATATTGCTCAGTTTTCTAGAGTAGATATAAAAATAATTTTCCGCATCTACCATATGGGAGGTGCAATAAACAAAAAACCGTTACTGAGACAATGCTCGTCATGTCACTGGCAGTTCACTAGTAGAAAGCGTGAACGATTGTTCGTTTGCGGAAATTGAAGTTGAGCTGGGATCGAACCCGATTGCCGCGAAGGAGTTTATGACCTATCGGTAGCCATTACCAATCCGCAGTGGATGCGCCATTTATGACGGTAGCGAAAAACGAAGCAATCCCACCACCACCGCTTTCGATTTCTTCCCAGTCCACGCGGAAGATTGATCAGGTGCCAGATGCGTGATGGAGTGTGTCGACGGGTTTCAGCCGGTGCATCAAATAGTCGGTGGGAAAAATGGGTAACTGCCTCACTGTTAAAGTATCGTTGTTGTAGGCATTTTTGTGTGACGGCTTGGTAGTGAGGCGGTTTGTACTTTCTATACTCCCATTCATTTATGACAAGTCTTACCTGTACTATTCCCTTAATTGTTCTGTTTCACCTAGAATGTTGATACCAACAACCAATTATTCAATATATAGAGAGATTACCAATGCGTGGAGCTGGAGGATCTGAAGGAGGCGAACTTTCTTTTCTGATGGGGCTGATAATGATGTGTGGCGGTTTCTATCTGCTATTGAACGCTATCATTGTTCGGGCCAGTTTCGGCTTTGGATACAGCCTGTATGCCTTTGGTGGATTCAATGTCACCAGCGGTATGGTAATGATTCCATTTATTTTTGGAATCGGAATAATATTTTACAACTCAAAAAACCCGTTAGGTTGGCTGTTGGCAGGCGGTAGTCTTGTAGCGTTGATTTTCGGAGTTATTGCCTCAGTAGACTTCCGCTTCAGGTCCATGACAGCGTTTGATCTCATCGTTATATTTGTTCTTTGCTTCGGTGGGCTAGGTTTATTCCTGCGTTCGCTTCGCAAGTTAGGTTGACAGATTGCAAAGGTCCTATGACAGGCGCTCTTTCGAATCTCTGTCAATCAAATTTTAAGACAGTTAATTGTTCGCTGGATATTTCAAATGAATTCGAGCAAGTTGCACCTAAATATTCTTAATGAGCGTAATGAAAATGCGCCTTAGCTTAAGCAATAAGCTAAGGCGCGCACTCAGAACTTATAAACGCACAAGCATTTCACTTTGGTCAATTTCGACAGGACGAGTTTCGGCTGTATTCCCATTTAGCTCAAAAGTAAGAAGTCCAAAATGTAGGTTGTTTCCATCGAGTAATATCAAATCGAATTCCTGATCCTGAGTATCAGGGGCATCTACTCCGTTAAGCGCTGCCGATTCTATGGTGACGTCTAGGAAGTCAGCGACACCCAGTGCCGTGTTGGCGGTTCCACCTGGAAAACTAAATGAAGTTTCAAAGGTGAAAGTGAGTGTTGGTTGTGTACATTCCGAATCACTGAATTCGGTTATTGTGCTCGTATTGCCACCTTCCTGGATTGAGAGTTCAATAATGTCCCAAGTGTCGTTGTCGAAATCATCAATTGTGCAGCCTCTTACATAGTTTCCGATAAATCGAGAAAGGGCCTGAGGAGTACCATTTGTACCGGTATCGGGTGCGGGCATACTGGTTTGATCGGAACCGTCGGCGTCATCATCAGAGCTAGAGCAACCGGCCATGATTGCGGTCGCTAGTAGAAATATAGTGGTTTTATGTTTCACAAAAATTATTCCTATTAATTTTAAACTGTGAGTCGGGGAAAAAATGCCCCACATAAGGATAGTCAATCGTTCTGGTTTTGAATCCAGTGGTGTGCATTCCATCAACGAATGGTCAATAGAATCGAATGTGGTCGGTTTGGCTTATCGAGCAGTTCCTTGCTCCGATTAGTTGCAGGTCAATGGGGATTTCAATTGTTTGTATCTGTTCGATATTCTTCGCGGTAAAAACTGCACTTCGCTGGTTGTGCCTGGCCGGTTGAGTAAGGTAGGGATACATGGAATGCCCGCGCCGATCTTATTCATAATCACCCGATTCAGGCAAAGCCAAAGGTCTGGTCAGTTTTTCTGTAGCTTTTTGAGTGTATCGGGGGAGCCTTTGAACTCGATTTTTTCTAGATTTATCTCCGTGGATATAGAGGCGATAAGTGTCGGACGTATCTACCGGTTTGTTTTGTCGAGAGCCATCATCCGGCTGTGGATTCGGTGCTTGATGTGATGATGACTTCATTCAGCACGCTTTGCAGCGCATCCACAGTACGATCAACATTTTGTAGTTTATCCAACCCGAACAAACCCAGCCTGAACGTGGAATAGTCGTCTCCTTCATCACACATCAATGGCACACCTGCAGCTATCTGTGCGCCTTTAGCCGCGAATGACTGACCATTTTGAATGGTGGGTTCACTGGTGTAACTGACGACAACACCCGGTGCCTGAAAACCACTTGCCGCCACACTGATCACGCCTTTATCGGTCAGTGCCGCACGAACCTTGTCGCCCAGCTCTTGCTGACAGTCTTTGGCTTTTTGAAACCCGAATGCTTGGGTCTCCAGCATGACATCTCTGAATACGCGTAAAGACTCGGTTGGCATGGTGGCATGGTAGGCGTGTGCACCGGATTCGTAGGTTTCCATGATCTGCAACCACTTTTTTAGATCGGCGGAAAAACTGTCGCTTGTTGTTTGTTCGATTGACTCTCTTGCTTGTTCGCTCATCATCACGAGCCCGGCACACGGCGGACCACTCCAGCCTTTTTGCGGTGCGCTGATTAAAAGGTCCACACCGGTTTTTTGCATATCCACCCAGATCGTACCCGAGGCAATGCAGTCGAGCACCATGAGACCGCCAACCGAATGAACCGCATCGGCAAGCGCTGAGATGTAGTCATCGGGCAGTATCATTCCTGCAGACGTTTCCACGTGCGGGGCAAAGACCAGCGCGGGCTTCTCGCGCTTGATGGTGTCGACCGCTTCCTCAATAGGGGCAGGGGAAAAGGGTTCAGTGCTGCCGGGCTTTTCTCGGCGTGCTTTAAGCACGAGGGTTTCTGAAGGTAGATTGCCCATCTCGAAAATCTGCGACCAGCGATAACTAAACCAGCCGTTGCGGATTACCAGGCATTTTTTATCACGCGCAAATTGTCGTGCCACTGCCTCCATGCCGAATGTCCCGCTACCCGGAACAATCACGGCTCGGTGCGCGTTATAGACCTCTTTAAGCATCGCGGAGATGTCTGTCATCACCGACTGAAATGACTTAGACATATGATTCAGAGATCGGTCGGTGTATACCACCGAGTACTCTCGCAGACCATCCGGATCGACGTTGTCGTAGAGGGCTCGCATAAGAATCTCCTTAAAGTGGGTTGTCCCTGCGCAGTCGCAGGTGGGTCAGTTCGTTCGTCAGGATATCGCGGTTGCGGGCAGCGCGGGTGGGGCGTCTGAGCGATTCTGGGTGTCGTGATCGAATTTCTGCAGTGTGGATTCGAGGGCAGATACGCCGCGCGGAACATCTACGTCAGCGCCCTGGGTCGATAGAGTCGCTCCAAGCGCGTGCAGTGTTCGAAAGATATTGTGTGCTCTGCTTTGCTCTCCCATCTGACCGATTCTGACAATATTTGCGCCAAAGGAACCGGAGATTTCCACGCGATAAGTCTCCGACATGGTGCGCAGTAAACTTGCGGAGTCGATGTTCTTGGGTACTTCAATTCCGATCACCGAGTTGAGACGGTGCTCGGGCTTGATAAAGAGCTTGAGTCCCATTGCTTCAATTCCTGCTTGCAATGCGGTAGAAGATCGCAGGTGTCGTCTAAAGCGTACGGGTAAAGTTTCGCCGCAAATTAATCGCAAGGCTTCATGGATGGCCAGTACACCTGACACTGGTGCGGTGTAGTGATAAGACTGCTGATACCAGAACTGATCAGCCAGTTTGGCATCGAGGCACCAGTGGCGCATGGGGGATTTGCGGGTTTGAATCGTCTGCCATGCGCGTTCCGAAAATGCGACCAGTGATACGCCCGGGATCGAGCTCAGGCCCTTTTGACCGCCAGTGATCACCGCATCGATTCCCCATTCATCCATGTCCAGGGGCATGGTACTCAGGGTGCATACCGCGTCCACAATGATCAGGCAGTCGTGTGACCGTGCGATCTTGCAGATCTCGCTCAGATTGAGATTGCACACGGTATTGGAGGTTTCCCCCTGCACAACAGTGATGATTTTGGGCTTATGGATATTGAGATGATGCTGAAAGGCATCTACCGTGATTGATGATCCCGATTCTGCATTTAGGCGAGTGACCTTACCCTCTGCACGCTCGGCGAGTTCGGCCAGGCGATTGCTAAAAAAACCATTACAAAGACACAGGCAGCGATCACCGGGTTCTACCAGGTTTGCCACTGCCATCTCCATCGCTGCAGAGCCAGGGCCGGCAACTCCCAGAATACGTGCCGCTTCAGTCTGAAATACATACGACGCCATCGTTTTTACCTGATCGATAATCTGCGCCATCGTGTCCCCCAAGTGATTAATCACAATGGAGTTTGCAGCGGCGACTCTGGCAGGGATGGGCACCGGCCCGGCCCCCATCATCAACAGGGGTTCTTCTGGCAGGATACTATCCAGCGGTAATATGGATTGCGGCGGGGCTTTGTACACGAGGAGGTAGTCGGATAGGAACGTTCTAAATGCGAAGCTGATTTGCGTATATGCGCACAAACCTTACCACAGCTGCCCGTTAGAGAGTACCGCTACCTCATGCATCATCCCATGTGCGGGTATCGTTGACGGTGCCCGGGATTTTATTTTATCGACTTACTCCCCCTGCACCACACCCTGACTCTCTGCATAAGATATAGGTGGGTATTTGGCCGGATTTTCATCACTAAAACAGGAAGGGACGCAAGTCATTTTGTAATGCGGGTTTGCGTTGAAGAAAAAAGGTATTGAATAACGAGAGGCCGAGCTGTCGTTGTTGTTAGCGAAATGACGAGTGCTCAGAAAGCGATCGTTGGTCCATTGCTTTAATAATTCGCCAGTATTGACTATAAAGGCACCGGGAATCATGGGTGCGTTTATCCACACTTTGCGACGTTCACTGTAAATCACTAACCCTGGCTGATTCTGGGCCAGAATAGTAAAAAAACTGGTATCCACATGCGGGTTGATGCCGAACTGGTTTTCGGGATCTATCGCAACGGCCGGATAGTGTGTCATCCGCAATCGATAAAGCGGCTTTACAAAGGCTTCATCAAAGAAATCCACCGGCATATCCAGCGCTTGGGCATACACCGGTAACATTCTCTTGCCTAAGCTTTCCATGCTGAGGGCATATTTTTCAACGATTTGCCGAAACTGTGGGAGTTGTTGGGCTTGTGGCCACTGGTTGCTATCCATGTCAAGTTCATCATCGATCTTCACTATATAGGCTTCGTTGACATTGCCATTGTCACGTGCCGGTAGCTTGCGATTCTTTAACGGTAAATACCCCATGCCACCTACCGGCCAATCCGGTCGATCCATTAAAATTTCTCGCTTTGTTTCAAGTGGTGAATCATGAAACAGCTTTGTTTGCTCAAACGCAGCGTCAATCTCTGATTGAGGAACACCATGCCCGACTATCGATAAAAAGCCAGTTTCCTCGCAAGCTTGCCGCAGTTCCTGCGCTATCCGATCCAGTGCTTGTTTTTGACCCGTTTCAAAATACTCCTGCAGATCGATAACCGGAATATCGCCAGGTTCAGCATCTACCGGTGTAGAGGTATCCCAACTCGAAGATTCTTCACGTAATTGCTCTTCTTTGGCGCTGGCATCAAAGGCATCGGTACCGGCTTGTGCAGGTTCGGTTGTAGTCGGGTTAGTCACAGGTTTACCGCCTCGCTTGTATTAGTGATTTATTGTACCAAGCGACTGGGCTGGTACAAGTGATTGCTTAGGTAGAATCAAAGTCTATCGATTATGTTTCGTTTCGCCGTTCACTTCTCGTAGAGACGATTAGAAAAAAATCTATGAAATAGTTCTCTTGAGTTGTTTGGCAAAAAACTGAGTGATTTTCCTTCATTGGTTAGTACGGAAATGTGAATCAAAGCATTTTCAAATTTCTGCCCACATGACTGAATTACTGATTTTGATAGCTGCCACAATTTTAAATTGTGAAACATATTTTAGAATTCGTAGGAAACCTAATTCTAGCCTTACCCTCTATAATTTCACCCGGATTTTAATCGGAAAGCTCGGCAATGCAAAATCAATCGGATCAAACACTTGGTCGCTTCGACAAGTCTTTTTTGATCCTCATGATCCAGGATTTTTTTCTTGTTTTACTCTTGGTCACGATCCTGGAATTTGCCCTGAAAGCGGGTAAGGTGTATTGGGATTATGAATCTAATGGGGTAGCCCAAGCAGAAGAGGTTGCCCGAGAACTGGCAGATAATGTCATTTCGATCATGAAAAATTCCGGTGGTCCGGTCGCAGCGAGTGCTCTTTACCCGATTCTTGATCAAAACTGGCGAGAACTTGGCTACGAGATTGCTATTGAGCCATCGCCCGCAACCTCCGCCGCCATTGAGCAGAATTTTAGTTACTCACCCGTAGGCATCCCAATCGCCGTTATGGCTGACGGTACGCACAAAGCGGCTGCGGTAAATGTTGAAGCCGAGGCCATGTGCACAAGCTGTCACTCCAACGCGGAACCTGGTGACGTGCTGGGTACAATTACTGTGCGTAATTATCTGGGCCGCGATTTTGAACTCTGGTTCGAAGATGTCAAGCTCACGCTCGGCTTGGCGGTCGGCAAAATCATCATGCACTCCGTACTGCTTTTCCTGATATTGCGCTCGCGAATGGAACCTCTACTGCGTTTACGCTCAGTGGTCAGCTCATTATCCAAGGCCTACACCGATCTAGGTCAGCGCGCCGAGGTGCGCACCTCTGATGAATTCGGTGTATTGGCACGCGATCTAAACGTTTTTCTTGATCGCATAGGACGGTTGGTCGAGGAACTCAGCCAAGTACTGAACCGTGTCGTTGATGTTAATGACGATATACTTCAGGTTCAGGGGGATTTGCGTGCGCAGGTTGATGGTGTCGTATCCCGTTCTCGATCGCTTGAGCGCGACGCAATGTTTCGGGCAAAACGGGAACCTCGACTGTCCAACGCTTGGTTCGACTCGGTCAAGCATTCGATTGCCAACCTGGACGAGACTCTGTCAGGAGTCAACGCTAGCCCGGAAGCATCTCGGTTACTTGAGGATCTACGTGCGGTGGTCGCTAATGCAGAAGATCAAATCTCGAATTCTGAACACCTCTATCTCTCGCTGGGCAAGCTTGGCGATGAAGCCGAAATGTTGAAAGGTCCGTTGGCGGAGATGACACGCCTGGAAGAGCGTATGGTGGGCATTATCGATACCGGCACGGGACTGGTAAGCCGCTTAAGTCCAAAAGATAAAACGATAGTGAGCTAAGTGCTAAGCGGTTCAATGTTTAAATGACGCTGGCCTTTGTCAAATAGAGCTAACACTTCAAACACATATTTGGAGAATTCATGACCTGCGACTGCTCTGCTTTTCTCAAGCGCATAGCCGCCAAACCCGCCCAGTTTCTCGTACTATCCCCTGAGGATCTTATCCGGTCAGCGCTTTAAAACAACGTCCAACGCGTTGACGGATGTAAACATTGGGGAATGACTGAATTCAGATCGTGTAATTTCTAGTGCACTGTACTTCGCAGTTAAGTAAGCGATAACTTCCTCAATTTCTATCGTCACGGCAAATCGACCGATACACGAAAAGCTGCCTCCGCCAAAGTTCAGATGCGCTGGTATTGTTGGTCTGTGAATATTGAATTGTTCAGGCTCGGGAAAGTGATCAGGATTCCAATGTGCCGCGCCGATGTTGGCGAACACCGCTTCCCCTTTAGGAATAAGAACACTGTCCATCACCACATCTTCCATCGCTTCACGCGAAGTAGACAACGATCGCGGATGAAAACGCATAACTTCGCGCAATGCCGCTGGAATCAGTGAAGGATCCTCACGCAAGCTCGCCCACAAGTCAGGTCGCGACGCTAATTCAATGACCGCAATAGCAATTTGGTGGGATGAATTGTCGGTATTCGCTTCAGCGAGCTTGACGACCCAGTTGCGCAAATCGTCATGTGTCATTTGCCCATCTTCAGTAGCTTGTATCAGTTCTGAAAGGAGATCATCGCCTGGATTCTTTATTGCAGCTTCGATGCGTGTATCAACGTAAACGAGCAGGTCTTCAAAGGCTTTAGTGATCGCTTTGGTATGTTCTGGATTACGGGTGTGTACTTGCTGCACTGTGTGCGAAGTGCGAGACACAAACTCTGCATCTTCGAGAGGCGCATTGAGCCAGTAACAATAGACCCGTGATGGGATGCGATCACACAGTGCTGTAATCAGATTGACTTCTTGATCATGTGGGATCTCGTCGATTGTTTGTTTCACGACTTGTTTGATATCAGTACGGAATCGCTGGGCCCCTTTCATTCCAAGTGTACGATTCAAGGGCGCTCGAAGTTTCCTTCGAGTTTCGCCGCGGTTGTGAAACGAAATGGAGTTGCGTTTGTAGTGTAACGCCGGGCCTTCAGGAAGGCCGATCACATCCATCAGTCTGGGATGGCCTGTGCCAAATTTACTCGAAACCATCACTTCACGGCACAGATCGTAGTCAAGCACTTCAATGCCTCGGCTGGAACGCCCAAGTTTCCATTGACTGGCGTAACTTGCCAGTGTGGGTAACGGTTCAGCCAGATAGTTAGCATCGTTAAAATCGATCAGGGGTAATTCAGTAATCGTCCTGCTCGCATTTGGCTGTCTCTGATTTATGGCTTCTCGGGATTCAAAATTCACGCAAAATGTCCTTTGGTCAGAAAATACAAAATCGAGCTAGTCGGCGACACTTATTAAAGCGGTTCAGGGCCTGAATCCATGTTAGTTTGGTGTGCCAGGCTCTGGCAACTAAAGACCTTGCCCACTATTTTGAGCCAGTGTAAGACGCCTTGAAAAGATGAGCCAAGTATCTTGCATGTTAAATGAATGCGTGTTTTCACTCAACAGCGTGCCTTGAAAAACCGTTCACACTTATGGACAACTATATTTGTTGAGATACAGAGTATATCTGCCTGTGTTTAGCGCCATGCTTGAGCAGCTATGGAGTGCCTAGGGCAATCTATCGTAGTAGTTTTTTAGCTTAAGTTGTGCGGTAGAGCGCTAAGGTTAAGTATGTCCAGATAGTGACAAGATCTAAACCGTCGCATCTTCACCCCAGATTTCTCTCAATCTTCTATCTCTACCACAAGCATATCGGTAAGCCTTGTAGCGGATGGGGCTCTTCTTGTAAAAATCCTGGTGGTGAATTTCGTTTCCGGTAATGGGATAAAAAGTGCTTAGTGGCAGTATCGGTGTAACTACTGTCTGGCCGGAAAATTGTTCGACAACACGTTGTTTTGACTGAGTTGCCAATTCGAGCTGTTCTTCTGTTTCAACGAAAATTGCGCTCAGATAGCTTGGGCCTTTGTCGCAAAATTGGCCAATACCGTCAAATGGATCATGATTCACCCAGAAGTGGTCGAGCAGTTGCTGGTAGGTGATTATCGTTGGGTCGTAGGTAATCTTGACCGCCTCATAGTGACCGGTATGGTCGCCACTGTATGTAGGGTTCTCAGCAGTCCCGCCTGTGAAGCCCGACACTGCGGCGCTGACGCCATTGAGCGCTTCGAAATCTTTCTCAACACACCAGAAACAGCCGCCGGCGAAGACAGCAGTGGCGGCATTGGCAAAAGACGTTACAAACAATGTGCTGCTCAGCAAGAAACTAACGATGGTTATTTTCATCTATTTTGCTCGTGAGTTGGCGTGTATGGGGAGGTACAGGCTAAGACCACGACTGATGTATTAAGTTCTGAAGCGAGTTTGCAATTTTGACATTCGTAAGCTCTGGTTTGATAAACCCAACCAGCGTAATGGCGATACCTGTTGTTTAGCCAGATTTGTTTAGTGAAAAATCTGTCACCAGAGCGTTACTCTATCGGAATTTATTGACACAAAATGGCGTACTATTCCAACTATTCCAGTACGATTATAAATATCCTGAGATGCTATGTTTTGTAGTGAAAATACTTGCGAAATAATAGGCTGCGAAATTAATTTTATTCTCTAACCTTACTTTGTAGGAACATCGTTACACGATTGAACTTTTATCGACAACAGACGAGTAAAGCAATCGATTTGTGTCGATGTTAAAGAATGGTTTGTATATACCATCAATTGCAAGTTAACTTAAATAACACTTGTTGCAATCATGAACAGAAGAATTTGGCTAAAGAGTGCTGCAACATTGCTGTCGGTGGCAAGCTTTCCTGGGATAGCTTCGTCGGATGAAAGCGAGGTGTCGAGTATTGAGGTCACGGCAAACAGCATCGACAGGTTGGCTGATGCGGCAAGCAAGGTGGAACGCTTACACGCTATCGTGGTTATGCAGCGTGGCGAAGTCGTATTTGCAGAAGCCTTTCGCGGTCCTCCAGTGGCTCAGGCTGTTAACGTAAAATCCGTATCGAAATCGGTTGTGGCGTCACTGGTTGGTTGTGCTTTGGAGCGTGGCGTGCTTGCCAATGTCGATACTACGCTTGGTGAGCTTGCTCCCAAGCTGTTACCAGCCAATGCGGATCCACGTGTGGCAGCGCTGAGTGTGCAGGATTTTCTGACGATGCGCATTGGACTTGAGCGCCAGTCCGGACGTAATTACGGACGTTGGGCGGCCAGTGATGACTGGGTGCGCTATGCACTGCTGCAACCCTTCACGGCTGAGCCAGGTGGCAGGATGTTGTATTCGACTGCGGGCTGGCATGTACTGGGTGCATTGTTGTCTGAGGTGACTGGCAAGAGTTTGCTGTCGTTGGCTCGTGAGTGGCTCGGCGAGCCTTTGGGTATTGAGTTCGCTCCATGGACACGTGATCCGCAAGGGCGATTCCTTGGCGGCAACGAGATGTCTATGTCGCCGTTAGAGATGCTGCGTTTTGGTGAGTTGTATCGCTTGGGTGGTCAATGGAATAACAAGCGGATTATGGCCGATCAATGGGTCTCACAGAGTTTCACGCCGCGAACCATTTCGCCCTGGTCCAATGATGCCTATGGCTATGGTTGGTTCCTGCGACCACTTGGTAGTCACTACGTCGCTTATGCTCGCGGTTACGGAGGACAACTCATTCACGTTATCCCGGAAGCGGGTGTCGTCGTAGCCATGACCTCAGGTACCTCGCGCCCGGCGCGTAGTGGTGGTTATATGACTACGCTACATTCCTTGGTTGAAAATGATTTGCTGGGCACAGTGAAGTTGTGATGTTTCTTTGACATGTCGCGGACGTGCGCAGCTGCAATTGTTTGGCTAGGCTAAGTCAATATATGAGATGTCGAAATTCAAGCGAGTGTTTGAGGTTGTACCGAGCGTGAAGAACGGAGTCTCCATGACATTGTTGCGGCTTTACACATGCCCTGTCGATTGGGTTGAAGGTCTTGTTCAGTTAGTCTCTGCATTTCCCAAGAATAGGGAAGCGCTAAGCTCCAGGTATACCTGATTGTAAAGTGCCGCACGGTTCTGTATCTCCTACACTATAGATGGCGGGCTTTTCCCTCACCTGAGCCCCATCAATTGGGGGTGTGGCTGCCTCGGCCTGTGCGGCTGGCGGTTGCAAAGGCTAAATAGTGCCGATTCGCCGCCAAGCACCGTAAAAGGGGATTGGTGGATGATCGGTTTATAGTCAAGAGTATTTTTAGCTGATAAGGTGCGGGCGTCGATTCTACTTCCGGTAGATGAAGCGCATGATGCGGCAGGCAATTACTACAGGTAGAGCTACTTTGTCTAATTTAAAAAAACACTTTTCATTACGGCGATGGGCTTGTCTTGGCTTCGTACTGTTAGCGACGGTGGCGGCGCCCACTCTGCATAGCGCTGAAACACCACATCGCGATATCAGCTTCGAACTGCAAGTCTACCCAACAGGCGTTATCCCAGGGGTCAGATTCGAACTCGCTTTGGATGATCGGCAAGCTGTGCATCTACGTCTTGGGATTCAAGAGATAGATCATAGAGATGAGGGGGTCCAGGATGATGAAACTGGTGATGGAGCCGGATTTACCCTTGGCTACAAACGGTATCTTCGTCCGGGCTTGACTGGTCTGGCCTTCAGCTTCCGAACCGATGTGTGGTTCAATTCTTTGGATTGGCGCAACAATATCGGGACGCCAGAAGAAGTCAGTGGGCGAACCAATGTCACAGTGCTGCAACCCACTGCGGAAATCTCTTGGCACCGTTCGCTAGGTTCGAAATACTTTATTACACCTTCAGCGGCAGCAGGATTTGAAATCAATGTTGATACCGACGGAGAAGATGTCGGTGAAGGCTTTATCTTTCTGGTGGGCGTGTTGCTGGGGGTTCGGTTTTAACCCTGCATGCTCGAAAGAACGTGCAGGTCCCGTTAGATAACATCCCATCAATTGATATTTTCGCAGTATCTGTCGCCCTAGCACCCGATGCTAGTACCTTGCGTCGTACATTTGTTCAGCAATAAATTCTCTCAAGTTCTCAGGCTTGGGTTCCTGTGCCAGATTTTGCTCGTACGCTTTTTCAGCTACTGCCACCGCGATATTAAGAGACGCTTCACGAATGTCGGTCAGTGGCGGGTACAGCGTGGCGGTGTCCAGATCCTTAGCGTCGACCATATCGGCCAGTGTGCGGGCTGAGGCCAGAAACATCTCATCACTAATGGTAGTAGCGCGGCAGGCTATTGCGCCTAGGCCTATCCCGGGGAAAATGTAGGCATTGTTACCTTGACCTGGCTTTAGTAACTTCCCGTTATGGGTCACTGCATCAAAAGGGCTGCCACTGGTGAAAATAGCTTTTCCGTCGCTCCACTGGTAGGCGTTTTCTGCAGTACATTCAGCGCGCGATGTTGGGTTTGACAGTGCAAATATGGCAGGGCGTTCGTTGAGTTCCACCATCGCCTTGATGACTGATTCGGTAAAAATGCCCGGTGTACCTGTAGCGCCGATGAGGATATGTGGCTTGATATCTTTTATTGCTGACTCAAAATCCATGGCTTCGTGATCATGCGCATAAGGCACATTGTGCGGTGCCAGTTTTTCGCGAGATTTGACCACCAGGCCTTTTCGATCAACAAACCATAGGCGTGCTTGCGCTTCTTCTCGGCTCAAGCCCGCTTCCATAAATGCCGCGACCATCAGATCGCCGATGCCGGTTGCGGCAGACCCTGCGCCGAGAAACATAATGCGTAAATCTTTAAATTGGTGCCCACTGATGCGAGTAGAGGCGTATACACCTGACAGTGTTACTGCCGCTGTGCCTTGAATATCATCATTGAAACTGAGCGTTTTATCGCGATAAATTTCGAGCAGCTTGTAGGCATTGGGCGTTAGAAAATCCTCGAACTGAATGAGTACACCAGGATACTTGTCCTGAACGGCAACTACGAATTCTTCCATCAAGTCTTCATAGTCCTTACCTTCCAGGCGTTTGTGTGGGTAGCCAAGGTAGAGTGGATCATCCAATAGCTCTTGATTGTTCGTACCCACATCGAACATGACGGGAAGACAATAGTCGGGGTCGATTCCTGCGCAGGCAACGTACAGCGCGAGCTTGCCGATTGGAATGCCCATGCCATTGGCGCCGAGATCGCCCAATCCCAGGATGCGTTGTCCGTCGGTAATCACCAGCACCCGTACATCATCTCCGGGCCAGTTATCCAGCATTTCTCGAATCGAGCCTTTGTCATCGGGTGTGATGTAGAACCCTTTAGGTTGACGAAAAATATGTGCGAACTCTTTACAAGCCTGACCGACTGTCGGCGTATAGATGAGTGGCATGATTTCTTCGATATTGTCGATCACCGTGCGGTAATAGAGGTGTTGATTTCGGCCTTGCAAAGCGGAGAGAAAGATATATTTTTCAATATCGCGCGTCTTTCGTCGCATGTTTTCTAACGCACGAGTAATTTGCGACTCTTGATCGCAAACGTTATAGGGCAGCAGGCCTCTGAGGCCCAGGGCTTGGCGCTCCTCGAGGGTAAATGCGGTGGATTTATTGGTCGCGCCGTTGTTTATCGCGTCATAGCCCAAAAGCTCGCCGGATTGCGTATTTTTATTGCCGGGCTTTGGTGCAGTTCCACTATCCGAATCACGCATACAAGCTGTTCCCAAGGTGTTTTGTAAGGTCAACCGCCGAATTTTAGACTAATATGTCGCGAAACGGGCGACCACATGTTCTCGAATCCGGTTGTTTCTTATCGCATCCAGGAGCAAGTGCTACGCTCCACGCTCACTGGTTCTTTTTGCGCTGTAGTTTACTCAGCTAGGGTGAGAATGCTTGAGTACACACGATAAATGTGATTCTGGCTCTGACGCAGGTTGCTAAGCCGAGATACAGGCATTAGCTTATAAATACTCATATGTCAGTAGATGTAGGGTGGTTGCTGTTGACCGCGATACGATTCTCCATATTTGTATCATGCTGTCCGCAAGGGGCTACTGAACAACACAGGCTGCCATTTCATGTTGAAAGTCGAAGAAGTGTATTTTGCCGGAGGCTGTCTGTGGGGAGTTCAGGAGTTCTTCCGGCGTGTACCTGGTGTGAAAGCAACGGAAGCGGGCCGAGCGAATGGTTCGAGTCATTCCACCGCTGGCGCCTACGATGGTTATGCGGAATGTGTTCGCATTGAGTTTTGTATTGCCGAGCAAACGATGGGGCAACTCATGCGTGAATTTTTCGAAATCATTGACCCGTACAGTCTCAATCAGCAGGGCGATGATGTAGGTGAAAAATACCGAACCGGCGTGTATAGCGAAAATCAGAAACACCTTGATGCTGCACGTGCTTTTATAGACTCAAGAACTGATCGCGACAGGATAGTCGTTGAGGTATTGCCGCTCGTAAATTTCGTCAAAAGCGACCCGGAGCATCAGAACCGATTACAGCGGTGTCCAGACGATTATTGTCATATTCCAGCTGAATTGCTCCACAAATACTCTCCCAAGTAAAGAAGTATGCACCCTGTTTGGCGCTAGTCAGAGACAAATTTAGTACATCAAACCAAGTACATTATCTAAGCCGATATACATCAGACGACTCTTAAAACAACTCACCTTCAGTAAAAAGACTCTGAAAACCGTTAGGGGTATGTGGCTCCAGTACGGCGGTCAGGCCCGACAGTTGTTGCCCATATTCGGCCGGACAATTTCGACCACCCGTCATGAGTTGTAGCGCAATGCTACTAATGATCGGGTCGTCAAGAAGTGCGGGGTCGGAACCGACGCCCCAGCAAGCTAGATCCCCCAGCCGCTGAGGGCCGGCACGATGCGAATCAAAAAAAGGTGTTTCGGGTTGGCTGCCGAAAAACCACCCAGCCAGGACAGATCCTTCGCTCAGACCCGCTTCACCTAGAAATACGGCCGCAAAGCCATCAACATAGGATTCCTCTATGCCTAAAACCGGTAGAGATAGTTGATTGACCAGCGCGTGCCCCAGCTCATGCATCAGAACAAAAATACTGGTACTGACTGCCTGGTCTTTATCGTTATAAAAATTAGCAAACAGTTGAGTCAATTCGTGACACATGACAATGGAGCCGCCAGCACTACGAGTTTGTTGAGTCACTTCAGACTCGGTAGGTGGAAGATCTTGCGTGTCGTTATCTTCAGGGGTTTCAGGGTTGGCAAACGATATGGACGGCGGTATGTAAAACGCGTTTGCGATACCACAGTCAATAAAGAACACATCTATATCTTCGGGCAAAATAAAGCTGTCGCTCAGTCGCTCAATTATGTCAACGCCTGATTGTGCATACTCAAGATCCAAATCAGTTTGGGTGGCAAACAGTGTGGGTAGCAGACTCCCATTATTCTCAAGTTCGTTAGTATCAACGCCCTCATCCCCCCCAGGTGAATCGATGGTGTCAATGGGCTCGCCATCGATCAAACTTTCAGAATCAGCAAGCGTGGAGTCCGAATCGCCATCTGATCCACAAGCGGCCATGAAACCCAAGGTTATAAAAACTATTACCGGGATCGATATTTTTTTGTCCATGATTGAAGTCGACATGTTTGTATGAGTTTGATTTTTCGCCTACCTGACTCGGGTTTAGGACCGAGAATCACCTGTAAGTTTCAGTTACGATCACAAAAGGAACGTAAGGGTGGCGGGCTGCGCAATTACGATAATGCAATATAATGCGATTATTGTGCGGTACTGATGCGGTTCTACCTTGGGTGAGTGTTTTCGGTCCGTTGCTCAAAGGGTGGCTGGCAGATACGTGAGCCTAGCGCGGGAGAAAAAATCTACCCGTAACCTTACGGATTGACCGTAACCTTACAAATTTGTAGTTTGTTGTAAAGAATTGCACTATTATAGGGCTTTCTTTGTCTAAAGATTGAGTTTCATGTCCTTGCTATCGGCTTTGTTCCGTCTAGATGTGTCGATTTGTACCAATCTTAAGACGATCAGCAGCGTAAGTGTCTTGGCAGCTTTGTTTCTGTCAGCAAGCACTGTTCGGGCGGCGGAGACCGCACCCGCGAATGAATTTGATCTAACGCGACCGGAGATAAACGCGCCTGGCGAACAATCTCGTCGCATCGGAGCCTGGTCTCTTAATGTCGACAATGACCTGCTTACCGGTGGTGGGCGTGATCAGGACTATACCGGCGGCCTCGCTTTGGCGATAACTGGCGAAGGCACACGCGATTGGTTGTTTGGCCTTGACCGCGCGAGGGCAGGAATTACCCGTCTGACCGGGTTGGACCGGTTGTTTGTAAATCAAAATCATGTGACCGCACACTCCATAGAGTTCGGATTCACATTGTTTACCCCTAGCGATATCACTATTGCCGAACCCATTTTGAATGACCACCCCTACGCCAGTCTTTTCTTTGTCGCCAATGCCGCTCAACACGTTGTGCCGGAAAAAAAGCTCTCCTATCAATCTGTGTTGACCTTCGGGTTTCTTGGACTGGGATTGGCGGACTCGGTACAAAGTGGCATTCACAGTGTCATCGGCAGTGATGAACCTGAAGGCTGGGACAACCAGATTTCCGACGGTGGTGAACCGACGGCGCGTTATTCTTTCTCAGTCGCAAAAACGTTGATTGAAGGGGGCGGGCCGGGACTAACCACGCAGTTCTCCATAAACTCGGAAGCCAGCATAGGCTTTACCACCGATGCAAGTGTAGGTTTCGGAATGCGCTGGGGTCGGCTCGAGCGCCCGTGGCATACGTTTAATCCACATCCTGCTGAATACATCAGTATAGGTAACCCTCCTGATGCCAGCACCAAGACAGATAAACGTGAGGCTTATCTATATGGAGGTATCAACCTGAAGGCGCGATTGTATAACGCTATATTGCAAGGTCAATTTCGCGACAGTGAGGTTACCTACGATTTTGACGAGCTGAATCCGATTGTTGCGGAAGGCTGGGCTGGTTTCCTCACCGAGTTGCCTGCTGGTTACCGATTTGGTGTGTTCATCAGAGCGCGTTCTGCTGAGATCGATGTCGGCGATGCTCGTAGCCCAGTCTGGGGCGGCTTTGTCATAAGTCGTTCCCTGTAAAGCGCAAGCACAAACGCAAATAGAATCACTCGCTTGTACTGCCAAATAAATCGTGGCAAATCAAGGCCGGTATAGCTCGCTTTTCACACCCATGAAATTCTCCCAGGCGAACCAGTAGGATATATGTCCAGGTAGTCTTGCGCGTTTTTGTTGACCGTCGCTTGAGACGAGAAAATTCTCGTCTAATGTCCATTGCAATTTCTCCGTGCTGATTTCCCCAGTGGGTGATAGAGAGAATTCTTCACCTGCTTCTCGCTCATATGCACGAACAGTGCGTGTCGTTGCATCTCCGAGTAGCACTAGAGACAGGTTGCCGACCGCATCATTGATAACGGGCTCAGTTGTAAAGGCAGACAGCGGCCATGCTTTACTGGATGCAACATTTCTAACGCCAAAAATATAGTCTTTTCGCGATGCTTGATTTTCATCTTTGATCAAGGCTGGAAACATCAATTCAGGACTGGCGAAATATTCCTGGTAAACAACACCTGAATTGTAGTTGCGAACGTGGCCTGTTTGCAGTGACAGTACAGTGGTGTTTTCATGTTGCTTGAGCCAGGCTTCCCATGTGGTGATTGCTATGGGTCTGACTTTCAGTTTGATTTTACTGGTGGCCAGAGCGCCTACTACGGGTTCCCCGCTGAACTGATTCCACAAACTATTGGTAGTGCGGTCAAACATCAATTTATTGGAGCGGTAGAGCAAACCGGATGAGCCGAAGACCAGAGGATCATCAGAGCCCTCAAGCAAGGTCTCATATAAAATTCCGCTGCCGCACAAGGTGCAATAAGCCAGAGCAACCGGGACGCCGCCAATAACATCATTGGCCATTTCGTGCCAACCCATAATCCGCAACGGATAAGCACGCGCATCGCCATTGATTTCAATACCGAAGACGAGATCCGTGTCGAGCAGATAGTCCGCCTTGTCAGCGTTGATCATGGTTGCATTATCCAATGACGGGATGCCATCGAACTGCACGCCGCCCCAGACGACTTCTTCGAGTCTGATACGCATATTCTCACGTGCACCATGAGGGTCGGCAAACAGGTTTCTGAAGCGCGCATCGGTATTTCCCAAAAACCTGAGCTTCAAGTCTTTGTATGTTGCATGCGGGATAATTTCTGGATGGCGTTCCTGCCATTCGTAGGCTTCGTGCCAGGTTCTTATTTCTTCTCCAGCTAATTTGGACAAGGCATGTGCGACATGAATGTTTGAGCCAGTCCAGCGCATGGCAAGTACCAAGGTCGGGATCAGACTTTTGTCATTGAAAGCGGCGAATTCATCAGCGATAGGCGCTTTGGCAGGTCCCTGGGTGGCAAAGAGTTGCAGGCTTAGCTCCGCAATCTTCTCATTCAAGGTGTCATCAGCGTGGCTGAGGCTGGATAGTAAAGACAAAGCCAGCGCCAAGCCGATAAGTGGTCTTGGTAATCGTGCGGTAAATCTATTCGACATAAGGCGATTCGTCATTGGGTTTTCTCGCGGGCCAGGCACTCTCAAACACGTCGACACTATGACATTTCAAGCGTGTGCCGGTTCAAGTCGATATGGTCAGATCGAGCGGTTTCTCGCAGAAAAAGTGACGCAATAGCGCGAGCCCCGAAGGCGCTGGGTATGAAGAAATTTACCGCAGCCACGGTAAATGGATCCGAGATGTCGCTTCGAGAATCAACAAATTATGCTGTTGTTCAAGTAATTATTGGTCTTGAAAGTATTGACTCTGGCGCAATGACTATAAACAGCGGATATAAAATTGCGGGAATGGCGGTCTGGGGCTTGGAACTGATGAATTTTAAATGAGCAATCTCTGTGCTATCGTGTGGGAAATTCTTCGTTGGAACTGGGCAAAATGAAGCCAGAAATTGCAGATAACAAGCCGGCAGTAGTGACCCTCGTTGAGGGTGAAAAGTATTTTTTTTGTAGTTGCGGAAAGTCGGAAAAGCAACCATTCTGTGATGGTTCGCACAAGGGCAGTGATTTTTCCCCGATAGCTTTTACCGCTGAAAAAAGTGGGGATGCGTATCTGTGCCAATGTAAGCAAAGCGCCAAGCTTCCATACTGCGATGGCTCACATAAGAAATTGGACGCTTAAGCGATAGGGCTTTAACCCACGCGTAGCACTATTCCTGTAGAGCATATTAAGCTGGATTTCCAGCTCGGCGTTGCTATCGATAGCGCGCATCTACTCTAACTAAAAAACCGGTATATCCGCAAATAATATTTTTTACTAAAAGCTCAAAAAACTGTTCTACATCAGGAACTGATTTTGACAGAGCGGGCTGTCGAAGTACTGTACTCATCTCAAAAGAGCGCGCTACCTATTGCTTTTGGCACCGGCAGGCGGTAATTATTTATCCTCGAAGAATTCAGACATCGGCAAGATAATTGCGCTGATTATAATGAACACAAGTCGCCGATGAGCGATTCGAACCCATAATTTCAATGATTCCAATGGACCAACTTCAGGATCCCAGTCAGATTGAAGCCGAAACCAGTTGGCAGCGATTTACGGTCAGTTATGCCTTTCCGGTTTGTTTTACCAGTGGGCTGTTTAATCCTGCTAATCTGGTCTTACGCGATACTCTTTGCCATCTGGAAACTGACAAGCGCCATCGCATCATAGTTTTTTTGGACGATGGTGTTATCAGGGCCATGCCGGGCTTGCCCGATGCCATCAACCACTACGCTCAAGCTCATCCTCAACAAATGGAACTGGTCGTGCCACCGATATCCATGCCTTCTGGCGAGCGGATAAAGTCTGATCTGCATTTTATCGAGCAGATGCAAAAGGTCCTGTCAGATGAACATATTGATCGTCATTCCTATGTTATCGGTATCGGTGGTGGCGCTTTGCTGGATGCTGTCGGGTTGGTTGCTGCAACCTCGCATCGAGGTATACGACATGTGCGAATACCAACGACAGTGCTCTCACAAAACGATTCAGGTGTAGGGGTTAAAAATAGCGTTAACCTTTTTGGGCAAAAAAATTATGTGGGTACTTTCGCTCCCCCCTTTGCCGTGCTAAATGATTACGAATTCATTGAATGCCTGCCTGAGCGCGACAAAATTGCGGGCATGGCAGAAGCGGTCAAGGTTGCCTTGATCAGAGATGCCGATTTCTATGCCTGGCTTGAGCAAAATGCTGATGAGCTGGTTTTGTTTCAACGCGCTGCGATGAGTTACATGATCAAGCGGTGTGCGGAGTTACACATGCGGCAGATCGGGCAGGGTGGTGATCCCTTCGAGACGGGCAGTGCCCGACCACTTGACTTTGGCCACTGGGCGGCACATCGCCTCGAGACTATTACGCGTTATCACCTTCGTCATGGTGAAGCGGTGGCGATTGGCATTGCGCTGGATGCACGCTATTCAGTGCTTCGTGGTCTTCTCGAGCCGGGCGCTGATGAGCGTATCTGCTTTTTACTGGAGCATCTTGGTTTTAAGCTCTGGCATCCAGGCTTGGAGAGCAAGAATTCACAAGGTCGATACGAAGTGCTGCAGGGGCTTAGTGATTTTCGCGAACATCTCGGTGGTGAATTGACCATCACGCTTTTAGCCGACCTTGGTCAAGGGGTCGAGGTGCACGCTATGGATGAGTCCTGTGTCGAGCAAGCTATTGACTGGATGAGACGGCGAAATAGATCCTGACGCTTATACACGCTATGCTGTCAAGCAGATTGTCCACAGTACAGTTTTTATTGACAGAATCGGATGCCGAAAAACGTAACAAAAAATCTGGAACTTTGGCTTCAAGCACGTTTGTCGG
>CAYUZB010000037.1:4504-6636 GCA_964449565.1 uncultured Granulosicoccaceae bacterium | reverse complement strand
CTTGTTTAAAGATCTGTGTCGTACCGCTGACCTGAACGAATCGATCACCTTCTATCGAGGTATTGCGCTTTACCCGCACAGCGCCGAATTGGATGCGCAGATTGGTGAAGGCTTGCGTACCAATATACGAGCAGTGTTCGAGGCTATCGCTCACCACAATTCTTATCCACGTGACCATTTCGATCAAAATCGATGGAATCATATGGTTTTGAAAGCCTTGTTCATCGACAGCACATTGAGTCCTATCCTAGGCTTGGACGAGCGTGCCAATGCGGAGTTGGCACATATACTCTGTGACTACGCTCATGAACGTTGGGCTGCCAAACGAGTGGTTACTCCAGAGCTCTGGCGGTGTGTGGGGCCGTTCGCGACTACTGATATGATCGAGGATTTACGCCGGGTTACTGAATCTTCTGTAGAAATTGAACGTTTGGCTGCGTTGCTGGCTTTGTCACAGTGTTCTGATCCGGCGGCGTCTGATCTACTCACTCGGTTTTCAGAGGAAGCGGCTGCCATCTCAAGAGGTGAGATAAGCTGGGACTTACTCAGTGATTCCGTCAGCGGTTCACAGGGGCAAATTGGAGTAAATGGAGAAAAAGCATGATGTTCATTGATCCACATGCGCATATGATTTCACGCACCACTGACGATTATGAGGCCATGGCCAAATCAGGTGTCGTGGCGGTGATCGAACCGGCCTTCTGGATTGGTCAACCCCGCACGCATGTGGCCACCTATATCGACTACTTGTCAGCCATCCTCGGATTCGAGCGGTTCCGAGCCGGTCAATTCGGCATTCGACACTATTGCACCATCGGCCTCAATTCAAAGGAGGCAAATAACGAAGAATTGGCCGAAGCCGTTATGGAAATTCTGCCGCGATTTGCTCTCAAGGAAGGTGTTGTGGCGATTGGTGAAATTGGTTACGACGAACAAACGGAATTGGAAGATCGCTATTTTCGGCAACAGTTGGAACTGGCGAAAGAGCTCGATTTGCCCGTCATGATTCATACACCGCACCGTGACAAGAAACGTGGCACGAGCCGATCGATGGACGTTTGTGAAGAACATGGAATGGATCCGGGTAAAATCATTGTGGATCACAACAACGAAGAAACGGTGCGAGAAGTTCTCGATCGCGGCTATTGGGCGGCTTTCTCTATTTATCCTTCAACCAAAATGGGTAATGAGCGGATGGTGGATATTCTGTCCGAGTACGGCGCACAGAAAATAATGGTCGACTCTGCCTGTGATTGGGGAATATCGGAACCCTTGGGTGTTGCCAAAACTGCCGCTCTTGCGTTGCAACGTGGTATCCCCGAAGACCATGTCAGGTTAGTGTGTTACCAGAATGCACTTGATGCGTATGGGCAGAGCGGTCAGATGCATGAGAACGATTGGTTGAACCCGCCTGCAGTTGATCAGCGAAATGTTTATGAGGGCAATTCCATCTTGCGCGGAGGTCGAGAACCTCTGGTAGAAGAACCTGCCAGCAAGCGTAATGCAAATCAATTGATCATCGAGTAACGTCGTATGAATACTCATTCGAGTACGAGCGCGAGTACGAGCGTCATTGATAGCAACTTACATGAGCTGATTACTGGCATCGGTGACGATAAGGCTCGCAAGCTTTATCCGATTGAAAAGCTGGATGCCCATGTGCGCAATGTACCGCATGTGGCGATTTCCATTTTCGTATTCCATGATCAGCGCTTGTTACTACAAAAACGTGCTGATACGAAATATCATTCAGGTGGTCTGTGGGCTAACACTGTTTGCTCGCACCCCCGCTGGAATGAAGATGCCAAGCTATGCGCGCTCAGACGCTTGCATGAAGAGTTGGGGTGGGAAGTAGCACTAAAGGAATTCGGTTGTATCGACTACACTGCGCGCGTCGGCAAGCTGTACGAAAACGAGCATGTGCATTGCTTCTACGGCAAACTTGACGAGGCAGAACTACCGGCGGAATTTAATCCGGAAGAAGTATCCGCCACGCAATGGTTGAGCATTCCTGAAATACTGGAACAAATGGCCAGTCACCCTGAGCTGTTTTCAGCCTGGTTCAAGATATACATGGCTCAACACCGATCGATGATTGATGCACTTATCTACCAATGACCAATGACCAATGA
>CAYUZB010000037.1:0-4404 GCA_964449565.1 uncultured Granulosicoccaceae bacterium | reverse complement strand
ACCAATGACCAATGACCAATGAGCTTTGGCCTTAAATAGATGGCGCGAGCGGATCACTCTGTGGTACTTTTTTCTAAGCTTCGCGTATGTCATGAGCAATAAATTCTCGCCCTAAGGCCAGCTATTCGAACACGTGCCGAAGCACCAACTCTTTGAATGCGGTGGATTGAATTTCACCATCCGGTAACAAACCGGCCTCGGAACTGATTACCAATGGCCCATGGTCGGGATCATCAGTTGGTCTGCCGTGTGAACCTTTGACCTGTTTGGTGTCTTTCAAGGAAATCACATCCAGCAAATTTCGGAAGCCGAGTTTTCTACGGGCTAATCGTGAACCGACGGCCAGCATTGGATGTTTGATTTCAGGATCGATAAAGAGCTCAACCGGGTCGTAACCCGGTTTACGGTGAATATCAACAGTACGTGCATAATCGGGTGCATGTGTATCGTCCAGCCAATAGTAATAGCTGAACCAACGATCCGCTTTGGATATAGCCACCAGCTCACCGGAGCGCTTATGATCGAGCCCCCAGGACTTCTTGCCTGCTTCGTCGAGTACATGTTCAACGCCATCGAGTTGTTCAAGTATTGTTCGCGTTTGCGTTAGCTTCGCAGGGTTGTTGACGTACACATGTGCGATTTGATGATCAGCTACTGCGAAGGCATCAGAAGCACCGGCATCGAGTTGTTCACGGCCTTGTTCATTGCGTACTTGAATGAGCCCGGCTTCTCGTAGTGCGCGATTGATGTGTATGGCATCGCTCACCTCTGTGATTCCGTATTCAGAGACGACAATGATGTTCTGGCCTTGTTTATCGGCAGCTTCGATCAGTTCGCCGCATAGCTCATCCACTTCGCGCAGATCGCTCTGGATTTTAGGATGTGCCAAGTCGGGTCCCAGGCGCTGTAAGTTGTAGTCCAGGTGCGGCAGGTAGGTCAGTGTCAGGGTTGGCTTGCGAGTATCCATGACATGGCGTGTGGCGTCACTGATCCAGCGACTGGAGGTGATATCGGCCATGGGCCCCCAGAATTTGAACAAGGGGAATTGCCCGAATTTTTCATCCAGCTCGTCGTGCAAAGCGGCGGGATAACTATAGTGATCGGGAATTTTTCGTCCGTCAGCGGGATACATAGGTCTGGGGGTGGCGCTCCAGTCAGCGCTCGAGTACATGTTGTACCACCAGAACATCTTGGCACAGGTAAACGTCACATCACGTGCCTTTCCAGCTTCCCAGATTTTCTCTCCTGCCACCAGACGGTTCGATTGTCGCCATAGCCAAACCTCAGACAAATCGCGAAAATACCAACCGTTGGCGACGATACCGTGTTCGGAGGGCATCAGACCAGTCAACAGTGTTGACTGAGCCGAACAGGTAACGGCAGGCGTAATGGCCTTCAGTGGACGGATACCTCCGCGGCGGCCAAGTTTTTGAAGATGAGGTGTATGTTCACCTACCAGAGCCGGGCTTAAACCGACTACCAGAATAACCAAAGTCTGTTTCATCATTCGATGATACTGAGCACAGTGGTTTAATGGCAACACAATTCGTGTTTTACTAAGGGAATCATGATCAGACGAGGCTTGCACTGACAGTAGCCTTGGTTCTGATCTCTTTGGCGCAACCTGGACAGAATCGGTGAAACTCTCGCATGCCAATGGTGCAATAAGCCACCTCAGTTATTGCTCGAATATACATCCGGGTGAATCCTGGGCTGAGGTTCGCGACAATCTGACGCGCTACATGCCACAAATCCGTCAGGCCATGAGCCCTGATGACGAATTTGGTATTGGTCTGCGACTGTCGGCCGATGCTGTTGGTGATCTGGCAGCACCCGCTGCGTTGGCTGAGTTCAAAACTTTTCTGACCGACAACAAGCTGTATGTGTTTACCATCAATGCCTTTCCGTACGGCCAGTTTCATGGCACACGAGTCAAGGAGGATGTGTATCTGCCTGATTGGCAAGACGAAGAACGGCTTCGCTATACCAATCAAGTCGCTGACGTTTTCGCTGAGATTCTGCCAGCAGATCAAATCGGCAGTATCAGTACCGTACCAGGTGCATTCAAGGCGCGCATCAATAATGTTGAAGATATCTGGTCGATAGCGCGCAACATGGTTAAACATGTTGCTCATCTGGTCGAGCTGGAACAACGGCTTGGCAGAAGCATTGTTTTGGCACTGGAGCCTGAACCGTGTTGTTTTCTCGAAACGATCGAGGAGTCAGTCGATTTTTTCAGTGATTATCTATTCAGCAGAGAATCGCAGAAACAACTGGCAGACTTGCTTGGTCTGGACCCGGGCGACACGGAAATATTGTTACGCAAGCATCTGACTCTTTGTCTTGATTTATGTCATGCCGCGGTCGAGTTCGAATCTTATGATTCCTGTATTGCCGAGTTACGTTCTGCAGGAATCGATATTGGAAAAGTGCAGATCAGTGCCGGGCTTCGCCTTGAGAATGTCACCCGAGACACTATCAACATCTTGCGTCCGTTTGAGGACAATGTGTATTTGCATCAGGTGGTAGAGCGATGCAATGGGTCATTGAATCGGTATGCGGATCTTGCCGACGCATTCACTGCATTGAGCGATGACAATGTTGCGCGCGAATGGCGTGTGCATTTTCACGTGCCTGTTTTTCTGGATGATCTGGGCGATTTTTCTTCCACGCAGTTCTTTGTACGAGAGGCGCTGGAGAAACAAAGAAACGACCCCGTAAGTGCTCACCTCGAGGTCGAAACATACACCTGGAATGTATTGCCGGAGCAATACCGCACGCAAAGTATGGATGCGGCAATTGTGCGCGAATTGCAATGGGTTCGGGAAATACTCTCTTGAGCTGGAGCGCCACCACCTTTTTGCGCCTTGGCCGTGTGTCCAATCTGCCGACGGTATGGAGCAATACGATTGCGGGTGTGGTGTTGGCTGGAGCGTCACTGCATGACTGGCGAATACTGGCTCTGCTCCTTGCCATGTCACTCGCTTATACCGGTGGCATGTTTCTCAATGATGCATTTGACAAAGACATCGATGCAATAGAGCGTCCTGAACGTCCCATCCCCTCAGGATTAGTAAGTGCATCGAGCGTCTACTACGCCGGGTTTGCCATGTTGGGCGTTGCTGTGCTGCTGATCGCTTGTTGCGCGATGGTGTCCGGTGGTGGCGGTTGGCCTGCGATTTTCGCAGCTCTATCGCTGGCCGCAGCGATTGTTCTGTACAACGCCTGGCACAAGAATAATCCGTTGAGTCCATTTGTCATGGGTCTGTGCCGCATGCTGGTGTATGTCACAGCAGGCTGGACGTTAACAAGCGAGCCATCGAGTTTTTTGTATTTTGGCGCGGTGGCATTACTGTGCTACCTGATCGGATTGACCTACACCGCCAAGCAGGAGAATCTGGGCGAAGTCAAAAATATGTGGCCTCTGGCGTTTCTGGCTATACCCGTTTTCTATGCTGCTGCCTCGAACCCGTCAGGGCTCGTATCGTGGCTGACAATTTTGCTATTCATCGGTTGGCTGATCTACTCCTTGCGTTTCGTTTTACGTCGCCAGCCGGGTGACATACCGCGCGCAGTAGTCAGCATGATTGCCGGAATATCGTTAGTTGATGCCATGTTGATCGCAGCCACGGGTTCTGCTTTGTGGGTCTTGGCGGCGTTGCTGACATTTGGTTTGACGCTGTATTTACAGCGCTATGTCGCAGGTACGTAATGCCTGTATCGCTAAATTTGCGATAGAAAAGGTGTGTCGTGAGTTTATATCAAGGTTTGCCCAGTGGGTCAGGCGTCGCCGTTGGGTTTGATATTGATGGAATCCTAATCACGAGCTTGCCGGTATCGAACTGACTTGTCATACGCGGAACAAAGAGCGGATTTGGGCAGTTGGTTTATTTTCTTCGGGCATAAAAAAACCGGCTGATCTCTCGATCAGCCGGTTTTTCGTATCGTCAAGTAAAGACGACTTTACTGCAAGACACCATCGATCTCATAAACCGTAGCGCCAGCATCACCTGTATTGATCAAAGTGGCTGTGAATCCACCGACAGTCAGGGCTGATGCATCACCACCGATCGCGAATGCGTTGCCGCCATTTGTGACAATTTCACCCATAGCTGCCAGGGCATCTGGATCCAGGTTCCCATTTACGAAGATATGATCCTGTTCGCTAACCGTACCGGTAGCTGCTGCAAGAGCTGCATCGGTTGGTGCAAAAACAGTCCAAGTGTTGTCTTCCAGTGAAGGGCTACCGATATTGGTGTCGAGGAATGCAACAAAAGCACCGAGGCCTGCACCTTGAAGTGCAGTTACCACTGGACCTGCTTCACCACCTGGTGCACCGCCGCCGCCAGTGTCACCACCAGTGTCGCCGCCGGTATCACCGCCAGTGTCGCCACCGTCAGTATC